>CANFPU010000107.1 GCA_947448955.1 Burkholderiales bacterium
AGCGTGCGGGCGATCATGTCGGTGGACCCTCCTGGCGGGAACGGTACCAACAGCGTCACTGGCTTGGCGGGCCAAACCTGGGCTTGAGCGCCACTGGCCGCGGTCAGCGCCAAGCACAGCGTTATCAACAGCTTTTTCATGGGCATTCCGGATTTGATGGGCTGAGGGCGCCTCTCCGAAAAGTAGCGCTACCATTTGCACTTGAAATGATAGCGCTACCAACTCTCTCCGTGTTACATATGATGCTCAGTATTTTCCCGGTCAGCTGCTCTGGCGATCGACGATCGAAAAGCCGATGTCGATCACGGACTGCCCGATGGGGTGGCCTTCTGCGCGGTCGACGATGAACTGCGCGGCCTGACGGCCGATCGCCGTGCCGTTGATGTGTACCGTGGTCAGCGCCGGGTGCAGATCCGCTGCGAACTCGAGGTCGCCGAAGCCGACGATGGCCAGACGTTCCGGCACCGCGATGCTGCGGGCTTGGGCTTCGGTCAGCACGCCCAGCGCCAGCAGGTCGGAGCTGCAAAAGACCGCGTCAATCTTGGGTCCGCCATCCATCAATTCGGCCAGCGCGCTGCGGCCGCTCTTGAGCGTGGTCGGCGCGGGCACGACGATTGCCTGCACCGGTGGCAGGCCCAGGCCCAGGGCTGCGGCCTGAAAAGCCCTCAGGCGGCGAGTGGCGCGCTCGTCGTCGCCGGCCATCACCGCGAACCTGCGTCGTCCCTTGGTGTGCAGGAACTCGGCCACTGCGCGGCCCACCTCCACATGGGAGAAACCGACCAGCATGTCGATCGGTGTTGGGGTTAGGTCCCAGGTCTCAACCACCGGGATGCCCGATGCCAGCAGCCTTCGGCGGCCCTCAGCCGAATGCATGATGCCTGTCAGTACGATGCCATCGGGTCGGCGCCCGACGATGGCCTCCAGCAACGCGTCCTCTCGCGACCCCACATAGCCGGCTTGGCCCAGCATCAGTTGGTAGCCGCGTTCGGCCAACGCCTCGGTCAAGGCCTGGATCGTCTCCAGAAATACCGGGCCCGAGATCGTCGGGACGACGGCCGCGACCAGTTTGCTGCGGGTCGATGCCAGGCCGCCTGCCAACAGGTTGGGTACGTATCCAGTGCGTGCAACAGCCTCAGCGACTTTCTTGCGGACCTCGTCGGATACCTGCTCCGGCTTGTTCAGGGCGCGCGAGGCGGTGATCGGCGCCACGCCGGCGAGCTTGGCCACATCGTGCAACGTCAAGGCGCCGCTGCCGCGCCGGCCGCGCCGGGTTGGAACTTGTGTCATGGCTCATTTTAGGAGAATGACAGCGCTACCTTGAGCGTCTTGGCTGGCGGTGTAGGATGCCATGTGTGGATGCCGATGGCTGCTTGCGGCCTGTCCTGAAATATTGCCCACGTTGGTGCGTCACTGTCTGGAGGCTGCCTCACCTTCACCGATCGCCACCATCGTGGGCACGCCCTCCAAACCCAGCAAAGCCAGCGCCACCGGACGGATTCCCTCGCCACCTCAAGGACCTGCCATGACCTCAAACCAACTCAAGCTGGGCTTCGTCGGCCTGGGCATCATGGGTGCGCCGATGGCTGGTCATCTGCTGAAGTCCGGGCACTCGACCGGTGCTGCGCAGGGCTGGGACCCACTCGGGCATTCGGCGCTGGTCAAGGCGCTCGAGTGGATGGCTGCTCACGAGGCGGCCGGGGCATGACTGGCCAGGCCGGTGTTCGGCCGGCTTGACGCGCCGCCATGTTGAATTGAAAACCGCTGGAATCCCCGCCGATGAGCCCTGTTGCCCCTGAGCTTTGCGACCCGCGCGCCTTTCTGCGCGCGCTGTTCGAGGCTGCGGTCGCCCGCGCCCAGCCGGCACAAGTGTTGGCGGGCCAACTGCCCGCGCCGCCTCGCGGCCGCACGCTGGTGATCGGCGCTGGCAAGGCGGGCGGCGCGATGGCCGCCGCGCTCGACGCGCTCTGGCCCGCCGACGCGCCCTTGTCCGGGCTGGTGGTGACCCGCTACGGCCATGTGCCCGAAGCCTGGCGCGCCAAGCCGGGTCGCATCGAGGTGGTCGAGGCCGCCCACCCGGTGCCCGATGCCGCAGGCCGCGACGCTGCCGAGCGCTTGCTCTCGATGGTGCATGGACTGAGCGCGGACGACCTGGTGATCGCACTGATCTCTGGCGGCGGCTCCTCGCTGCTGTCGCTGCCAGCGCCAGGCCTCACGCTGGCTGACAAGCAGGCGGTCAACCGCGAATTGCTGGCCAGCGGTGCGGCAATCGGCGAGATGAACTGCGTTCGCAAGCATCTTTCGGCGATCAAGGGCGGACGGCTGGCGGCACTGTGTGCACCAGCAAAGTTGCTGACGCTGGCGATCTCGGATGTCCCTGGCGACGATCTGGGCGTGATCGCGAGTGGCCCGACCGTGGCTGACGCCAGCAGTTGCGCCGACGCGCTGGCGATCATCGACCGCTACCGCATCGATTTGCCGCCGGCTGCGCGCGCGGGTCTGGAGAGCGGCTTGTTCGAGACGCCCAAGCCTGGCGACCCTCGATTGGACGGCCACCAGGCCCGCGTCATCGCCACGCCGCAAGCCAGTCTGGAGGCGGCTGCCGCGCTGGCCCGGTCGTTCGGTGTGGCTGCCTACATCCTGTCCGACGAGATCGAGGGTGAATCCCGTGACATCGGCCGTATGCACGCCGCTTTGGCGCGCGCAGTGGCGCGGCGCGGCTCGCCTTTCGCGGCACCCTGCGTGATCCTGTCAGGGGGTGAGACCACGGTCACGGTGCGCCAGATGCCTGGCCAGTCACTGGGCCGTGGTGGGCGTGCGGGTGAATTCCTGCTTGGCTGCGCACTGGCGCTGCAAGCCCAGCCCGGCATCTGGGCACTGGCAGCCGATACCGACGGAATCGACGGCGTCGAAGACAACGCCGGCGCGATCGTCAGCCCTGACACCTTGGCCCGAAGCGCAGCACTGTCGCGCTCGCTCGACCACAGCCTGGCGCGTCACGACGCCTACGGCCATTTCGCCGCACTGGGCGATCTGGTGGTGACCGGGCCGACCTATACCAACGTCAACGATTTTCGAGCGCTTTTGGTGTTGTAGCGCAGGGATCATCCGCCAGCCTTCTCCAAGAAGGGGTGGGCGATCAAACTGGGCGCCATGGCGACAGAATTTCGCCCGGATGGACCTGGCTGGACACTGGTTTGGCAGTCTGGGCGTCGGCACTGGCGGGCTTTTGGTGCTGGGACAGCGTTGATCCATCGCAAGGTGCTCTGGCTGGGCCTGTTGGACAGTCGAGGCTCCGCAGGTGATCGCCTCCAACACGCACATCACGCCTGACACCGGCCTCGCCATCGCATGGAACATCCTGGTCCTGTCCCACTGGCGCTGCCGCCCGATCGCGCTGGCGCTCACCACGCTATCGATCTCGCAGCGTCTGTTCATGATCGCGCCGCCCCCGTGGGCTTTATCGGTTCGGCGCTGTGGCGGGCCCTGCTGGGCGGTGAGGCGTTGGACGATGGTGAGTTGAAGGCCTTGGAGGGCATGGCCCAGGCCCGTCAGGTGTCGCAAGGTCAGCGGGTTCTCAGCCGCAGCAAGGCCGCCAGCATGTTGGTGGCTTTGTTCTGCGGCGAGGTTGCACTAGGTTTTCGCACTCCGGATGGCATCTTCCGTACCGAACGCATTGTTCGAGGTCCGGCTTGGTTGGACCTGAGTTCAGCGTGGTTGGCTGAACCGCACTCGATGGACGCCCAGGCACTGGGCCCGGCAAGCGTGATTGAGTTCCCTTGCAAGGCCTTGGAAGCGCGACTGGCGCAGTTTCCTGGTTTGGCTCAACGTTTGATCCAGGGTCTCGCACGAGAGGTCCAAGCGCTAACGGTCAACACCCATGAGCTGATGCACAAGGACGCGCCGGCCAGGTTGGCACAGTGGCTGCACCAACGCTGTGAGCCGGCCTCCGATGCGGCAGGTCAGGCGATGGTCAAGCTGCACGAGCGCAAGCGTGACGTGGCATCGCAGTTGGCCATCACGCCCGAGACCTTGTCTCGCCTGATGCGCATCTTCAGCCGGCAAGGCGTGATTGAGGTCTGCGGCTACACCGTTAAAGTGCTTGATCCGTCAGCGCTGGCGCGGTTGGCGCAGTCCTGACCGGCGGCACCGGCGAATTGCCGGTCACGGGTTTTGGCTGGCCTGCTGCAGCAACTGCGCGACCACCGCCAGCGCAATGACCTCGGGTTGTTTGCCGGTGATTCCTGGCACACCGATGGGACAGGTCAGTCGCGCGACGACCTCGTCGGCGATGCCTCGTTGTTCGAAGCGGCGCAGGAACTTCGCCCGCTTCGTGGCAGAGCCAATCAACCCGAGATAGCCGAAGTCACCTCGTCGCAGCACCGCCTCGGTGATCGCCAGATCGAGCGCATGGCTGTGGGTGAGCACGAGGTAGTAGGCCCCCGGCGGTGCATTGCGCACCTCTGTTTGGACCCACTCCACGCACAGTCGTTCGACATGAGGCGCCGAGGCCTCTGCCGGAAATTCGGCCTCTCGTTCGTCAATCCACTGCACTCGACAGGCCAAGGTCTGAAGCAGTTGAACGATGGCCCGTCCGACATGGCCTGCGCCGTAGAGTTGAAGCGTGAACAGCACCGGCACTTCAGGCCAGGTTGCGAGCGCATTGGCGTTGAGCCGCTCGGTCCGCAAGTCCAGCCCACCGCCGCAGCACTGACCCAGCGTTGGGCCGAGTGCAAGGTGCCGGTCTACTGGCTCCGATGGCCCGGTGGACAACTGGGCGCGCGCGGCAGCGATGGCTTGGAACTCCAACTGGCCGCCGCCGATCGTGCCCGCCACCGCTTCGGCGCTGACCAGCATCCGGGTGCCGGCTTCGCGCGGCACCGAGCCTTGGCTTGCGATCACCTGCACCAGCATCGCCGGCTTGCCTTGGTTCAGCCATTGCTGGGCCAGTGACCTGAGGTCGGGTCGCGAGGTCACGTCACTGCGGCTCTTGACGCTTCGACCGCGACGATTGCGTCCAGCACCGCCTCTGGCGTGGCCGGTGCACGCAGCGGCGGGTCGACGCGGTGGTTGCCAACGGCCGACACCGCATCGCGTATCGCCAGAAAGACTGAGAAAGCCAGCAGCAGTGGTGGCTCGCCCACGGCCTTGCTGCGGTGGATGGTGTCGGCCGGGCTGGGTGCGTCGTACAGCCGGGTGTCGAAATGGGCCGGGCAGTCGTTGGCCGTCGGGATCTTGTAGGTGCTGGGAGCATGGGTCATCAACTTGCCGCTGTTGCGCGACCCGTCCATGGGCTGCCACCAGAGTTCTTCCATCGTCAGCCAGCCCATGCCTTGGATGAACGCCCCTTCGACCTGGCCGATGTCTATCGCCGGGTTCAGGGACTGGCCGACGTCGTGCAGCAGGTCGGCGCGCAAGACCTTGTGCTCGCCGGTCAGCGTGTCGACCACCACCTCGCTGCAGGCCGCGCCGTAGGCGAAGTAGTGGAAAGGCTTGCCCTTGAGCAGGTTCCTGTCCCAGTGTAGGCCGGGGGTGGCGTAAAAGCCGTCGCTCCAGAGCTGGATGCGGGCCTGGTAGGCCTGCATCACCAACTCGTCGAAGGCGATGCGCTGACCCTGCGCCCCGACGCTGACCCAGCCATTGGAGAACTGCAACTCGTCTGCGGCCACGCCCTGCTGCGGCGCCCACCACGCCGCCAGCCGCTCGCGGATCTGGCGTGCTGCATCTTGCGCGGCCTTGCCATTCAGGTCGGCGCCGGTGGATGCTGCAGTGGCCGAACTGTTGGCCACTTTCTGCGTGTCGGTGGCGCTGACCCGCACGCGGTCGAAATCAAGCCCCAGTTCATGTGCCACCACCTGTGCCACCTTGGTGTTCAGGCCCTGGCCCATCTCGGTACCGCCGTGGTTGACCAGCACCGAGCCGTCGGCGTAGACGTGTACCAGCGCGCCGGCCTGGTTGAAGTGGGCGACGTTGAACGAAATGCCGAACTTGACGGGCGTCAGTGCGATGCCGCGCTTGAGCACCGGGCTGGCGGCGTTGTCATCGGCGATCGCGGCGCGTCGGGCGGCGTAGTCGGCTTGCCGTGCCAACTGATCGACCAGCGGCGACAGGATGTTGTCCTCGACCACCTGCTCGTAAGGCGTGACGTTGCACGGTGCATTACCGTAGAAATTGGCGCGACGCACCGCCAGCGGGTCGGCGCCCAGCCGACGCGCCACGCTGTCGAGGATCAATTCGATCGCCAGCGCACCCTGGGGGCCGCCGAAACCGCGGAAGGCGGTGTTGCTCTGGGTGTGGGTCTTGGCGCAATAACCATGCATCGCCACCGCGGGCAGCCAGTAGGCGTTGTCGAAATGGCTTAGCGCGCGCGTCATCACCGGCGGTGACAGGTCGGCCGAATGGCCGGCGTTGGACACCATCTCGACCGTCACGCTCAGGATTCGGCCGATGTCGTCGTAGCCCACATCCCAGGTGAAGTCGAAGCCATGGCGGCGACCGGTGATTGCGAAGTCGTCGTCGCGGTCTGGTCGCAGCTTGACCGGTCGTTGAAGTTTGTGCGCGGCCATCGAGGCGACGCATGCGAACAGCGCGCTCTGGCTCTCCTTGCCGCCAAAGCCGCCGCCCATGCGACGGCACTGCACTTGCACTTGGTGCGAGGCGAGTTGCAAGGCGTTGGCCACCAAGTGCTGCATTTCGCTGGGGTGTTGGGTGCTGCAGTGCACCAGCAGGCCGCCGTCTTCCTGCGGCAGGGCGTAGCTGATCTGGCCCTCAAGGTAGAACTGCTCCTGCCCGCCCAGCGAGAAGCTGCCCTGCAACCGGTACGGCGCTGCCCTCAACGCGGCGTCGGCGTCGCCGCGCGCCATGTGCATGGGCGGCACCACATACTGCTGCGCGGCATGGGCCTCGAGGGCGGTCAGCAATGCGGGCAAGGGGGCGATTTGCAGCGCCTGCACGGCCAGTGCGGCGGCCCGGCGGGCGGCGTCACGGGTTTGAGCGACCACCGCGAAGACCGGCTGGCCGACATGGCGCACGCTGCCTTCGGCCAGGATGGGGTCATCGTGGACGATCGGCCCGCAGTCGTTGGGGCCGGGGAAGTCGGCGGCGGTGTAGATCGCCACGACGCCGGGCTGGGCCCGCAGCAGCGCCAGGTCTATCGACAGCAGTTGGCCGTGTGCGACCGGCGACAGGCCGAGTGCGGCATGCAGCGTGCCGGCCAGTTCGGGCAGGTCGTCAATGTACGGCGCGCTGCCGGCCACATGCAGGTGCGCCGATTCATGCGGCCGGCTGATGCCCACGCGTGCGCCGGTGGCATGCTGTTCGGCCTCGGCGTCGCCCAGGGCGATGGGCGCAGGGGCGGGTCGGGTGGGCAGGGCAGGTAGGGTGGGACGGGCGGCGTTCATGTGGCGCACCACACCGACACCTGGTTGGCCGGCAGCGGCGCGTCGGCTCGCGTCTCCAGCCACAGCCGTTGCAGCAGGTTACGTGCGGCTCGGCGGCGGTAGCGTTCGCTCGCGCGCAAGTCAGACAGCGGTTGGAAATCGGCGTCTAGCGCCCGCATGGCTGACTGCACCGTGGCCTCGGTCCAACGCTGACCTCGCACCGCCGCTTCGGCTCCAGCGGCGCGTCTGACGGTGGCCGCCATGCCGCCGAACGCGAAACGTGCATCGACCACCCGGTCGTCATCGAACTTCAGCCAAAGGCCGGCGGCCAGCCCGGAGATGTCACAGTCGTGGCGTTTGCTGAGTTTGTAGACCCTGAAGCTCTCCCGTTGCACTTGATCCGAACCGGGCAGCGGCAGGTGCAGTGCTTGGACGAACTCGCCGGGCTCGAGCTGGTTACGCAGGTAGTCGAGGTAGAAGTTTTGTAGCGGCATCGCGCGACGCCGGTCGCCGAGCCGCAGCGAGATCTCGGCGCCCAGTGCGATCAATACCGGCGCGCTGTCGCCGATCGGTGAGCCGTTGGCGACGTTGCCGCCCATCGTGCCGGCCTCGCGCACTGGCAGCGAGGCAAATCGCAAACCCATCTCGCGACTGTCAGGCCAATGTCTGGCGAGCGCGGTCCAAGCTGCCGCCAACGACACGCCAGCACCGATCGTCAGCCAGCCGTTCGCCTGTTCGATCATCTTGAGCTCGGCTACCTCGCCGAGATAGATGATTTCGCCGAGTTTTCGGAACTGCTTGTTGACCCATAGCGCCACATCGGTGCCGCCAGCCAGCAAGCGCGCGCCGGGTTTGGCAGCGCACAGCGCGGCCAGGTCGTCCAGGCTGCGCGGCGCGTGGAAGGGGGTGGGTGCGGCCAACTGCAGCGCAGCGTCGCCGCGCAGCGCTTTCAGCGCCGCGACAGTGGACTCACTGACGAGCGGCGCAGTCTCGCCGGCCCTGAACGTGAACATTTGCTCGCCAGCGTCGAGGATGGGCCGGTAGCCGGTGCAGCGGCACAAGTTGCCCGACAGGTCGTCGGCCAGTTGTTGTCGGGTGGCTTGAGTGCCTGCAGCGCGATGGCGATCGTGGCAGGCGGCGAGCGACATCACGATGCCGGGCGTGCAGAAGCCGCATTGCGACCCGTGGCAAGCCACCATCGCTTGCTGGGCTGGGTGGCGTCCGCCCAGGTCTTCGACGGTGACCAAGGCCTTGCCGTCGAGCGTGGGCAGGAACTTCAGGCAGCTGTTGACCGCACGGAAATTGATGCGGTCGTCAGTCTGCAACTCGCCAACCAGCACCATGCAGGCGCCGCAATCACCCTCGTTGCAGCCCTCTTTGGTGCCGGTCAAACCGGCATGCTCGCGCAACCAGTTCAGGACCGAGGTGGTGGATTCGAGTCCTTGCACCGACAAGGTCTCGCCGCGGTGAACAAAGCGAATCGGACGTGTGGGCGAAGCGTCTTCGGACATCCCCATAAGGTAGCGCTTCCGGGTCAACATGGTATGCATTTAAACTGATAGTCGTTATCAGGGATTCGTTATGACTGCAGCCTTGGCTTTGGACAAGATCGAGCTCTCACTCATTCGAGCTTTCCACACCGTGATCACCGAGCGCAGTGTCTCGCGCGCAGCCCTCAAGCTACAGACCAGCCAGCCGGCACTGTCGGCCCAGCTCAAGCGCCTGCGTGGCCTGATCAACGACCCCTTGCTGGTGCGAGCGGGCGGTGGCATGTCGCCGACCGCGGTGGCCTTGTCGTTGCTGCCTGCGGCGGCCCAGGTGCTGCAGGGCGCGCAAGCGCTGTTCGGCGGCCATGCCGCTGCCCAGGTCTTCTCGCCGGCGGCGGCCTGCCAGACCTGGCGCATCGCCGCCAGCGATTACCTTGACCCGCTGTTTCTGCCCGAATTGGTGGCGCGGGTGAGGGCACAGGCGCCAGGCGTGACACTGGACTTGCTGCCGCTGACCCGAGACTACGACTATCGCGGACACCTGGCGCGCGGCGAGGTCGATCTGGTGGTCGGCAACTGGTTGGCACCGCCGGAAGAACTGCACCTGGGTCGCCTGGTCAGCGACGAGATGGTCTGTCTGGTGTCGCAGAGCCACTCGGCGCTGCGCAACCCGCGTCAATGGACGGTGGAGCGCTATCTCGCCAGCGAGCACATCGCGCCGACGCCGCTGCACGCCGGTGGTGTCGGCGTCGTCGACGAGCACCTTCAGGCTCAGGGTTTGCAGCGTCGCATCGTCGTCCGTAGTCCGCACTTCGGCCTGGCGCCGGCGATGGTCGCGCGCACCAGCCTGGTACTGACCACTGGACGCCAGTTCTGCAGCCGCTACATCGGCAAACTGCCGGTTCACATCCTGCGCTGTCCGGTGGTGTTTCCGCCGCTGACCTATTACCAGCTCTGGCATGACCTGACCCACGCTTCGCCGGCGGTGCGTTGGTTGCGCGAGCAGGTGCGTGATGTGGCGCGTGGGTTGGCCGGGGGACTGGCATGAGCGGCCGGTCATCACAGGGTCCAATAGCGCCTGTCACCAAAGCGCCGGTTAACACGGCGCCTGTGCCCACGGCGATCTTCGCCGACCTGCTGGATTTCCAGGCCGATCCCGGCCTGGCCGACCCGAACAGCCCGGCGGTTCGCTGGCGCCCGGCACATTGGTTGCTGATCGATGCCAAGGGTCGGATCGCGGCGGTGCAGCGAGAGGCCCCGGGAGAGGACTGGCTGCGGCTCGACCGTCGCGGACAGCTGTTGATGCCGGGTTTCATCGACACCCACGTTCACAGCCCGCAGCTCGACGTGATCGCTTCTTGGGGCACCGAGTTGTTGGACTGGCTTGAGCGCTACACCTTTCCCGCCGAGGCCAGGCATGCCGACCCGGCTTTCGCGCAATCCGCCGCGGCGCTGTTCCTTGACGCCTTGCTGGCCCATGGCACCACGTCGGCGGTGGTCTTTCCAACCGTCCACTTGGCGAGCACCGAGGCCTTGTTCGAGGCTGCGCGCGTGCGCGGCATGCGCTTGGTCACCGGTAAGGTGCTGATGGACCGGCATGCGCCCGAGTCGCTGCGCGACGATGTGGTTCAGGCCGAGCGCGATTGCCGCGCGCTGATCGATCGTTGGCATGGCGTTGGTCGGCTGGCCTACGCGGTGACGCCGCGCTTCGCGGTGACCAGCAGTCCCGCACAGCTGGCGATGGCCGGGCGGCTGCTGGCCGATCATCCCGGCGTCTACCTGCAAACCCATGTTGCCGAAAACCGTGCCGAGGTGGCCTGGATTGCCGAGTTGTTTCCCGAGGCGCGCAGCTACCTCGATGTCTATGCCAGTCATGGGCTGCTGACCGAGCGATCGGTGCTGGCCCATGGCATCTGGCTCGACGACGCCGATCGCCGCTTACTGCATCAGACCGGCGCCCAGATCGCGTTCTGCCCATCGTCTAACCTGTTCCTGGGCAGCGGTCTTTTTGGCTGGCAGCAGGCGGCCGAGCAAGGCGTCAACGTCAGCTTGGCGTCCGATGTCGGTGGTGGCACGTCGCTGGCGATGCTGCGTAACCTGGCTGACGGCTACAAATTGCAGGCGATGGCAGGCCAAAGGCTCAGCGCCTGGGCTTTGCTGCATGGGGCCACCCGTGGGGCTGCGCAGGCCTTGCAGCTGGGCCACGAGATGGGCTCGTTCGAACCTGGACTGATGGCAGATGCTTGCCTTTGGGACTGGGCCGTCGGCCCGGTGGCGCTTCGCCGCGATGGCCTGGCCCGCGAGTTGCACGAGCGGGTGTTCGCTTGGATGATGCTCGGCGATGAGCGTAATCTGGTTGAATCCTGGGTCGGCGGTGTGCGTCGACGCTTCAGAGACTGACCGAGAGAACCCCATGCTCAGACTGGAACTGACGGGCATCAGCAAGCAGTACCCCGCTGTGCGTGCCAACGACAGCGTGTCGCTCAGCGTCGCGGCTGGCCAAATCCATGCGGTGCTGGGCGAGAACGGGGCTGGCAAGAGCACGCTGATGAAGATCATCTACGGTGCGGTGCGGCCCGACGAGGGCCAGATCTGCTGGAACGGCCGTGTGGTGCAGATCGCCAATCCGCAGCAGGCGCGAGCGCTGGGTATCGCCATGGTGTTCCAGCATTTCTCGCTGTTCGACACCTTGACTGCCGCCGAGAATGTTTGGCTCGGTCTGGACCAGGGCATGGCGCTGGCCGAGGTGATCGCGCGTATCCGTGAGGTCTCGGGTGAATACGGCCTGGAGGTCGATCCAATGCGTCCGGTGCACACGCTGTCGGTCGGCGAGCGCCAGCGCGTCGAGATCGTCCGCGCGCTGTTGACCGATCCCGCTTTGCTGATCCTCGACGAGCCGACCTCGGTGCTGACGCCACAGGCGGTCGACAAGCTCTTCGTCACGCTGCGTCAACTCGCGGCCAAGGGTTGCTCGATTCTCTACATCAGCCACAAGCTCGATGAGATCCGTGCGCTGTGTCACCACTGCACGGTGCTACGCGCCGGCCGGGTGACTGGCGAGGTCGACCCGACGCGCGAGACCAATGCCAGCCTGTCGCGCTTGATGATCGGTGCCGAGCCGCCAGAGCTCGCGCACCGTCCAGCCCAACCTGGGGCTGTGGTGCTGGCGCTGCACGGACTCTCGCTGGCCAAGCAGAACCCGTTCGGCACGGTGTTGACCGCGATCGACTTCGAGGTCCGTGCGGGAGAGATCGTCGGTGTCGCGGGGGTGTCGGGCAATGGCCAGCAGGAGCTGATGGCTGCGATTTCCGGCGAGGATCCGCGCGCTTCGCCGGGCTCCATCACCCTGTTTGGTCAGGACATCGCCCAGGCTTCGCCGCGAAAGCGCCGTCGCCTTGGCTTGCATTTCGTGCCCGAGGAGCGGCTCGGGCGTGGTGCCGTGCCGAGCATGAGCCTGGCGCAGAACACCTTGCTCAGTCGTACCGAAACAGTGTCTCGAGGCGGCTGGATCGATACCGCTGCAGTGCGCCAACTGGCCGACAAGCTGATCGCGTCGTTCAAGGTCCAGGCCGGTGGCCCGCATGCGCTGGCCAAGAGCCTGTCGGGTGGCAACTTGCAAAAGTTCATCGTCGGTCGCGAGATCGACGCGGGCCCCAAGCTGTTGGTCGTCTCGCAGCCGACCTGGGGCGTCGACGTTGGCGCGGCCGCACAGATCCGCAGTGCGTTGCTCCAGCTGCGCGACCAGGGCTGCGCGCTGTTGGTGGTCAGCGAGGAGTTGGAAGAGTTGTTCGAAATCAGCGACCGCTTGCTGGTGATTGCCCAGGGCCGGGTCGCGCCGAGTGTGCCGGTAGCCGACGCCACGGTGGCGATGATCGGCGAGCGGATGAGCGGGCTGTGGGACGCTGGCCCGACCAGAACGTCGGGGTTGGGCCATGCTCAAACTTGAGGCGCGTCCGCAACCTTCACAGGCGATGACGATCGCCTCGCCAATGATCGCGCTCGCGATCACCGTGCTGCTCGGGGTCTTGCTATTTGTTGCGCTCGGGAAGGATCCATTGCGCGGCCTGCAGATGTTCTTCGTCGAGCCCATTCGCAGCGGCTACGCCTGGAGCGAGATCGCGATCAAGGCGACGCCGCTGGCGCTGATCGCACTGGGCTTGTCGATCTGCTATCGCAGCAATGTCTGGAACATCGGCGCTGAGGGGCAGTTCATTCTCGGGGCGATCTTCGCCGGCGGGGTGGCGATGCTGGCCGGACCGCAGAGCTCGCGCTGGATCGTGCTGGCGATCCTGGCAGCCGGTGCGCTGGGCGGCATGGTTTGGGCTGGCATCGTCGCGCTGCTGCGTGACCGCTTCAACGCGAGTGAGATTCTGGTCAGTCTGATGTTGGTCTATGTCGCCGAGTTGGTGTTGGGTTGGCTGGTCTATGGACCCTGGAAAGACCCCAATGGCTACAACTTTCCACAGACCGTCAGCTTCGACGCCGTGACCCGAATTCCCAAGCTGATCGAGGGCTCTCGCGCCAACATCGGGGTGTTGATCTCGCTCGTCGCGGTGG
>CANFPU010000108.1 GCA_947448955.1 Burkholderiales bacterium
CCCGCCAGGCTGATCATGCTGTCGCCTCCTTCAGCAGGCCGGCTGTGGGCTGTAATTGCGCCGCCTGGGGCGATGCCGCTTGCATGATCTCGAGGAACACATCCTCCAAGTCCGCGCGGCCAATTTCCAGATCTTCGATTCGCACATCGGCCAAGCGAAGCGCTGCCAGCAGGCGCTCGACATCTGTCGCGTCGCGCGCCTTGAGTTGCACGTTGCGCCCGGTGACGCGTGCTTGAGGTGCAATCGCCTCAGGCAGCGTCTGGTCGGTCTTGAAACGCAGCATCGTGCTGGACGTGGCCGCCAGCAAGTTGGAGGTGCGGTCCAACGCCACCAGCTTGCCTTGCTTCAGAACGCCGATTCGCTGGCACAGCGCCTCAGCCTCCTCCAAGTAGTGAGTGGTCAGCAGCACGGTGTGGCCTTCGCGATTCAGGCGGGCGATGAAGGCCCACAGCGTCTGACGCAACTCGACGTCGACGCCTGCGGTGGGCTCGTCGAGCACGATCACCGGAGGCCGGTGGACCAGCGCCTGCGCCACCAATACGCGCCGCTTCATACCACCCGAGAGTTGGCGCATGTTGGTGTCGGCCTTGTCCGCCAGACCCAGGTGATCTAGCAACTCCGTGATCCAGGCATCGTTGTGACGAACGCCAAAATAGCCGCTCTGGATTCGAAGCGCCTCACGCACCGTGAAAAAAGGATCGAAGACCAGTTCCTGTGGCACCACACCGAGCACCTTGCGAGCCGCGGCGGCGTCACGCTGTACGTCGTAGTTCATCACCTTGACCTGTCCACCGCTGGGCCGGGTCAGACCCGCCAGGATGCTGATCAAGGTGGTCTTGCCGGCGCCGTTGGGGCCGAGCAAGCCGAAGAACTCACCTTGCGGTATGTCGAAGGTGACTTGGTCGAGCGCGCGAAATGAACCGCGTGCACCGGCGTAGGTCTTGGCGACCTGTTGAAAGCTGACAGCGGGCATAGGTCTCGATTGTAGGGAGCGAGCTCGATCCCGGTTTGGCAGCTTGGTGCTAGATTGTGAACACCCATGCGCGAAACGAAACTATCCGGCGACCAAGCTTCGCAACCGCCCACCGAGTGGCAAGCGATCGCACTGAACAGCGAGACGCTCAACACGGCGCCAACTTCAGCGCCAACATCCGGCGCAACATCCGGCGCAACATCAGCGCCCAAGCCTCAGGGCAAGAAGCCTCGCCGCACGGCCGAACGCATCCTGGAAGTCACACTCGATCTGTTCAACCGATTCGGTGAACCCAATGTCAGCACCACACTGATCTCGGCCGAGATGGGCATCAGCCCGGGCAACCTGTACTACCACTACCCCGCCAAGGACGAGCTGATCAACACCTTGTTTGCGACGTTCGAGCATCGGCTGGACGACTTGCTGCAGGCTGCTGATCTGGTGCGCAACGTCGAGGACGCCTGGCTGTTCTTCCACATGCTGTTCGAGCTGATCTGGGAGTACCGATTCCTGTACCGCGACCTCAACGACCTGCTCAGCAAGAACCGCAGGCTGGAGACTCATTTTCAGTTCGTCCTGAAGAACAAGTCGCGGGCCGTGCAGCAGGTGTTCGAAGGTCTGACGCGCGGCAACTCGATGCGTATAGACCGCCGCGAAACCGAGCCGGTGGCCAGCAGCATGGTGGTCGTGCTCACCTACTGGCTGAGCTTCGAATATGTCCGCGATCCGCGCCGCGCGCTGGAGCCCGAGAGCGCGGCCGCCGCGCTCTCGCGAGGCGCCCACCATGTGCTGGCGCTGCTGATGCCCTACCTGGAACCGCAGGCTCGCGAGCATCTGTTTGAGATCGCTGGAGCCTACCGCAGCGCGGACTGAAATCCAATGCCAAGTGGGCAAGCCGCTGGCCCGCACACAAGGTGCGGATTCGACCACTGCACTGAGGATGTACCTGATGCCGGTCTCATGCGCTGGCTCGAACCGTTACACGCCGAGGTACTCGACAAAGAGCGGACTGGTGATGCTCGAGGGCAGCAAGCGAATGGCCGAGGCCAAGCCGCTCTATGCCCGGGCCGCCGCCTGCGAAGCAGCGGATGCGATGGAACGTCTCGATATAGCGCTGGCCAAGGCCGAACTGGCCACCTGAGCTCAGCCGGGCTCAGGCCAAGACCATGTTGTCCCGGTGGATCAGCTCTTGTTCATTGGTGTAGCCCAGCAGCCCGACGATCTGCGACGATGCTTTTCGCGCGATCAGCCTGGCCTCGCCAGATGAATAGTTGGCCAGGCCTCGCGCAATCTCGACGCCCGCATCGGACAGCACAGCGATCACGTCGCCGCGGTGGAACTCACCCTCGACCTCGATGACCCCGATGGGCAACAAGCTCTTGCCCTCGTCACGCAGTTTGACCAACGCGCCCGCATCGACCCGGACCGACCCGCGCAGCTGCAGGTGATCGGCCATCCACTGTTTGCGCGCCGCCAGCTTCGGCGTGCCTGCCAGCAGCGCGGTGCCGATGGCCTCACCCGCGGCGAGTCGCAACAGCACATCGGGCTCGCGACCCCAAGCGATCACGGTACTGGCACCACTGCCCGCGGCACGCTTGGCAGCCAGGATTTTGGTGAGCATGCCCCCACGGCCGATCGACGATCCGGCACCGCCGGCCATTTGTTCAAGCGCCGGATCGCCCGCCTCGGCCTGAGCGATGAAACGGGCGTCAGGATCGTGACGAGGATCGGCCGAATACAAGCCGCGCTGGTCGGTCAGGATCACCAGCGCGTCGGCCTCGACCAGATTGGCCACCAGCGCGCCCAAGGTGTCGTTGTCGCCGAACTTGATCTCGTCGTTGACCACGGTGTCGTTCTCGTTGATCACCGGAATCACCTGCAGGCGCAGCAGCGTCAGCAATGTGGAGCGGGCATTGAGGTAACGCTCGCGGTCGGCCAGGTCGGCATGGGTGAGCAGCACTTGCGCACTGCCCATGCCAAAGCGCGAAAGCTGGGACTCGTACATCTGCGCCAAGCCCATCTGGCCGACAGCGGCAGCCGCTTGCAGCTCATGCAACTCGGTCGGCCTGGTGCGCCAGCCCAGCCGCTTCATGCCCTCGGCGATCGCGCCGCTGCTGACCATCACCAGCTCGCGACCCTGGGCTGCCAGCGCCGCGAGTTGCCGGCACCAGTTGCCAACCGCCTCGGCGTCGATGCCGCGGCCCTCGTTGGTCACCAGGCTCGAGCCGACCTTGACGACGATGCGCCGGGCACTCTTGAGCTGATCGTCGGTCGCTGACAAGGGCTCAGTCATCATCGAAAGTCGAAGCCGCGCCCACCAGCGGCACGCTGTCGAAGCGCGGGTCGACCTCGACAGGCGCCTGCACCTTGTGCGCCGCCACATGCTCGTAGATCGCCTGGACCATCGACCCCAAGCCTTCGCGCGCCAAGGCCGAAACCTGGAACACCGGACCCTTCCAGCGCATGCGCTTGACGAAGTCCTTGACCAGCGCATCGCGCGTCTCGGCCGACAGCATGTCGAGCTTGTTGAGCACGATCCAACGCGGCTTCTGGTACAGGGATTCGTCGTATTTGCGCAATTCCTTGACGATGGCCTTGGCCTGTGCGACAGGATCGACACCGTCGAACGGCGCCATGTCGACGATGTGCAGCAACAACCGGGTGCGCTGCAGATGGCGCAGGAACAAGTGCCCAAGACCGGCACCATCGGCTGCGCCTTCGATCAAACCCGGCAGATCAGCCACGACAAAGCTGCGTTCAGGGCCGGCGCGCACCACGCCCAAGTTGGGGTGCAGCGTGGTGAACGGGTAGTCTGCAATCTTCGGCCTGGCATTGGAGATCGCGGTGATCAGCGTCGACTTGCCAGCGTTGGGCATGCCCAGCAGGCCGACGTCGGCCAGCACGCGCAGTTCGAGCTTGATCTTCCTAGCTTCGCCGGGCCAGCCGGGGGTCTTCTGGCGCGGTGCACGGTTCGTACTGCTCTTGAAATGCAGATTGCCAAAACCACCGTCGCCGCCCTTGGCCAGCAGCACCTGGACATCCGGGTCCAGCAGCTCGGCAAGGACTTCATCGGTCTCAAAATCGCGAACGATGGTGCCCACCGGCATGCGCAACACGATGTCATCGGAGGCCGCACCGAACTGGTCCGAGCCTCGACCAGCCTCTCCGTTGCGCGCTTCGTGGCGACGCGCATAACGGTAATCAATCAAGGTGTTGATGTTGCGGTCGGCTACCGCGAAAACGCTGCCGCCACGCCCTCCATCACCGCCATTGGGGCCGCCAAAGGGGATGAACTTCTCGCGCCGAAAGCTCATGCAGCCCGCACCACCGGCACCAGCGGCGATGTCGATGGTCGCTTCGTCAACGAATTTCATGCTGCTAACCCCCCGTGCCCATGGTCTCAATAACAGAAAAGCCCCGGCAGGCCGGGGCTTGATGACCGCAGCCCGGCAACCGGGCTCTCGCCATGGCCCGGGCGAGCCAGGGCGATAGCGGCGTCGAAGACGCTCAGGCCGGCGTGACGAACACCGTCTGGCGGTTCAGCGCACCCTTGGTGGCATACGACACCGTGCCATCGACCAACGCAAACAAAGTGTGGTCCTTGCCCATGCCGACATTGGTGCCAGCGTGAAAGCGGGTGCCACGCTGCCGAACAATGATCGAACCCGCCGGGATCACCTGACCGCCGTAGACCTTCACGCCCAACATCTTGGGTTGGGAATCGCGGCCGTTACGGGTTGAGCCGCCGCCTTTTTTCTGTGCCATGGTTTAGAAAACTCCTGATTGACAAGGGCCGGATCTGTTCAACACCGGATTCAACCGGTTCATTGGATCCCACCCAGGGTGGACGGCTACCGCCAAGCGGTAGCCCGCGGGCCTCAAACGCCGATGGCGCCGATTTGCAGCTCGGTGTAGGTCTGGCGATGGCCGCCGTGCCGCTGGTAGTGCTTGCGGCGGCGCATCTTAAAGATGCGCACCTTGTCGTGCTTGCCGTGCGACAACACGGTGGCTGTCACCGTCGCGCCGGCCACCAAGGGAGTCCCGATCGTCAATTCTGCGCCGCTGCCGACTGCCAGAACCTGGTCGATCACGATCTCTTGGCCCACGTCCGCTGCTATCTGTTCTACCTTGATTTTTTCGCCGGCAGCAACCTTGAACTGCTTGCCACCGGTTTTTATGAGCGCGTACATATGTGCCTTCGATGTCTTCGATTGATTCAATGATTCCTCCATCGACCAGCACGGCCGAAGGAACCTTAGAGTCTAGCAGTTTTTCCAGCCGATCTCTCTGAAACCGCCCGTTCAGGGCGAACCGATCTTGGACCGACGGCAGGCTCTTTATAATTTCTAATCCGACTGAAGACAACCCACGTTGATAGCAACACCCAAACCTGCGGCCTTTGACACGATGGCCGACGATATGCTGCAGGTCGATCGCGTGATCGGCCAGCGCCTGAACTCCGACGTGGCGCTGATCAACCAGATCTCGAGTTACATCGTCAATGCCGGAGGCAAGAGAATCCGCCCGCGATTGGTGCTGATGTTCTCTGAGGCGCTGGGCTTCGCTGGCGCTGAGCGTTTCGAATTGGCCGCGGCAGTCGAATTCATCCACACGGCCACGCTGCTGCACGACGATGTGGTTGATGAGTCCTCGCTACGGCGAGGCCGCCAAACCGCCAATGCAATGTTCGGCAATGCCGCCAGCGTGTTGGTGGGAGATTTCCTGTACTCACGCGCTTTCCAGATGATGGTGGGTGTGAACCGCATGCACGTGCTGGAAGTTTTGGCCGAAGCGACCAATGTGATCGCCGAAGGCGAGGTGCTGCAGTTGATGAACATGCATGACCCGGACTTGAGCGTGGAGGACTATCTGCGGGTGATCCGGTACAAGACCGCCAAGCTGTTTGAAGCCAGCGCCCGCTTGGGTGCGGTGTTGGCAGACGCCGGGCCTGCCATGGAGGAGGCCTGTGCCAACTATGGCCGCTCGCTGGGCACCGCTTTCCAGTTGGTTGACGACCTGCTCGACTACGAGGGAGACACCTTGTCGATGGGCAAAATGGTCGGAGACGACCTGAGAGAAGGCAAACCCACCTTGCCATTGCTGCTGGCCATGGCCAGATGCCACGACGATGAGCGGCAACTGATGCGACACGCCATCGAGCATGGGCACACCGCTAACCTAGAGGACATCCTGGCCATCGTGCGCCGCACTGGCGCGCTGCAGGCCACCCGCGAGGCCGCCCGGGCCGAAGCCGACAAGGCCTGCGAGGCGCTATCTTCATTGCCCGACACGAACGCGCGAAAGGCTCTGCTAGAATTATCGGCTCGCTCGGTAGAGAGAAATTTCTAAACAGAGAGAGCTTCGGGCCACGCCAGCGACGGCGAAATAAGGCCAATCGGGGTGTAGCTTAGCCTGGTAGAGCGCTACGTTCGGGACGTAGAGGCCGGAGGTTCGAATCCTCTCACCCCGACCAGCATTTCGCGTCAGGCGGCCTTCCCGCCTGCGGACCAAACCACGAATTTCAGACCTTGCGCAGGGTGGCCGAGCAACAAGGCCGCGATTGCCATCGATCTTGGGGTTACAGCAACGACTCGACCGGCGATGATGCTGAGATCAGCAAGCCGCGAGAACACTGCCCCGCCTTGGAAACCTCGGTCGACATCCCGCCATCATCCCTCTCAGGCGTTGCGAGGGTCTTGGTACACGCCGGCAAGCTCAGCAGCAAGGCAGCGCAAGACTTGGCCAAGTCGGCTCGCGACCGGAAGATCAGCTTCATCGGGGCGGTGATTGCATCTGGCGCTGTCTCGGCTTTCGATCTGGCGCATCAACTGTCGCTGTCGTTGGCATTGCCGCTGCTGGACCTTTCGGCGATCGATCAAAATCAACTGCCCAAAGGCTTGGTTGATGCCAAACTGAGCCTTCAATACCAGCTTGTCATGCTGGGTCGAAGAGGCAACCGCCTGTTCATCGGCGGTGCCGACCCGACCGACCAGGAAGCGGTGGAGCGCATCAAGTTCGCCACCCAGCTTTCGCCCGAGTGGGTGATCGTCGAGTACGACAAACTCGCAAGAATCATCGAGGTGAGGGGTCATTCAGCCAACGAGACGCTGGATGCGCTGACCGCGGAAGACTTCGAATTCGACGTGACTGAGGAGGCAGGTGCCTCGGAGGCCGCCGAACTGATTGCCGAGGTCGAAGACGCGCCAGTCGTGCGCTTCCTGCAGAAGATGCTGATCGACGCGATTAACATGCGCGCTTCCGACCTGCACTTTGAACCTTACGAGTACAGCTACCGGGTGCGATTCCGGGTCGACGGCGAGTTGCGCGAGATCACGCAGCCGCCGATCGCGATCAAGGAGAAGCTTGCGTCCCGGATCAAGGTCATCAGCCGGCTCGACATTTCGGAAAAGCGCGTGCCCCAGGATGGCCGCATGAGGATGAAGTTCGGTGCCAAGGCGATCGACTTCCGAGTCTCCACGCTGCCCACGCTGTTCGGCGAGAAGATCGTGATCCGGGTTCTCGATCCGTCCTCGGCCAAGGTCGGCATCGAGGCTCTGGGGTACGAGGCCACCGAGAAACAGCGGCTGCTGGCTGCCATCACCAGGCCCTACGGCATGGTCTTGGTCACCGGCCCGACGGGTTCCGGCAAGACGGTGTCGCTCTACAGTTGCCTGAACATCCTGAACCAGCCAGGCGTCAACATCTCCACCGTCGAGGACCCGGCAGAAATCAATCTACCCGGCGTCAATCAGGTCAATGTCAATGAACGCGCTGGCATGACTTTCTCGGTCGCGCTCAAATCCTTTCTGCGCCAGGACCCGGACATCATCATGGTCGGCGAGATCCGTGACCTCGAAACGGCCGACATCGCGATCAAGGCTGCTCAGACCGGCCACATGGTGATGAGCACTTTGCATACCAACGATGCGCCAACCACACTGACACGTCTGCTCAACATGGGCGTGGCGCCCTTCAACATCGCCTCTAGCGTGATTCTGATCACTGCCCAACGGTTGGCACGCCGGCTGTGTGAGACCTGCAAGGCCCCGGCCGACTACCCGCGCGAAGCCATGCTGCGTGCCGGCTATGCGCCTGAAGACCTGGACGGCAGCTGGAAGCCGTATCGTGCGGTCGGCTGTGCGGCCTGCAACAGCGGGTTCAAGGGACGGGTCGGGCTGTACCAGGTGATGCCGATCACCGCCGCGTTGCAGCGAATCATCCTGACCGAAGGCACGGCGATGGACATTGCAGACCAGGCAAGAGCCGATGGCGTGCGCGACTTGCGTCAATCGGGTCTGGTCAAAGTCCGCGCGGGCGTCACATCGCTCGAAGAGGTGATCGCCGTCACCAACCTGTGAAACACTTGTTGAAACCGTCGCGCAGTGTCTGATTCAGGCGCCATGCCGCGCAAGCCCCGGAGCAAGCATGGCGACCGCCGCAAGAAGCATCAAGGAACGGGTCTTCGAATGGGAAGGCCGGGACAAAAACGGCAAGATTCTGCGCGGTGAAATCCGCGCCGGTGGCGAAGCCGCCGTCAGTGCCAGCCTGAGGCGCCAAGGCATCTTGCTGACCAAGGTCAAAAAGCGCCGTACCCGCGGCGGCAGCGCCGTCAAGCCGCGCGACATCGCGCTCTTCACACGCCAACTCGCCACGATGATGAAGGCAGGTGTACCCCTGTTGCAGTCTTTTGACATCGTCGGCCGCGGCGCTACCAACCCCAGACTGACCCAATTGCTAGGCAAGATCCGCTCTGATGTCGAGACCGGCACCAGCTTGTCGGCGGCATTTCGCAAGCACCCGATGCAGTTCGATGCGCTGTACTGCAACCTGGTCGAGGCGGGGGAAACCGGCGGGGTCCTTGAAGCGCTGCTCGAACGCTTGGCGATCTACCAGGAGAAGACGCTCGCGCTTAAAAGCAAGATCAAAGCCGCACTGATGTACCCGGTCGCGGTGCTGTTGGTGGCCTTCGTGGTGGTGGTGGTGATCATGGTCAAGGTGATCCCAGCCTTCAAGGAGGTGTTCAGTTCCTTCGGCGCCGACCTGCCGGCCCCCACGCTGCTGGTGATTGCGATGTCGGAGTTCTTCGTCGCCACTTGGCCCTATATTTTCGGTGGGCTGATAGGCGGCAGCTACCTGTTCATGCAAAGCTGGCAGCGATCAGAAAGAATGCAGATGATGATGGACCGCCTGCTGCTGCGCCTACCGATATTTGGTGTCCTGATCAACAAGTCGGTGGTGGCGCGCTGGACTCGCACCCTGTCGACGATGTTCGCTGCCGGTGTGCCGCTGGTCGAGGCGCTCGACTCCGTGGGTGGTGCGGCGGGCAATGCGGTCTATGCGGAGGCCACCCGCATGATCCGGCGCGATGTGTCGACCGGCAGTGCCTTGACCACCGCGATGCAGAGCACCGGGGTGTTTCCGAACATGGTGATCCAGATGTCGTCGATTGGCGAGGAATCGGGCACGCTAGACCACATGCTGGCCAAGGCGGCCGAGTTCTACGAAGAGGAGGTCGATGACATGGTCAAGGGTTTGTCAAGCCTGATGGAGCCGATCATCATCGTGATCCTGGGCACCATCATCGGCGGCATCGTCGTCGCGATGTACCTGCCCATCTTCAAGATCGGCTCGGTGGTCTGAATGGCCATGACGACAGACCTCAATTCCCTGCAAGGGCTGCTGTCGCCCTGGGTATTCGGCTTGCTGGGCCTGGTGATCGGCAGTTTTCTCAATGTGGTGATCCATCGCCTGCCACCCATGCTGGAACGCGAGTGGCTGGGCGATGTCGCGGGCTACCTACAGGACGATGCCGCGATGCAGCGGGTGTTGGGTTGCGGCGCAGCGCGATGCAGCGAACTCGCGGGTCAAGGCCAATCGCTCGCCAGCGAGCTGGCGCAACTGCCAGCGTTGAGCCTGTCGCGGCCTCGCTCGCGTTGCCCGCATTGCAGCCATCCACTCCCTTGGCACGAGAACATACCGCTGATCGGGTGGCTGCGCCTGGGCGGCAAATGCGCGGACTGCGGCCAACGGATCTCGCTGCGCTATCCATTGGTCGAAGCGCTCACCGGCGCGTTGTTCGCCGCAGCAAGCATGCTGGCCGGCCCGCCTGGCGGCACGGTGGTGTACTGCGTCGCGCTGTCCTTGCTTGTGGCGGCGGCCTTCATCGACCTCGACACAACGCTGCTGCCCGACGACCTGACCCTGCCCTTGGTGGGCCTGGGACTGGCGGCAGCTTGGCTGCAGTGGACGCCGGTAACGCTGGTCGACGCCGCGCTCGGCGCGATGTTCGGCTATGGGTCGCTGTGGGCTGTGGCGTTCTGCTACAAACTGCTCCGTGGCATGCAAGGCATGGCCGAAGGCGACTTTAAACTGCTGGCTGGCCTGGGTGCACTGCTGGGCTGGCAAGCGCTGCCCTCGATCATCTTGCTGTCATCGGCGGTCGGCGCTGCGGTGGGCATCTTCATGATCGTCGCCCGCGGCCATGGCCGCAATACACCCATTCCTTTCGGCCCATTCCTGGCCGGTGGCGGCATGGCAGCGCTGTTTTTCGGCACCCAACTCAACAGAATGTGGCCCGGGTTATGAACAAGATCCCAGCAGCAGCCCGTGCGGTCGGCCTGACCGGTGGTATCGGTAGCGGCAAGAGCACTGTCGCTGCGCTGCTGGTGGCACACGGCGCGGCACTGGTCGACACCGATGCCATCGCCCACAGCCTGACGGCGCCTTTTGGTCCCGCCATGCCGGCACTGCGCCAGCGCTTCGGCGAAGAAGTGGCCGGCGCCGATGGTGCGCTGGACCGGGCTCGGATGCGCCAACTCGTGTTTGCCGACGCCAATGCCAAGCAGGCGCTGGAAAAGATTCTGCATCCGATGATTGGCGACGAGGCCATGCGTCAGGCCACGGTGGCCCATGCACGAGGCGCGGTGGTCGTGTTCGACGTCCCCTTGCTCACGGCGGCCAGCCCCTGGCGCCATCGATGCGAACGCATCCTGGTGGTCGACTGCAGCGCCCAGACCCAGGTGCAACGCGTAATGGCGCGTTCAGGCTGGTCGTCGGACCAAGTCGAACGCGTGATCGCGCAACAGGCCAGCCGCGAAGCCCGGCGCGCTATCGCCGATGCCGTGATCTTCAACGACGGTCTGACGCCCGAGGCACTGGCCGAAGAGGTCGCCTCGCTTTGGGCGGTCTGGTCGCTGGGCTGATTTCAGACCCGCTGCCAGGCCTCAGGTGGCCTGCAGACAGTCCAACTCGGCCGCTGTGAAACAATCTATCCACCGCCTGCAGCCCGATGCAGTGGACGCCTGAAGAGAGAGCGCGCCTTGGTCTTATACGAGCACCCATTCAACGAGAGCGTCCGCACCATGCTGCGGCTAGAACATCTGTTTGACAGGCTCGACCAATTGGTGCCCCGCGACACCGCAGTCGACCACCACTTTGCGCTGGTGACGATGTTCGAGATCTTTGAGATGGCCTCGCGCGCGGAACTCAAGCCCGACCTGCTCAAGGAACTCGAGCGGCACAAAGCGCAATTCACGGCCTATCGCAGCAACCCACAGGTGTCGCAGGACGCGCTCGATGCGGTGATCGAGAACATTGACCGCGCGGTCGCCGGCCTGAACCAACAGCAGGGCAAGGCGGGTCAGTCTCTGGCAGGGCATGAGTGGCTTGCCAGCGTGCGAAGTCGCATCAGCATCCCGGCCGGAACCTGTGGGTTTGACCTGCCGGCCTACCACGCCTGGCAGCAACGCCCACCGGCCCGGCGCAGTGCCGACCTGCAGGCCTGGATTGACACGCTGGCGCCGCTGGCCGAAGCCTTGCACACGCTGCTGCAACTGCTGCGCGACACAGGCGTGCCACACAAGGTGATCAGCAGCGGCGGGCAGTTCCAACAAAGTTTGCCTGCCGGACGAACCTACCAATTGCTGAGGTTGCGCATCGACGGTGGCGACGAACTGGTGCCCGAGATCACCGGGCACCGGCTGATGGTGTCCGTGCGACTGATGCGGACCGACGCCGAAGGGCGCTTGCGGCCCGAAGCTGTCGACATGGCGTTCGAACTGACCCTTTGCACCTAACCGGGCCAAGTGACACGTGACCGAGTCGGTCCAGCCAGCAGCGCGCCGGGTGCCCTGCCCGACCTGTGGCAGGCCAGCGCTGTTCGCACCGCAGAACCATTGGCGGCCCTTCTGCAGCGAGCGCTGCCGCGGCGTCGACCTCGGTGCATGGGCCAACGAGCGCTACCGTGTCGAGGTCGCACCCAATCCCGAGGCCGACGACACGCTGCCCGACTGACCAGCGGCTGTGCTGACCCGACTGCCGCGCGGGAACAATCGCGAGCAACTGCGACGAATTTGGCAATCTAGGCCCAGATCAAGCCTCTTGAAATGCCCGACTTCAGCCGTATAATTCTTTGCTAGCACTCGGCGTTGATGAGTGCTAGCAACCGAGCCGGCATCGCCGGACCTCGGTTTCATGCATGTGATGGGGTGCTGGCGCTTCAGCCGCGTGCCCATTTGACTGAACTCCCAAGGAGATACGAATGAAACTTCGTCCTTTGCACGATCGCGTGATCGTCAAGCGTCTTGAACAAGAAACCAAGACCGCCTCTGGCATCGTCATTCCCGACAATGCCGCCGAAAAGCCTGACCAAGGCGAAGTCCTGGCCGTCGGCCCAGGCAAGCGCAACGACAAGGGCGATTTCATCGTCCTGAATGTTCAGGTCGGTGACCGCGTTCTGTTCGGCAAGTACTCGGGCCAGACCGTCAAGGTCGACGGCGATGAGTTGCTGGTCATGCGCGAAGAAGACCTCTTCGCTGTCGTTGCCAAGTAAAGCTGCTGCGCGGCGAGCTGGCGTCGTTGGGCGGTGCTCGGAATCCTCACATAGCGCTGCTATGTTCCGGTTCCTGTGCGCCGTCCGCCTAGCCAGCCCGCCGCTCGCGACGCTTTCCTTGCCGACGACCCGTGCGGCGAGGCAAAGCGCGAAAACCACCCAATACTGAATTCGGAGATTTACACATGGCTGCAAAAGACGTCATTTTTGGCGCTGACGCGCGTCACCGCATGGTCGAAGGCGTGAACATCCTGGCCAATGCGGTCAAGGTCACGCTCGGCCCCAAAGGCCGCAACGTTGTGCTCGAGCGCTCATTCGGCGCCCCCACCGTCACCAAGGACGGTGTCTCGGTCGCGAAGGAAATCGAACTCAAGGACAAGCTGCAAAACATGGGTGCGCAGATGGTCAAGGAAGTTGCTTCCAAGACCAGCGACATCGCCGGTGACGGCACCACCACCGCCACGGTGCTGGCCCAGTCGATCGTGCGCGAAGGCATGAAGTATGTTGCCGCCGGCATGAACCCGATGGACCTGAAGCGCGGCATCGACAAGGCGGTCATCGCCC
>CANFPU010000109.1 GCA_947448955.1 Burkholderiales bacterium
ACACCGAGCACCGGGAACGCTGGCAACTCGGCGTAATCAATGTCGACCGCATCCTCGACCAGGTCGGCGACGGCGTCCCAGCCCGATCCCAGCACCAGCGCCAGCTTCGGCGCACGGCCCGATGCCAAGGCGTGGATGCGGGCGACGCTGTGTTCAATCGCGGCTTGCAATTCGGCGTGGTTCATGGTTTCAATGGATGCTTCAGGTGGCCCGGGCCAAAGCTGGCCGGCAGCAATTGCCCGACGGTGAATTGGGCCCGAACGGTCTGCAGGTCGGCGGCCCAGACGGGCACGTCGTCCGCAGCGAATTCGCGCAAGCGCTGACGGCAGCCACCGCACGGCGTGACAGGGTCGTCCGCCACGCCGACCACCACCGCCGCCAGGATGCGGGCGCCGCCGGCCAGCACCAGGTGTGCGATCGCCGACGCCTCGGCGCATTGGCCTTGCGGATACGCCGCGTTCTCGACATTGCAACCAGCGTGAATCCGACCCTGCTCGTCGAGCAGCGCAGCACCGACTGCGAAATGAGAGTAGGGCGCATAAGCCCGCTCACGCGCCGCGCGGGCAGCCGCCAACAGCCGCGCCAGGGTCTGCGCCGAGGTGTCGTCCAGAGGGGTCACAGTTTCAACGCTCATGGTCATAAGAGAGGCTCGACTCAATGTCCACGGGGACAGCGCAAGCAAACACCGCTGATCGGGCAGACCCGGCACGCACGCTTGACGCCGTGCGGGGTGTCGATGACGAATGGATCAGTGTAGATGGCGCCACCGGAGCACCTGCAAGCGTCAGTCGGCTTGCCGCGCTGAGCGGAGCGCCCCTTTGGCCACGACGAAAGCGCCTTCCCGAACTTTGGAGATTTGGCAATCCCGCCAGAGCTCCGGAATCGAGTGCGCCTCAGCGCTGCGGAGGGCCTGCTCCCAGTAGCCGGGCAATTCGACCGTCCCGCCGCCCAAGGCCAGACGCGAAGGATTCAACAGGTTGATCAATGCAGCCAGCCCCAAACCCAGCGCGCGCCCCCCAGACCCAATGGCTTGCAAGGTCGCCAGGTCGCCGCTCTTCGCTTGCTCTGCCAGCAAGCCGGGCGAGACCGAACAATGGGCGGCAATGGCACGGCCTCCCGCCAGTTGGTCCAGCCGATCGACTCTATCGTCGATCATGAGCGGCAAATAGCCCAGCTCACCGGCCCAGCCACTCGCCCCAAGCAGCGGTTTGCCGTCCACCCATAGCCCCGCTCCAATCGCCGTGCCGACCATCACCACGCCACCCGTCAAGCCCAGCGGGGCATCGTGCATCTCTTCGAGCAAAGCCGCCTTGACGTCGTTGAGCACAGACCACTTGACCTTCATCGCGGCCAGGTCAAGCCTTGGCTGCCAGCCCGAAAACAAGGGCAACACATCAGACGCCAGTACCGCGCCGTCAGCGTCAACCAGGCCGGGAACAGCGATGCCGATGCGCGTCGGTGAAAGCCGATGTGATGCGACGAATTTTGTGAGGTGATGCGAGAGGTCATTCGGCGTGAACGCCGACCCCGTCTCAATCCGCTCGTGCACGCCTTCGCCATACAGCAACATCTTGGTGCCGCCGAGATCGATGCCCAGGGTGTGTTCACTCATGAGGTCTTCGATGCTGATGCACAGGTCTCAACTGCTACGCATTGGTACGGGCACGCATTTGCCGCTAACGGGCGCGGTGGCGCGGCTGACCGGCGGGCGCTGATCGCACAAGGTCGCGGCCCGACCCGCGGGGCGAACCGCGCGGGCGACCCTGCTACTTGTCGCCCCAGGGCATTTCGCCCCAGAGCTTGCGGAATCCGGCCTCGGTGTCGCGCATCACCGTGCGGTACTGGTCCGGGTTCAGGTAACGCATCTGGGTGAACAGGCTGGCGTTGACCTTTAGAAACTCCGGATCGCTGGCGGTCTGCGCGATGGCCTTGATCAGCTTGTCTCTCGCTTCAGCCGGCAGGCCCTTGGGCGCCGCAACGCCACGCAGCGACGACATCTCGATGTCGTAGCCCTGCTCTTTGAAGGTTGGCAAGTCAGCCGCGAGGTCGGTGCGTTTCAGGCTCATCTGGCCCAAGTTGCGCAACGGCGAACCCCCTTTGATCGCCTGCAGCGCCTCGCCGATGTTGACCGCCGCGACATCAATCTGCTTGCCCAGCGTCGCAGCACGCACATCCGCCGCACCCTTGAACGGGATGTGATTCATCTTCACACCGGCGATGCGCTCGAAATACAGCATCGCGAGATGGTCGTCCGAGCCGACGCCGGTAGTGCCGACCGTGACTTGGCCAGGTCGGGATTTCGCGTATGCCGCGAGCTGGTCAAGCGTGCGGATCGTGCTGTCGGTGTGAACCGAAAAATTGCCCGGATCGTCGACCACGTTGCCGATCAGATCAAAGCTCTCCCAGGTGAAGGCCGATTTGCGCTCGATCGGGATGGTCAGCACGTTGGGCGTGTTGATAAACCCTATCGTGTAACCGTCGGGCGGCGCCGCCGCCAACATGCTGAAGCCGATCGCACCGCCCGCGCCAGTCTTGTTTTCAACCACGATTTTCGCGCCGCCCCCGAGGTACTTCTCGATGAACGGCACCATCGCGCGCGCCATCACGTCGGTCGCGCCAGCAGCGGAATAGGCGACGATCAGCTTGATCGGCCGATCCGGATAAGTGCCCTGGGCCTGGGCGGCGACAGACAGCAGTCCCGCGACAACAGCGGCAGCGGTCATGGCGAGTGTCTTGACGATGTTTCGTCTCATGGGTTGTTCCTCGTGGATACCTTCAGGGATGTTGCACTGGCCGCTTCAAGATCGCCTCGAAGCGCCGGGCATAGGCGGGCCAAACCTCGGGGTTGACCAGGCGCGGCGGCCGCTCACCGTGCAACAGCCGCACGATCTGATCGGCCGAGATGGTGGCCATGTTGCGCCGGGCCTCATGCGTGACACCTGCGGTGTGATAGGTCGCGACCACGGTGTCACAAGCCAACAAAGGGTGATCCAGCGGCGGCGGCTCGCGGTCCCAGACGTCCAGCCCGGCGCCTGCAATATGGCCCGACTGAATCGCCTGCAGCAGCCCTGCCTCGTCGTGGATGCCGCCGCGCGCGGTGCTGATGAAGACGGCGCCTGGCTTCATGCGCGCGAAGGCGGCTGCATCGACCAGACCGCGGGTCGACTCGTCGCGCGGACAGTGCAGCGACACAAAATCCGACCGCTCGAGCATCTCGTCGAACCCGACGGGTTCGGCGCCGCGCAAACGGATCTCGTCGCTGCTCAGCAGCGGGTCGAAGGCCAGCACGGGCATGCCGAAAGCCTGGGCGAGTGCGGCAACGCGACGGCCGATGTTGCCAATGCCGACCAGCCCGATGGTCTTGCCGGCGATCTCTCGCCCGGTGAGATCCTCGCGCGAGAAACCCCGATCGCGACGCAGCAGGCGGTCGCTTTCGGCGATGCGGTGCGAGACCGACAAGATCAACCCTAGCGTGTGCTCAGCCACCGACACCGCGTTGCCGCCGGTCTGGTTGACGACAGCAACACCGGCACGCGTGCAGGCGGCCACATCGATCGGGTCGTAACCCGCACCGGCAGAGGACGCACACAGCAGGTCGGGACAGGCGGCGATCAGCGCCGAGGTGACGAAAGCGAACGGCGGCTGTTCGTCTTTGGCCGCCGACACATGGTAGGCATGCGCACCCCGCAGCGCGGCGTTGGCCAAGGCCTGCGACACCGGCATCGGGTGCACCTGCAGTTCGATGTCGTCCTCGGCGCGCAAGCGCTCGTCGAACACCGGATTGATGAAGCTATTGAAGCGGACCACCCGGGCGGTGACGGCACTCATCGCAGCACAAGCTCTTTGTGCAGCAGGGTCGCGTCGATCCAGCGGTCGTCGTACGCGCCACGCTCGATCGCCTCCAGCGTCCCGGCTTCCTCGGCGAGTTTGCGGTGCGACGCAGCGGCCACCGCCTCGGCCTCTTCCGGCGCAATGAACACGACGCCGTCGTCGTCGCCGACCACGATGTCGCCCGGGTTCACAACCATGCCCGAGATGCTGACCGACACGTTGATCTCGCCGGGCCCGTCTTTGTAAGGACCGCGATGACACACGCCACGCGCATAGCAAGGGAAGCTGTCATCGCGGAACGCGGCACTGTCGCGGATGGCACCGTCGATCACCAGACCCGCGAAGCCGCGCGCCCTGGCGACGTTCTTCATGATCTCGCCGATCAGCGCGCGGTCAATGCAGCCACCGCCGTCGATCACCAGCACATCTCCCGGTTGGCCAAGCTGCAAGGCCTTGTGGATCATCAGGTTGTCGCCGGTGCGCACGCGTACCGTCAATGCCGGCCCGAGCAGCGTCGTGCCAGGACGGTGCCGCGGGCTCAGCCCGTAGCTGCCGGTCAGGCGGCCGAGGTTGTCGCTGATGATCGACGCCGGCAGCCCCTCGAACAGCGCCACCAGCGCGGGTTTCGTCGGCCTGCGGGGGAGAATTCTGAATCCGGTCGGGGCCACGGTGGATCTCCTGGATGGGCGCGGAACGCGCGGGCCGTGCGCCACGTCGCAGGCGGCCAACCGCCTCGGACGGGCCTCGGACTCTGGGCCCGAATATAGCTGACACGATCCGGTGTGCCGGCGCCGTGGGCGGTTGCGGGCGGCTCCTAGAATTGTCCCAGGACCCCCGCATGCTTCAAGACGACAACGCGCCCAACCGCCGCATCGGCATCACGCTGGTCTGCCTCACCACCCTGCTCTTCGCCCTGCTCGATACCTGTGCCAAGTGGCTGGTGAAAGACCTGCCGGTATTCCAGGTGGTGTGGATGCGATTCGTATCGCATGTCTTCATCGCCTCTGCATTGCTGGCGCCGGTGTACGGGCGAGAACTGCTGCGCGTCCACGACGTCCGCCTGCAGGCGCTGCGGGGCGGCATGCTCGGCGTGATGACGGCGCTGAACTTCTGGGCACTGCAGTACCTGCAGTTGGCCGAGACGGGCGCCATCCAGTTTTCGGTGCCGCTGCTGATCGCGCTGCTCAGCGCCTGGTGGTTGGGCGAGCGCCTGGATGCCAGGCGCTGGCTGGCCATCGCGGCCGGGCTGGGGGGCGTGCTGCTCATCATGCGGCCTTGGACCGGCGCCTTCCACCCCGCCCTGCTGCTGTCCATGGGCAACGCGTTGATGTACGCCAGCTTCAACATCCTGACCCGCCGCATGGCGGCCACCGAATCCCCGGCCTCGATGCAGCTGATGTCGGCCATCGGCGCTGCGGTGATCATCGCCCCGTTCGGGCTGGCGCAATGGCGCACGCCGGCCGACATCACGACCTGGGCGGTGATCGGCCTGACCGGCTTGTGCGGCGGTCTGGGCCACTACTGCGTCGCCAAAGCACACCGCTACGCGACGGCCGCCACACTCGGCCCCTTCCTGTACCAGCAGATCCTCTACATGACCTTGCTGGGTTGGCTGGTCTTCGCCCAGGTGCCCGATGCACTGGTGGTCGCAGGCGCCGCGGTGGTGGTGGCCAGCGGCTTGTACCTGTTGTGGTTGGAGATCAGGAGCCGCTGAGCAGCAGCTTCCCCGGCCAGCCGAGACATAAACTGCCCGCATCCCGGACCAAAGAGAGAAGACCATGGCCAGCATCAAGAGAATCGATCATGTGGCGATCGCTGTGCGCGACGTCGCCCAGGCGACCGAGCAATACGTCAAGTTGCTCAACGCCGTTCACATCCGCACCGAGACGCTGCGCGAAAAAGCCGGCATGGTCAAGGTGGCCTATCTGCAGATCGGTGAGAACGTGCTCTCGCTGGTGCAATCGCTGGAGGAAGACGGGTTCATCAACCAGCACATCGCCAAGCATGGCGAGGGGCTGCACCACATGGGGCTGGAGGTCGACAACCTGGAAGAGTTCATCCAGGACGTCGAAAGCAAGGGCTACAAAATCCCCCTGCGCGACGAGTTCAGCAATCGCGACGAAGTGGTGCTGCGGCCGCGAGATGCGGCGGGTGTGGTGTTGCAAGTCCTGCAGTGGAAGGGCGGCAGCGACGCCACCGTCGAGGACCGGATTGCGCGCATCCTGGCTTTGCAGAACCAGCCCGAGGTGAAGTGACGTCCGAGCGGGCGGGTGTTTAGCCGAAAGACCAGCGCCAACGACGCATGGCCTTCGCAGGACAGCCGTCAAAGGTCTGTTAGCCTTTCCATCCCTCAAAATCCCCCAAATCGCTAGGACAACGGAGAAGACCATGAACCTCGATCGTCGCCAATTTGCGCTGCCAGCACTTGCCATCGGTCTGCTGGTGGTCGGTCCGGCCTTCGCGGGTGTGGATGAGGACTCCGTCGCCAAGAATGTCGAGGCGTTCCGCGCGGCCCAAGCTGCCGCCAACGCTGAGGCTCTCGCCTCACTCTGCGCGTCGGAGCTCAGCTACAGCCATTCTGATGGCCGCGTTGAGGACAAAGCAGCCTTCGTCGCGAACGCTACCAACGGGAAATCCAGGTGGTTGTCGATCGTCTATGAAGATCCCAAGATTCGCGTGGTCGGGACGGCTGCGATCGTGCGATTTCGTTGGCTCGGCGAACAGGAAGCCATCGCTGACGGCAAGCGAACATCCACCCATCTTCATATCCTGATGACCTGGCAAAAGCAGGGCGCCGAGTGGAAGCTGCTGTCCCGCGGCGCAACCAAACTCGCCTAGCCAGCCTAGGCTTGATCGATGGCTTGATGCCATGCGGCAGCCGTTCCATCAGGCTGGCACCAGACCCGCGAGCGGTCTTTGCTGATCCGCCGTCTGGCAGGAGCAGCACCACGCCGGTGGTTTCACCTTTGCTCGAAACAACATCCGCCACGACGAACACCATGCACATCCGACGTCTCCTCCCTTCGGACGCCATCGCCTTCCAAACGCTTCGACTCCGAGGACTTCTCGAGAGTCCGACCGCCTTCGGGTCCAGCCACGAAGAAGAAGTTGATCATCCAATGCCGGCTATCGCAGAGTCTCTGGCCGAGGGCTCTGGCAGAAACATGTTTGGCGCATTCATCGACACGCTGCTCATCGGTATCGTGGGCATCGGCAGAGAAGCCAGCGTGAAAGAGAGGCACCGCGGTTTCATCAGAAGCATGTACGTTGCACCCGAAGCGCGACGCCAAGGCGTTGGCAAGGCCCTGATGGGAGAAGCCCTCCAATTTGCGAGGTCAATCCCGGGTCTTCGGCAACTCACGCTCGCCGTCACGGCCGGCAACTCGGCGGCCATCAACCTCTACGAAGGTTTCGGGTTCAAGATTTGCGGCACGGCGCCAGAGGCGCTTTACGTACACGGGCGCTACCACGACGAGCTTCAAATGGTGTGCCGACTCGGTGATGCCTGACCGATCACTCAACCAAACGCCACCCGGCAGGCCCGCGTTTGGACCACGACATTCATTTCGGGCCAAGTCGGGTGATGCGTTGAACCATCCGGCAGACCCATTCGGCAGACCCCCTGCACCAACCTCTCGCCTTCATGGTCGAGTGGCTGCCCGCGAGGCGAGCGGTCCAGATGCTGCACCGCTCAAGGCCTAGCGTCCCGCCTGGTGAAGATCGTCCTGTTCAGCGCTTGCTGCACCAGCCCGGCGAGGTCTCGGGTGCCCTTGCTGGCAGGCTGCTACTTGAGCTTTGAATACGCGGTCGGCGTCAGGAAAAGGTTCTCGAGATGTTCAACCAGCGGACCGTTCTTCTCGGTTTCACCGCGCGCGGCGATCCACTCCGGCGAGGTGGCGAAAGCGGTCCATTTCTGTTCCCGCTCCGCCATGTCCTTCCACTCCAGGATGTAGTAGAGCGCGTTGTTGCTCGGCCCGACCGCAACAGTCCAGAAGCCGACTTGCCGGATGCCGGCCTGGTCCCAAAGCTTCAACGTGATGGTGTCGAAACGCTTGTTCAGGTCGGGCAACCGACCCGGCATGGCGTGATAGATGCGCATTTCGTACAGCATGCTGTTGCTCCTCGTTGTGATTGACGCGTCGAATGTTAGAGCAATCGGGTTGGGCGATCGGGTCGGGCGATCGGGTCGGGCGATCGGTAGGGTGATCGATACAGTAGTCGATACAACCATCGCGCAGCTTTGGTTGTTCAAACGCGCCGTTCACTGGGCGCAAGACCATCAAGGCGCCCAGCGCTAGGTCGAAGTCAAGCGACGGTAGAGGCGGCTGAGACGCTCGGGCAGGCTGTTCACATCGTCGATCACCAGGTAGCGGTGCGCCGGGCAAACACCGCGCAGATAGTCATGCGCCGCCTGGTCCACCGTGATGCAGAACGCGGCGACGCCGGCACGCGCGGCCTCGCGCAAAGCCTGGGCTGTGTCGTGCAAGCCATAGGCGCGGTCATTCCTGTCGGGGCCGTAGTCCTGGTCTTGCGGGTAGCCATCGGTCACCAGCATCAGCACCCGAGTCTGGGCCGGTTGAGGCAGCAACTGCGACACCGCATAGCGGATCGCCGCGCCGGTGCGGGTGCTGCCTTCAGGCTCCAATGCGGCCAAAGCCGCTGCGGCCTGGGCTGACCAGGGCTGGTCGAAGCCCTTGGCCACCCGCAGGTCCACCTGCAGCCGGCCCTGGCCAGAGAAGCCAAAGATGGCATGCCGATCACCCAGCAGGTGCAGGCCTTCACACATCAGCGCGATCGCATCGTGGGCGATGTCGATCACCCGACGTGGCGCCGGCCCCTGCGACAAACCGCGGGGACGAAAACCGTAGAGCAGGCCATCGTCGTCATCCTCCGCCTCCGGCATCTGCGCCAGCGGGTCTTGTGGCGGTGCCACGGCGTAGCCGGTCGAGCCACTGGTGTCCAGCAGCACGGCGGTGCAGACATCGCGCTGCAGCCTGGGTCGGTGGCGGTAGGGCCGCGCCTCGCCTTGACCACCGACCCGTCGGTCGATCAAGCTGGCCAAGGCCTGATCCAGGTCGATCTGGTCGCCATCCGCCGCCGGGCCCCCGCGTGCCCGCGCCATGGGCGGGGTGGCGCTGAAGTGGCGGCGGATGGCCCGCAACAGCGGCGCATGCCGGGTCCGCAGCTGGGCCAAAAAGTCGACCTGCCCACCCTGCACCGACCGCACCTGAACGCAGGTCCAGGCGCGGCGGTAGCCACCCGCTTTGTAGTCCCATTCATCGTGCCATTGGGTATGCAGGCCGGGGCGCGCCACAGCCGCCTGGGTCGACACGGTGCCCGTCGCCGGCAACACGGTCTGGCGTGGATCGGCTTGCGCAGGCTGTGCCGGGCCCGTGGGCGGCAAGGGTGCGGGCAGGCCGCCGACGGCGAGTCGGCCGCGCGCGGCACCCGGTGATTGCGGTGCAGCGGGGTCGACCGGCGCTGCCAGGCCGGCGTCCGCGTTGGCATGGGCGTTGGCCAAGCCCGGCTCGGCGTCGGGCAAAACCCGCAGCACAGGCAGCGCTTGCAGGGCCTGGTGAACGGTTTCGCGTCCCGCGATCAGCCGGGTCAATTGCTGCACAGCGGCCTTCAAGCTGTCGATCGCACACGCGAGCGGCTGATCGCTCTGGCCGACTGCACGGGCCCAGGCAGACAGCGCCGCGCACCTGAAACTGGATGGCCAGGTCGGGGCCTGCGCAAGATCGCCTCGCGCACCGGGGAACTGACGAGCCAGTTCGGCATCCTCGCGCAACGCTTCCAAGGTATTGAACAGCCGCCGCAGCAGCACCGACCGAGGCCAACTGGCCAGGCAGCGCGCCAACACCGTCTCGGGGTGGGCGCGCTGCCTGGCCAGATCGCGCGACGCTGGCGTGGACAGCGGGCCCCACAGCCCAGCCGCCGTGAGGGTTTCATCGTCAATGGCCCAGCGTCCACCGGGCTGCTGGCCGACCACCTGCCGCAGCACCGCCAGACGCCGTGCGCGGCGCTCTGCGGACGAGCCGTCCTGGGGCGGTGGCATCCAAAGCGATCCGGGTCCGCCGCAAGCCCTGGCGGACCCGGTCGGTGGGTGACTCGCCAAGGCCAGGGCTTGCCCAGCCAACGCGCTGGCAAACATCTGAAAGGGTCGCTGGTCAGGGTCAACCTCGGCGGCTGGGTCCCGCGCAGCCGCAGCGCCGGCCGGCCTCAAGGCAGCAGCACGTCGATGATGTCGCGCACGGCTTGCTGAACATCGGCATCGTCGCCAATGCCTTGGGCGACCGCCACCTCGCAGGCGCGCCGGGGTGCAATGCCGCGGGCCACCAATTGCGCAGCGTAGACCAGCAATCGGGTGCTCACGCCGTCTGCCAAACCTTGCGCTTGCAAGGTCCGCACCCGCTGACCCAACACGGCCAGGCGTTCCGCCATGGCCTCAGGCACGCCGCCCTCGTGGGCGACGATGGCGGCTTCAACGTCGACCGTCGGGTAGTCAAAGGCCAGGCTCACAAAGCGCTGGCGGGTGGACGGCTTCAGGTCCTTGACCACGCTTTGGTAGCCTGGGTTGTAAGAGATGACCAGCGCAAAACCCGGGTGCGCCCGCAGCAGCTCACCGGTCTTTTCAATCGGCAACTCGCGCCGGTGATCGGCCAGTGAATGGATCACCACGGTGGTGTCTTTGCGCGCCTCCACCACCTCATCGAGGTAACAGATGGCGCCGCGACGCACCGCACGGGTGAGCGGGCCATCGGCCCAAACGGTGCGGTCATGCGCCAACAGGTGACGGCCCACCAGATCATTGGCCGTCAGGTCTTCATGGCAGGCGACCGTGATCAGTGGCTGCTCGGCATCGGGCCGCAGCGCCGTGTGGCCCTGTGCCAAGCGGGCGGCCATGTGTTCGACAAATCGCGTCTTGCCGCAACCGGTGGGGCCTTTGAGCAGCACCGGCAACTGCGCGGCATAGGCCGCCTCGAACAGCGCCACCTCGTCGCCCACCGGCAGATACCAGGGCAGGTTGATCGGTGTGGCGGTGGGTGTGACGGTCGGTGTGACGGTGGGTGTGGCAGTCATGGGCGAGCGGGCTGAGCCAGCGACGTCGGATTCGAAACGGCCGGCAGTGCCGCAAGGGCTGGACCGCAGGGCGGCCGCAAGCCCTGTGCTTTTCAGTGCCAGTCGCGCAACAGCTTGCCCGGCAGCGGTTTGTGGACCGCACCTTGCTCGTCGGCGACGCGCTGCCCATTGACCCACACACCATGGACACCGCAGGACTTCGTGACCACTCGGGTTGCATCGGCGGGCAGGTCGTTGGCACGAGAACGCGCGCCGCGCCCCACCGTTGCCGGATCGAACAACAGCAGGTCAGCGGCGCAGCCTTCGCGCAAGCTGCCGCGGTCGCGAATGCCAAAGAACTCTGCCTGCGCGCTGGTCAGGCGACGCACGGCTTCTGGCAAACCCATGACCGCCTTGTCGCGGACCCAATGACCCATCAGATGCAGGCCGAAGCCGGAGTCATCCAGAAATGACAGGTGTGCGCCGGCGTCCGACAGCGACAACAGGCTTTGCGAGTGATTCAGCAACTTGGCCACGGCCGTCTCGTCGTGGTTCAGCGCAACCAGCGAGAACAAGGTACCGAGATCTTCCGAGATGGCCAGATCGAACATGCAGTCGAGCGGATCGACCGATCGTTCGGCGGCGATGTCGGCGATGCTGCGGTCCTCGAGGTGCCGATTTTCGGCACGCGCGGTCTGCAGCACTTGCACCAGCTTCCAGTCGCCTGAAAAGATACGCCGCGCCGGCGCCTTGAGCTCTTCGCGCAAAGCTTGGCGCAAGGCCGGATCGCGCAGACGCGCCATCATGTCCTGCCCTTTGAGACCGAAGATCGGCTTCCAGGCCAGCAGAGGCTCGAGCGGGTAAGGCACTTCAAACGAGAAATCGAACACCAGCGGCGTGGCAGCCACCGCGCCACGCATGTGCCGACCGCGCTGGTTGGCCGCCGCAATGCCATCGAGGTCATCGAACACGCCGTTCGGGGCCAGGCTCGAATGCAGCAGCGCTGCGACGAGCACCGGGCGGCCCGACGCCGCAGCGAACTCCTCGAGCTTGGCCACCGGGGTGGTCGGACCCTTGGTGATCATGAAGACGCCCTGGTTGCGACCGCGCATCGGCTCGGCCAACGCCAGGAATTCGGACCAGTCGGCCAGCCGCGAAGGCATCGGCCGACCGTCATAAGCGCTGTGCGAGGTGGTGGTCGTTGACGCCAGCCCAACGGCGCCCGCCGCCAGCGCCTCGTCGACCAGCGCCTGCATGCGGCTCACCTCGTCAGCGGTCGCCACGCGGTCGGAGCCGGCCGAGCCCATCACATAAGTGCGCAGCGTCGAGTGCCCGACAAACGCCGCCAGGTTCATCGCGCAACCGCCCGCTTCGATACGGTCCATGTACTGCGCGAAGGTCTCGAAATCCCAGCGAATACCGGCCTGCAAACTGGCCAAGGACATGCCTTCGACCTGCGTCAGATTCTTGGTGACGAGGTCTCGCGATGCGGCGTCAGGGCGGCACGGCGCGATGGTGAAACCGCAGTTGCCGATGATCGCCGTGGTGACCCCCATGCCAACCGACTGGTCGAGGTACGGGTCCCAGGTGATCTGCGCGTCATAGTGGGTGTGGTTGTCGATGATGCCCGGCATCAACGACAGACCTTTGGCATCAACGTTTTGCAGCGCCTGGCTGGTCGGGATCGGTGAGTCCTCCCGATGCACCGCAGCGATACGACCGTCCTTGACCGCCAGTTGCCCCGTGAACGGCGCGGAACCGTGACCATCATGAATTCTGGCGTTTGAAATCAGTAAATCGAACATGGCAGACCTCTCAGATCGGGTGGCGGCGATTCAAGTGAAGATTCTCTCACCGCACCGCGTTCATCCAGGATCACCTTGGCAGCGGCTGGATCGACGAACTGCCTGCTTTCAGCGCTCCTTGACGTAGGGAATGCCCAGCGCGGCCGGCGCGCGGGCGCGGCCGAAAAATCCGGCCAGCAGCACCACGGTCATCACATACGGCAGGGCCTGGATGGCCTGTACCGGCACTGCGCCGCCGCCGAGCGCGGCGGGCCATGAAGCGCCCTGCAGCCGGATCGCCACCGCGTCGAGAAAACCGAACAGCAAACAAGCCCAGAGCGCGCCGACCGGGCGCCACTTGCCGAAGATCATCGCCGCCAGCGCCATGTACCCGCGCCCGGCCGTCATGTTGGGCACAAAGTTCGCACCTTGGGCCAGCACCAGGTAGCTGCCGGCCAGCGCGCACAGCAAGCCGTTGCCCACCAGCGCGCCGTAGCGCAGGGCTTTGACCGACAGCCCTGCGGCGTCGACCATCGCCGGGTTCTCGCCGGTGGCGCGCAGCCGCAGGCCCAGCC
>CANFPU010000110.1 GCA_947448955.1 Burkholderiales bacterium
CGGCAATTGGGAGTTGTCGAGCGAGCGTGCCAATGCGGCGCGAAGAGCGATTGTCGGCGGTGGACTCGACGAGTCGCGGATCGCGTTCGTGGCCGGGTTCGCCGACAGCATCCAGCTCAATCCCGCCGATCCTGCCGACCCTTTGAATCGGCGAATTTCGCTGATGGTGCTCAAGCCGCCACCCGGCAGCAAGCGGCTTGGCGCGCCGCCCATCCGGGCCGAGGCCGGTGGTGCTGCTGCCAGTGCGGCGGCCAACGCTGCAGCGAGCGCGGGTCGTGGGGCAACGGGTGTTGAGGCGCCCCGCATGGCGCCTGTGAGCCCGACGGTACAACCAGCCCAACCTGCACAACCTGCACAACCTGCTCAGTCCTCCCAGTCTTCCCAGATCTCGCCTGAGGCGGCTGCCAATGCCAGACCTTATAGCGCAGGTCTCAGCCAGCAGGCGGGTTCGGGCGGTGCGGCGGCGCCTGACGGCGCTTCGTTGTTCCGGCCAGCGCCGCCGGGGATGGCGCGTGAGGCGCCGCCACCGCCAAAGGCGCCCGTGCCAGATGCCAACAGCAACCGAGGGCAGGCCTTCGTCTTGCCGGGACGTAAATGATTGACACCAGGCCGCTGCGTTGGGGCCTGGCGCTGGCGTTGGGCTGCTTGCTGCTGTGCGGGTCGGCGGCGGCGAGTACCGCGCACGTTGATCATGCTTCCCAAGGTAAATCCAAGTCTGGCAAGGGTGCGTCGGTCGAGACCGAAGTCCAGCGACTGGTCCGTCGCTATGACTCGGCGCAGGTTGTGGTGGTCAAGCAGCAGTTGTGTTTGCGGGCCCCAGAGTGCGTGACCGACGAGGGGCGCTTGCTCGATGCGATGGAGACCGTGCGGGTGGTGTTGCAGACATTGTCTGAACGTGCCCAGGCTGGCGATGCGGAAGCGGCGTATGAGCGCGGGCTGTTGGCTTTGAGGGTCGCGGAGTCGCATGCGGGGAGATCTTGGGCCGAGACCGATGCGCAGTTTCCTGCAACCACCGCGATTCTGCGCCGGCGCTGGGCGCAGGAAACCAGTACTGCGCAGCAGTTCTTGTCGATGGCCTCTGCTGCGGGTCATCCGCGAGCTTGCCTGGTGCTGGCGGATCACTTGGCGGCGCGCGTGCCGCAGCCTGAACCCAAACTGGTGTCGCGTTTGTTCCGCTGCGCGGTCGCTGGTTTTACGGCGCGCGGCGACCGCGCGTCGGCGGTCGATGCGTTCGTAAAAATGCGGGATACAGTACGACCAGAAGATCCGCTGATGATCGAGACCCATTCCTTGATTTATCGAAATGTCCCACCGGATCGGCCTTGGCGACGGGTTGAACCTGCCGAGGCGCTGGCGGTGAGAAAACAGGTTGCACCATGACCAAGAATCCGATGCGTTATTTCGTCTGGGGCGGTGCCCTGCTGCTTTGCTGCATCGTGACGATCAGTTACATGGAGGAAACCTACGGTTTCGATCAGTTTTACGAAATCGACTGCGACACGGCATCGCCGCGCAATTGCAGTCCTTCGGGGCGTCATGTGTTGGTGCTGAGAACGCCGGCGGCGCCCAAGCGCGAAGCCAGCGTTCGCATCGAGGTTTACCGAGAGGATGGACGTCTTGAATCCAGGGTGGACCTGCCGGGTTGCAAGATTCCAGATGCGAACAACTTCGCCTGTCGCAAACCTGCGGGCGCCTCGATGGATGCCGGGAAGGCTTCAGGGGAGGCACTCTGGACCATGGCGCGCGGCAAGCTGTTCAACAACGCGGATGTGGTGGGCAACAAGCATTACTTGAATGGGCACCAGTTATGGCGCAACCGGCTGCTTTTCGGCAGCTATGAACTGTAGGCCTCAAACATGAAAAATATTTTGGACAAGCTGGTCGCATTCCTGAAGTCAGTGTTGAAGTGGTGCGCGCTGACGCTGGTACCGTTGGCGGTGTTGTTTGTGGTCGGTGAGCAGGTGGAGTCTTATCGCTTGGGAGCGATCGCCGCCTGCGAGAGTGCCAAGGACGCCCCGAATTGCATGCGCCAGAAGGGCTATCTGGCCGCGACGCCGTTCTACCCAGACATCACGCGGCGCGTGCTGGGTGCTTATGCACGCAAACTCGGCGGTGCCTTCGGTGCCTCCTATGCGCCGCCCGCGCCGCCAGCCGCGGAAGATTAGATGACCGCCTTGCACAGGGTGCGCGCTCGCTCGGTTCAGGCGGCGCTTATGTTGTCAGGATTGCTGTGTCTGGCGGCATGCTCAGACTATGACCGGGCTCGCAACGCCTATGAGGGTGGCGATTACGCGCTGGCGATTTCGCGCTTCGAGGCTTTGGCGACCAAAGGCGACACGAAAGCCCAGTACGACCTGGCGCAGATCTATTTCCAAGGTATCGGCACGGCGAAGGATTCACAGAAGGGCTGGTACTGGCTGTTGTCTGCAGCCGGCATGGGCAATGTGGCCGCCATGGTCCAGCTTGGCGCTTTGTTCGAAAGCGGTGTCGGCGCCGAGCGCGACTACGCCACCGCTGCGCAGTGGTACCTGCGCGCCGCGCGCAAGGGCGATGCGGTGGGCCGATTCAACCTTGCGCTGATGTATTACAAAGGCATAGGCGTTCCCAAGGATGAGGTCGCAGCGTTGGCCTGGTTCAGGCTGTCGTTCAAGGCGGGATCTGCTGCAGCGCGCGACCGCGCCGACGAAATCGAGCGCGAGCTGACCAAAGCCGAGGTGCAGCGTGCTGATGAATTGATCGAGCGGCTGGCGCAGGCCGCCGATTGACGCATGGCTGGCGAGGAGAGTGGGCAAGAGCGTTCACTCGATCCCAGTGAACGCAAACTCGAGAAAGCGCGCGAGGAAGGGCGATTCCCGCAGTCGCGAGACCTGAGTTTCTTGCTGCTGCTCAGCCTTGCAGCTGTGGTGGTGGCTGTAGGTGGCCCACGACTGTGGTCCGCAACCCAGCGAATGATCGTCGAAATGCTGCGCTTTGACGGTCGGGAGAATCCCCTCGATCACTTGAAGCGATGGGCCCAGGGGCCGTTGCTCGATTTCGGTCTCTGGTTGCTGCTCATCATGGGGGTCGCTGCATTGGCGGGGGCATTGGCGCCGTTGGCGCTGGCCAAGCTCAGGCCAGTTTTTGCATTGCGCTTTGATCTCAGCCGGCTCGATCCTCTGGCCGGCTTTGAGCGCATGTTCTCGAGCCGCAATCTGTTTTCGCTGGCCAAGGCGATTTTGGTGACGTTGGCGGTGATCGGTGTGGGCTCGATCTACTTCCTGGTTCAGCGCGACGGCCTGCTGCTGCCGCCATCTGCTTCGCTGGCGGCGGCGGTCGCCCGACTGTCAGGGGTGCTGGGCAACGGTCTGCTGTGGTTGGGCGCCGTGGTGTTGGTCATTGCCGCGATCGACGCCAGCTTTCAATGGATAACCTTCCGCAACGAGATGCGGATGTCGTCGCAAGACCAGAAGGACGAGACCAAGGAGAGTGAGGGCTCCCCTGAGATACGGGCCAGGGTGCGGTCACTGCAGCGCGACGCCTCGCGGCGCCGGATGATGTCGGCGGTCGAAAAGGCTGACGTGGTGGTCGTCAACCCGACCCACTACGCAGTGGCGCTGCGCTATGACCGCGACAGGATGTCGGCGCCCACGGTGATCGCCAAAGGGGTCGATGAAGTCGCGTTGCGCATCCGGGCATTGGCGCTCACGCACGACATTCCGCTGGCCGAATCACCATTGTTGGCACGCTGGTTGTCCGCCCATGTGGAGCTGGGTGACGCGGTGCCGCCAGGCTTGTACGCCGTGATTGCGCGGCTGCTGGCCTGGGCCTACGACAGCCGCAATGGGGTTCAGGTGCCGCTCACATTGGCCTCGCTCGACACGGACTTGCCTGATCCGCCCTGAGCTTCAATCAATTGCCAAAGGTGGCGCTCGAAATCGGTGGCGTCCCCCGGGTTGGCCAGCATCATGGCCATTTGCTTGCGGTCGGCCAATTCGGCAATCTGGCGTAACTGTCCGACCAACATGCGGTATTGCTGCAATGCCACTGCGGGTCGTTCTTGCATTACCGCGAACGGGATGCCGCCATGGCCAGTGTTCTCCAGTAGGCGTTGCTGTCTGGCGCGTTCCATGATCCGCTGAACTTCAGGTCCCGACAGATGCAGACGAGCGGCCTCACGGTCAATCAGGTGCTGTTCTTCCTCTGAAATTTTCCCGTCTTCGAGCATCTTGTAGAGCTCGTTCTGCATCGTTTCACGCTCGATCCTTAACTGGTCGTTGAAAGCGGAAGACAGCACCGCAGCCGGCACAGCGAAGATGCCGATGCCCAGCAAGGCCAGCACCACCGTGATTGCCCGTCCTGCCGGCGTGACTGGGCTGATGTCGCCATAGCCCACACTGGCCAAGGTGATCACCGACCAGTAGATCGACTGCGGGATGTTCTCGAACTTGTCAGGCTGCGCATCGTGTTCGAAAAGATAACCCAGGCTGGCCGCCACCACGACCAGCAGCATCATGATGAAGGCCGCTGCACCGATCACCGGCCACTCGCGCTTCATCGCCGCGTACAAGGTTTGCGTCGCACCGGTGTAGCGTGTGAGCTTCATCAATCGAATCAGTCGGAACACCCGCAAGAAGCGCAAGTCGAACAGATGGTGCAGCAGGGCTTCGAGGAAGAAAGGCACGATGGCCAAAAAGTCGACAACGGCTGCAGGCCCGGTGGCGAATCGATAGCGTCCTGCGAACCAATGTTTGAAACGCGGGTCCTCGACGCAGCTGTAAAGGCGCATCAAGTACTCTGCGGTAAAGACGCTGACGGCGATCGCATCGAGCACCACGAACTCGACCGCGAGGTCACGGTAGACCATGTCGACCGACTCGAGCACCACTGCCACGACCGAGATCACCACCCACAGCATGATCGTCATGTCGAACATCTCGTGCAGCCTGCCGCCGAACTCGCTCGGCGACACCAAAGCATGCACATGTTGGCGGAACGTGCGGCCGCGGTTGAGTTGTTTGAACTCTCGTAGCGCTGGTATCAGCACCCGGAACAACTTGAACAGCCGCAGCAATCGCAGCACCCGCAGCATGCGCAGATCGGTTTGAATCGGCAGCAGCAGGGCGGCGTAAAAGGGCAGGATTGCCGCCAGATCAATCAGCGCGTAAATGCTGAAGACATAGCGCAAGCGCGGGAAACGCGACTTGGCGAACTCGGCATCTTCCGGCGCAAGGTAAAACCTGAGCAAATACTCGATCGAGAACACTGCGATTGAGAACAGGTCGAAAATGTGGAACCAGGCCTTGTGGTTGTCATAGATCCCGGGCACGTTTTCGAACACCATCACCAGCAGATTGCCGATGATCAGCATCGCGATGTAGCCGTCGAACTTGGCCCGCAAGTTGTCCTTGATGTTGGGGTCGAGCAACCAGGCGTAAATCAAGCGCCGAAGGCTCAGACCGGGCGGGAGTTGGTGGACAGAATTGGGCATGATGCTCATGCCGTCGTTGGTGGTGTACATCAGAATTTCACCTCTGCAATGCTGCTGGACGTGAAGCCGTGGCCACAAACGGTCACCCGCAACAGCAACTCTTCGTGAACCGGTTCTTGCTCGCCGATCGGGGCGTAGGCGATCACCTGGGTGGTGCCATTCAGCCCGCTGACACCTTTCTCCACCACGATGCTGCCCTTGGTGTTGAGGACATTGCGGTCGCACTTGGTGCTGAACACCGGTGACTCGGCGTTCACCGGATTCTGGATGTCGTGCATCGCCTGGCCAGGACCTTGCAGCGAGCGCAAGCAATTGCCCCAGTTCAACCGTTCTGCCGGGGCGGCAGAGGTGTCTCGTCCGCAAGCGGGCGGCGCCACTTCGGTACCGGCGGTTCGTTGCGCATGCGCCGCTTCAAGCCACTTGACAAAGGTTTGGGCTGTCACGCGCACTTTCTCGATTTTTGTAATTTCCTGGTAACTGCCATAGCCTAAATACCACACCGTCCCGAGCAGGGTCAGCAGGAGTGCGACAAACGCGGCATCGAGGCGGGTGAACATTCGTGGAGGATCAGTTGGCATGGGTACTTCTCATGGCGGGGTGGGTCAGTGTGGTTGCGTCGGGTGGCGGGCATTCACCCACATCACCTGGCTTCAACCGGCATCTTTCGCTGCGAGCAGCTTTTCGGACTCTGCGGCGTTTGCCGGTGCAGGCTGCAGGTGCGCCACGTCACGCTCCACGTTGCCCAGTCGCTGCTCTAGGACTGGAATGCGTTGCATCGGCTCTGCTGCATCGCTGAGGCTTCTGCGAACCTGCTGCTCCACCTCACCGCGAATCTCTTCCAGTCGGCGTTGGGTGATCTTGAGTTCGTAGAACAGGATCACTGCCAAGGCCAAAAAAGACAGCGAACCGATGATCAGTAAGTTTTCCATTTGCAGATCAGCCTTTGGGACAATGAGGGTTCAGTGGGAGAGAAAAGCGGCTGGAAATGGCATCCCGTCGGTCTTGAACGATGGCCGCGTCTGAATTTTCCTCGCTTGTCAGACGTAGCTACACTCGATAATAAAAAAGAGTTTACACATAAAACATGTCCTCAGGCGTCTTAAATAGACTAATCTGGCGTTGTTTGTGGGCCGCTTCAGGCGCTGCCGCGACTGCGACTTCGGTGCGGCCTGGACGGCTCGCACCCAGCGGGGCGGCCGCCAGGTCTTTGGCCAATTGCTGGGCGCATCGATGATCGATGGATGGACTTTTGCTAGGCGCTGGCCCGTTCCGGCCTTGCTCTGCTGGGGCATCGCCTGGGCCGCTTGGCTGCTGCTGCAGCGTGCGGGCGTCGCAGCCGAATGGGCGGCAGTCGCCTCGATGCTCGGCAACTTTGCGCTCAGTTTGGCAGTGCATCGGCGCTGGCGGCAACTGATCGTTGCGCTGGGTTTCCCGCTGTCTTTGTTGCTGGTCGCCCCCGGATTTGGCCTGCCAGCCTGGGTCTGGTTGGGCTTGTTGCTGGCGCTGGCGGGCTTGTATCCAGTGCGAGCGTGGCACGATGCCCCTTGGTTCCCCACACCGCAGGGTGCCTTGCGCGGGCTGGCGCAGAAGACCCGGATGCGTGGCCGTGGTCCGTCGATGCGGATCCTGGACGCTGGTTGCGGCCACGGTGCCGGATTGGTCGAGTTGCGCGCTGAGTTTCCGGATGCGGAACTGGTGGGCATCGAGTGGAGTCGCTCATTGCGTTGGCTGTGTGCCTGGCGTTGTCGATGGGCGCAGGTGCGGCGAGGCGACCTCTGGGGCGAATCTTGGGCCGACTACGATCTGGTCTACTTGTTTCAACGCCCCGAGTCGCTGTCACGGGCGATTGACAAAGCTCGCCGCGAAATGCGAGCCGGCGCCTGGCTGGTGAGTTTGGAATTTGCCGACCAAGCCACCCCGGCCACGACGGTGATGCGGCATGCGGGTCAGCGCCCTTTGTGGCTGTATCGCATGCCTTTGGACGGGAGCCGCCAGCGCATCTAGCGTAGAGATTCGACGAGATGCGCTGGGCTCGAGAACCGAAGTTCAATCCGTTTTGAGTCGCGGCCTGCGCTGTCGGCAGATCGGGCGGCGTGTCTGATCCCTGGATTGGCTGCTAGGTCGAGTCCATCACGCCCAGGTGGCACCTCTGACGACGCCTGCGACGTCGGCAAGTGCCTGAAATGAAGGGGACGCCCTGAACATGTCGAACTTAAAACCTACTATCGTGCGCTTTGCGCGTTTTGCGCGAGTTCGTGGCGCTGCGGTGCGATAAGGGTGGACTTGACCTGTATCGTGATCGAGTTGGAGTCGCGCCACATGAATGGAACGGAGGGCCGCCATGGCCAAGGTGTCTGATGGGGTGGGATTTGACGATTTGCCGATACTTGACGCGGACTGGGTCGTTCGCGACATGGGGCATGACGCCGAGGGCTACCGTGAGGTGGCGGCGATGTTCATCGAAGACCTGCCCATCTTGCGTGCAAGGCTGGCAGTGAGCGCATCAGGCACCTCAGAGGCTTTGGTCGCAGCCATGCACGAAGTGGCCAACTCACTGGGGGTGATAGGCGCAAGACGTGGTGCTGCCCGCGCGCGCTTCATCGAGCGGTGTCTGCGCGACGGTTCGGAGACGGACATGCTGGCCATCGAGCGACTGGCACTCGAAGCCTTGTCGTCGACCGAGGCAGCACTTCAGGTCTGGCTGGCTGTTTCGGCCAAGCCGTGAGCGGGCCTTTTGCGACGCCGCCGTTTTCAGGCCCGGCAGTTTAAGGATTCGATGCATCAGCGATGGTGCTGACGGTCCTGCAGGCGTGCATCAACATAACCGCCCAGGCGCTCGAACGACAAAGGCTTGCGGTAGCACAGCGTCATGGCATCCAAGCCGCCCTTGGCGGCAATGTCCTCGTCGGACAGCCCCGTCACCACCAGCACCCTGGTGTCTGCCAATTCAGGCGAGGCGCGCAGCGTGCGGATCAAGTGGAAGCCGTCAAATGGCTCCATCGCCAAGTCGGTGATGACCAGGTTGGGTCGCTTCTGAGCAATCATCAGCAGCGCTTTGGCTGCGTCGCTGGCGAAGGCCAATTCGACATTGGTGCCCCACTGCAAGGCCACACGGGCGTAGGCCTTCAGCATCGTCGCGTTGTCTTCGACAATCAAGATGAACAATGACTTGTGGCCGCCGCCCACTGCCTGCCTACCTTCACGGTTGAGCGCTTGCACGTCGGTCTCAGCGATCCGGCGATGCCCGCCCTGAGTTCGCCAGGCTCTAAGCTTGCCAGACTCCACCATTTTCTGGATCGTGCTGACCGAAACGCCTAACAAGGCCGCAGCTTCCTTGGTGCCGACAAATGCTTCGTTAGCGGACAGGATTTCCTCAGCACGCGACTTGGGTCTGGCCATAGCTTGTTTCCTTATTCTAACGATTGAAGTGGTACGCTTTGGCAGTGCTGACGATCAGATGTCGTTGGCGGCGTTTCACGATATTCTAGTGGTATCAACTCCTTCTGGATGCGATAAATGCCCACGATGGCACGCCAGTGCGATCGATTTGAGAGCTTTTGGAACTATTGCACGGTCGTGCTTTCCGAACTGGAAATTAATCTGGAATACCCGTAGGCGCTGGCTTAGAGTCCGGTGGTGGTGGGAGGGCAGTCATTGGAGCGCGTCGGCTGGTCGTGAGTCTTTGGTCGTCATCGGTCTGTTACGGTCAATTGCGGTCTGTTGCCGGCTCCCATGACGGTCTGCATGAAATCGCCATGAAGGGTTTTTTTGGTCGCTGCTTTGCCCAGTTTTGGTTCTGCCACATCGCTTGAGGGTTTGTTGATCGCCAGCGGTGAAGAGAGCGTTCAGAAAAACGCCCAACGTCTCAGTGGCGTGGTCTTGTTGCTGGCCTTGCTGATGTTCATGTTGATCACTTTGTGGTCGGTGGTGATCTACCAACGTCAGCGAGATGTGGCCCAGGTCGAGGCGCAGGCCAAGACCGAGTTGTCCAATATGGCCAGGGCTTTTGCTGAGCACACGACCAAGATGGTCCAGGGGGCCGACCAGGCAATACGCTTTGTCAGGCGTGAAGTGCGGACCCGTGGCGCCCAACTCAAGCTCAGCGAGTACCTCGACAGCGGTGATGTGATCGGTGATGACTATCGGCAACTCGCGGTCATTGGTGCCGATGGTTTTTTGATGCATTCCAGCCTGTCATTCAAGCGGACCGACTTGAGCGATCGTGAGCATTTTCGGGTTCATCAGCAAAGTGTGACGGATCGATTGTTCATCAGCAAGCCACTGCTGGGTCGGGTGTCGCGGCGCTGGTCATTACAGCTGACCCGTCGCATCGTTCAAGCGGATGGTCGTTTTGGCGGTGTGGTGGTGGTCTCGTTGGCGCCCGAGCAACTGACCCGCTTGTATGACGATGTCGACTTGGGGCCGCAAGGCGAGATTGCGTTGGTCGGCGATGACGGCGTGGTGCGGGTGCGCCAGGCCGGCACCAGCACCGCGTCGAGCCAGGATGTGTCGCGCTCGGCCGCCTTCACGACGGCCAGGGCACAAAAGGTCGGCACGCTGTGGTCGGTCAGTGAGGTGGACGGCCATGACCGCCTGTACGCGTTTCGTGTGCTCGATGATCTCGGATTGGTGGTGATGGTCGGCCGCGGTCGTGAAGATATCCTGCATGGCGTCGATCGTCTCGGCCGACTCTATATCGCACTGGCCATGCTGGTCAGCTTGGCCTTGTTCGGCTTCACTGCGGCGCTACTAAGCCGGATCAAGCGCCAGGCGGTGCTGGTCGAGGCGCTGCGGCAGAGCAACCTGCTAGCCAACGAAGCCAGCGCGATGAAAAGTCGCTTTCTGGCCAGTGTTTCACACGAGCTGCGAACGCCGCTCAATGGCATCCTCGGCTATGTCGAACTTGTGCTTGACAGCGCGCCGAGTGCCGAGGTGAAGGAGTATGCACAGACCATCCAAGCCAGCGGGCAGCATCTGCATCGTCTGGTCAACACCATCCTGGATCTGGCCAAGATTGAATCGGGGCAGTTGATGCCCAACTTCACCGATGTGGATGTCAACCAGGCGCTGGTAGAGGCCTGTGATTTGCACCGGGCTGCGGCTGAGTCTCAATCGCTCAGCCTGGAACTCTCAGCCGGCATGCTGCCCAGGCTGCGAACTGACCGAAGCCGCCTCTTGCAGGTGCTGGGTCACTTGATTGACAACGCGATCAAGTTCACCAACCATGGCGGTGTTCGAGTTCAGGCCAGCAGCGACAAGGACAGCGTGACCATCTTGGTTTCGGACAGCGGGGTTGGCATTGGATCCGAGCAACTTGATGCTGTGTTCACCCGCTTCCATTCGCTGTCTCAGGCGTTCACCCATCCACGCCAGGGGGCAGGTCTGGGCCTGCCACTGGCCAAGGAACTTGCCGAACTGATCGGTGCCAGCCTGGCGATCACCTCCCGCCTCGGGCAGGGCACTGAGGTCCGCTTGCGTCTGCCACGTCGGCCTTTCGAGGCAGCCACACAGGAGAACACATGACCTTGTCGAGACAGGCTTTGGTGGTCGATGACAACCGTCTCAACAGTCGATTGGTTGAGATCTTTCTGGCGCGGCTCGGTTGGCAGACCGTGGTGGTCGACTCTGGCGCACAGGCGTTGGCCATGCTCAGGGCGCGGTCCTTTGACCTGGTGATCCTCGACTTGCGCATGCCCCAGATGAGTGGCGAGCAAGTTTGTCGAGAGATCCGTGATGGTCTCGGCCTGACCAGCCTGCCCGTCGTGGCTTACACCGCGCACAGCATGCCCGAGGAGCGCGGTCGGATGCTGGCCAATGGGTTCAGCGGCCTGCTGATCAAGCCGATTTCGTTTGCCGATGTCAGGAACATCTGCGCTGAAGTCATTTCGGGTCATCTGCCATGACCGACACGGCCAACGATCTTCCGCGAAGGCGTTGTTGGGTGTTGGTCGGAGACCCGGCGCGTGCGGCCGAGTTGGGCCTGGCCATCGCCTCGGCCTCCTGGCAGGTTGAAAGAGTGTTGATCTCCATGCTGGCGCTACAGCAGGACTTGCAAGCGACCTCTGCACCGCCTGACCTGCTGCTGATGTCCTTGACTTTTGAAGATGGCGATGGCCTGCAGTTGATACGCAGTCTGGCGCTGGCGACGCCTTGCCCGGCAATTTTTATCGTCAGTCGTCAGCAAAGAGCGGTGATCAAGTCGGCGCTGATGCTGGCGGCGGTCTGTGGTGTTCCGGTGGCAGGATCGGCGGAAGAGCCGGTCTTGGCAGCCGAGATTGCCAGTCGTCTGCAGCAGTTTCAACCTTCTATTACCGAGATAACTTTGGATGTAGCCGACCTCATGCTGAGTCGTTCCGAGTTGCGGCTATTGCTGGATCGCGGTGGTTTGCAGGCCTGGATGCAGCCGCAACTGCGTTTGAAAACACGAGAAATTGTTGGCTTCGAGGCGCTGATGCGGGCGCGAGACGACGACGGCGGCTTGATCATGCCCGACCGATTGCTGCCGGGTCTTGCAAAGTATGGACTGTTGGAAGAGGCAACCTTGTCGATGCTTCAACAAACGGTTGCCTTGGTCTCCGAAAGCCTGAGACGTGGGCTCGCCGTCAGTGGGTCGGTCAATGCGTCTTTGCAATCGATGTCCGACTGGGGTTTTTGCAAGACCTTGCCCGAGGTTGTGAACAGAGCAGGCCTGGACCCGAGTTGGATCACGATCGAGATCACTGAGACCGACGCAATGAGCGACTTGGCCCATGTGGTGGAGAACACCGCCCGGATTCGCATGCTGGGCTTCAACCTCGCGATCGACGATTTCGGCATGGCCTATTCGAGCCTGTCGCAGTTGTCGAACATGCCATTCTCTGAACTCAAGCTTGATCGCGTCTTCGTTCACGAGATCGACCGTGATCCGCGCATGCAGGCCATTGTTCGGGGTTGCGCGACCTTGGGTCGATTGCTCGACCTGCGGGTGGTCGCTGAAGGGGTGGAGTCGATGCAGGAGCTTGATGCTGTGGTGCAGGTGGGATGTACCCATGTCCAAGGCTATCTGGTGTCGAGCGCCATGGCCCCTGGCAAGCCTTTGCCATGGTTGGCCGCCTTGCCGGATCAGGTCTGGACGCCGGGTCGCTGATCTGCGCGCCGCGGTGGGGTCAAGCGCTGTGCTGGAAGCGTTCTGCGGTCGGCGATACAAGCCGCGTACTTCGTGGAAATACGTAAGCGTCCGGCAAAGTCATCTTGAATCGGCGCCTCATGTCGGGAAGGATCGTGTCCATCTATTTTTAGGTGGACACGATGACAATCGAGAAGACTCAGGTGCGGCGGAGGTACACCGCGGAGATGAAGGCGCAGGTGGTGGCGCAG
>CANFPU010000111.1 GCA_947448955.1 Burkholderiales bacterium
TCTGGCACAAGATGAAATATACTTGGATGGCTGTCAAATGTCGAAATTCTGTAGAGCTAGAGGCGGATGTTGATCACATCATTTCGAATTTCGGAACAACCTACAAGTTCAGCTTTTGATGATAATAACTTGATGGGAAGAGCTTACCAAGCCTTGGCAGCAGACTATGACGGGAATGGAAAGATTGAGCTAGCAGATGCGATTGGCATTCTGAAACAGATTGTCGGGCTAACTTTGACTGGGCCGCAATGGGTTCTAGTGGATCCACTCGATAGCACTCTGGCCGGCAGAACCAATTTGAATCCTGGCATCATAAATTTGATACCCACAGCATCAACTCAGAATATCATTGCAGTCTTGCGCGGCGATGTCATCGACGGCACCGCTCGATCAATGAGTTATGCTGATGGCGTGGCACTTGTTGCTGCAACAAGTGGTGGCGGGATCAGCGAACCAACCACCAGCCCAAACAGCGGCACGGGCACCGGGAACACAGGCGAAGTGAGCCTCACATGGGATAGCGGCAACTGGAACACTACCAACTGGAACTAATTCATGAATATTTCAAAAATTCTGGCATTATTCAGTCTTCTGCAAATATCTTTGTTATCGCCATTGTCATCTTATTCGCAGACCGTGACAATTCCCAATGTATTTACAGCGGGCACAGCGGCAAAAGCAGCGGATGTCAATGCAAATTTCAATACACTTGCTGCTGCTATCAATGCCTTGTCGGCACGAGTAGGCACGCAGACAGCTGGCGGGTCTAGCGGCACATCTTGCTCGCTTGGACAAAACAACCTAGGGCTCACCTACACCCCAACCAATAACGCCGCGAACACATTTGTCAGCGGCCGCAAATTGGCTTCATTTCCGATCATTGATTTGGCGGATGGCTCCCGTTACGCGATAACGTTTCCATCGGACGATGGCGCCATCTACGGGGTGGTCGGCAATTACTATGCCGAGGTAGAAGTCACAAGGGCAAACGACGCCTCACTTGCGGGGTGCAGCCCCAATATTATAATAAATGGCTACAACGCATATCTAACCTCATATGACAGCTACAATTTTAACAACAGCAATGGCTTGGGCGCCACTGGCAAAACCAGCGCATCGATCACCATAATTTTCGGTGGCTCCAAAGTTACCGTTAATTTCTCATTTATCAATAAATACATCAGCCCCACCATATCCAGCTCAAATACCACGCCTACTTACGCCTGGAGCGGCATGGATTACGTTATTAACTTTCCTTGGGCCAAGATTACTCCACTGCCCTCAACATTCACAAGCCAACTCCAGGCGCTTGTGAACTCAGTATCACTTAAATCAGTAAAATAAGAGATCGATGATTGCCTTTGCAATATATTTTTATTGCCATCATTTCTCAGGCTATTCTTAGTCAAAAAATAATTCAGCGCCGGGCACTTTATTGGCGCGCATTTTCCTGGGCTGGTGCTTGGCTGAAAACCTGGCAGTCTCAAGCCTGAATTGCAACACCAAGCCGATCATCAATCGCCGCCACTGGCGGCCCAACAGAGCATCTACCTTGAACATTGTCGACAAGGCCTTGGATAGCGCGCTGGCATACCTGCCGCGTTGGGTGGCCTACCAGATGCGCGCCACCGAGCAACCTGGTTGCTCCTTTGCAGTCGCCCACCTCGGCAAGGTGGTTGCCGAATTTGCGATCGGCCAAGCCGATGCAGCGCGCAAATTGACGCCGCGACACCGCTTTCGCGTCGCCTCGCACTCAAAGACCTTCACGGCGGCGGCCGTGCTCAGGCTGCGAGAAAAAGGGCGTTGGCAGCTCGACGATGCCGTGGGGCGCTACGTGCCGGGGCTGCATCCACGGGTGGCATCGGCCACACTGACCCAGTTGCTGTCGCACAGCGCGGGCTTGGTCCGCGACGGTGCCGACGCCGGCCAGTGGGCCGACCGACGACCGTTCCTGAACCAAGCTGACTTGCTGGCCGACTTGGCTGCCGGCCCGGTGCTGACGGCCAACACCCGATTCAAGTACTCGAATCATGGCTACGGTCTGCTGGGGCTGGCCATCTCCAACTGCACGGGCGAGCCCTACAACGACTGGGTAGCGCGCGAGATCGTCGCGGCGTCCGGTTTACGCGAGACAACGCCCGACATGCCGCCGGCCTCGGCAATTGGGCCAGCCTTCCCGTTCGCCCGCGGCCATACTGCCAAGTGGCCACTGGGTCGGCGCTTGCTGATCCCCGGCGACAACTCGACCAATGCGCTGTCCTCGGCCACCGGCTTTGTCAGCACTGCTGCCGACTTGACGCGCTTCTACAGCAGCCTGATGCCAGATGCCAAGACCAGCGTACTGTCACCGGCGAGTCGACTTGAGATGCTGCGCCGACAGTGGCGCGATCCGCACAGCAGCCTCGAGCGCTGGTATGGGTTGGGAACGATCAGCGGCCCGACGGCGGGCGCTGGCGCCGACTGGGACTGGTTCGGCCACACCGGTGGTTTCCAGGGCACGATCACGCGCACGGCCTGCCTGCCGCAGCATGGCCTGTGCCTCTCAGCATTGAGCAACGCTTCCGATGGCGCGTCGCACACTTGGATCGACGGTGCGCTGCAGATCCTGCGTGCCCATCTGCAGCACGGCGCGCCAACGCCACGCACCGCCGACTGGCGCGGGCGCTGGTACGGTCTGTCGGGCGCAGTTGACCTGCTGCCGATGGCCGACCGAGTGCTGGTGGCCAATCCTGCCCTGGCCAACCCACTGCAGGACGCGACGCAGATTAACCCGGTCGGCGATGCGGGTGAGGGCCGCATCGCCTTGGCTGGCGGTTTTGGCAGCCATGGCGAGCCAGCGCGTCTGCAGCGTGATGCGCGAGGCCGGGCCAAGTCGCTCTGGCTGGGCGGCAGCCGGTTGCAGACCGAAGCGCAGATGACCCGGGAACTGGAGGCGCGCTACGGCAAGGTTTGACGGCCAACCGCAGCGACCAATGCACGATCCGGGCTTTGATAACACGGGCCGCGGGCACCTGGCCTTCGCGCCAGGTACCGGTTGACGACAATCCCATGCTCGACACGCCCACCGCCCAAACCGAAGAGGACCGAATGAAGACCGCCAACCCGCCCAAAGCCCCAGAAGCTGACGCGAAACGCATCGAGGTGTCAGCATGAGCACCGAAGAAAACATCAGCACCACCGGCGGCGTGCACTGCGAACGCGATGGCCCGGTGCTGGTGATCACATTGTGCCGGGAGCACAAGCGCAATGCGGTCGACCGCGCGCTGGCGGACGCGATCGACCACGCCCTGAACCAGTTGGAGGACGACCCCGGCTTGCGTGTGGGCGTGCTGACCGGCGGCCGGCAAGTCTTTTGCGCTGGCAGCGACCTGAAGTCGCGCGGCGACTACGTTACCGAACGCGGCGGCGAGTACGGCGTGATCCGCAGGCACCGCAGCAAGCCGCTGATCGCTGCCGTTGAAGGCCTGGCCTTGGGCGGCGGCATGGAGATCGTGCTGGCTTGCGACATGGTGGTCGCGGCCACCGACGCCCGTTTCGGCTTGCCCGAGGTGATGCGCGGTGTGTTGCCGACCTGCGGCGCATTGTTCCGCGCGCTGGTGGCGTTGCCGCCCAACATCGCCCGCGAGATGGTGCTCAGCGGTGAACCGATCGATGCGGCACGCGCCCATGCACTTGGGCTGGTCAACCAACTGAGCGCGCCAGGCCAGGCCTTGGCTCGCGCGCTGGTGTTGGCACGGCGCATCGGCGACAACGCGCCGCTGTCGGTACAGGCCAGCCTGCAGGCGATGAACGGGCTGCTGGCCGCTGCGGATGCAGCCGGCTGGGAAGCCACGGCCAAAGCGTTGGCGGTGATCAGCGGCAGTGCGGATTACACCGAGGGCGTGCAGGCGTTCTTCGAACGCCGAGCGCCGGTCTGGCAAGGCCGCTGATGCCAAGCCCAGCGCCATGAGCCAGTAGAAAGCGCCAGTGTGAACGCCATCACGGCTCTAAAGCGCCAACCACAGGCTTCATGACCGGTTGACCGCGTATGATAGCGGTTAGCGGTCCCGGCACTGCGCCATGCCCCTCCTCCAGATGTTTCATGAAGCGGCTGCGTGACGACAGCACAAAAGTTTTCTGGTAGTCGCCGATCTTGTGGATGAAGACCTTCAGCACGTCGAGCACACCATTCATTCTGAAGTCGTATCAGCCCAGCGTGTTCCAGCGAACGCAAGGCTTCTCACAAGGTATGGCGAGAGACGCCGAACTGCGCTAACAGCGCATGCGCCGGCGGCAAACGACTGCCAAGCTGGAGGCTGCCCTCGATCAGCTCATGGCGGGTTTTTGGTGGCATTCTCCTCGAAAGCCCGTGCCGATCAGACTGGCTCAAACTGGGCCAGCGGCGAGACCAGCGGCGCGGCCATGGCCAAATCAATCGCGCAGAGACCGACCGGGGCGGCGGCCTTTGAATGGGTGCCGGGCGAGGGGATCCCTCTTCGCGGTTCTGGCGCGCAGCGCTGCTGCCCGGTCAATGAGATGAACGGTACCACCGGAAAACCCGTGACGTTTAGACGCTAGCGCGGCTTGGGCGCCAACGCTCCTCAGCGAGCGCGAACCGGGATCTCGTTGAACGGCAGACCTCTGTCGGCCCGCATGTCCGCCGGCAGGCCCAGCACCCGCTCAGAGATGATGTTACGCAGAATCTCGTCGGTACCGCCTTCGATGCGGGTCGCCGGCGAACGCAGCAACATGGCCTGGAACCTGGCCGCCGCGCTTGGCTGCGCATCGTCGACCAGCACGCCCGAGGCGCCCTGCAAGTCGAGCGCGAACATCGCAATCTCTTGCAGCGTCTGGCCGGCAACGAGCTTGCCGATCGAGTTCTCTGGGCCGGGAATCTGGCCCTTCGACAGCGCCGAGATACTGCGGTAGGCGGTGTATTTCAGGCCGCTGGTGCGCACCGCCCAGGTCGCGAGCCTCGAGCGAACCGCCGGGTCGTTGATCGCCAAACCGTCGCCGGTTTCGAATTCGCAGCAAAAGTCCAGCAACTCGGGGAACCCGGTGGGCATGCCTGCGCCGATCGACATGCGCTCGTTCATCAAGGTGGTCAGCGACACGCGCCAGCCCTGGCCGACAGCGCCCAGGCGCTGGTGATCAGGCACCCGCAGGTCGGTGAAGAAGACCTCGTTGAAGCCCGATTGGCCGTTGACCTGCTTGATCGGCCGGACCTCGACGCCGGGGCTCTTCATGTCGAAGAAGAACATCGTCAGGCCGTCGTGCTTGACGACCGAGGGATCGGTGCGCGTCAGGATCATGCCGTAGTCGGCGTAATGCGCACCGCTGGTCCAGATTTTCTGGCCGTTGATCACCCACTCGTCGCCGACCAACTCGGCGCGTGTTCGCAAACCGGCCAAGTCCGAACCTGCCACCGGCTCAGAGAAGAGCTGGCACCAGATCTCTTCGCCCGAGGCCAGGGGCGGCAAGTAGCGACGCTTGTGCGGCTCTTGCGCATAGGCCATCAAGGTCGGGGCAATCATGCCCTGGCCAATCAGGAAGATTGACGCGAGTTTGGCGTAGGCGCCCTCCTCTTGCTGCCAGATCACGCGCTCGATCGGGCTCGCGCCGCGGCCACCACAATCCTCAGGCCAGTGCAGGCAAGCCCAGCCCGCCTGTGCCTTCTTCTTCTGCCAAGCCTTGGACGCAGCGATCACGTCGCCGCTGCGAAGCGCGGGTTGGCCGAAACCGGCGAGCTCGAGTTCGGCATGCAACTCGGTCGGGGCGTTGGCCGCAATCCACGCGCGCACTTCGGCGCGAAAGCTGGCTTCCTGGGGGGTGTCGTCAAAGTTCATCGTCGGTTTCCGTCAGTTGCTCTTGGCAGCGCGGCGTGCGCACAGCCGATCGACCAGCAGGTCTTCCCAGCGGCTCAGGCTGCCCAGCGTGAGCGCAAGCAGGTTGGACCGTCGGTAGTGGAGGTGGCAGTCAAACTCCCAGGTGAAGCCCATGCCACCATGGACCTGGATGTTGTTGCGCGCGCAATGCTGGTAGGCCTGCGTTGCGCTGACCCTGGCGGTGGCCGCGGCCTCGGGCAATTCACTCGCGCCGGTCGACAGCGCCCAGGCGCCGAAATAGGCGTTCGATCTGGCAAGTGTGGCCGAGACGTACATGTCTGCGAGCATGTGCTTGATCGCCTGCAGCGACCCGATCGGTCGGCCAAATGCAAAGCGCTGCTGGGCATAGTCGCAAGCGGTCTCAAGCGCGCGATCGGCGCCGCCGATCTGCTCGAAGGCGATCAGTACCGCGGCACGGTCATAAACATCAGCCAAGATCTGCCAGCCTGCGCCGGCCGCGCCCAAGGGCTCACCAGCGGCATCAGTGAAATCGATTCGCGCCTGGCTGCGGGTCGGGTCAATGCTGGGAATGGTTTCGCGACGGACGCCCGCGGCCTTCAAATCGACGATGTGCAGCGAGAGGGATGGCCCACCGTCGCCCTCATCGCGCACCGCAACGACCGCGAAATCGGCAATGTCGCCATCGGCCACAGGTTGCTTGGCGCCGGTGACGAGGCCGCGTACCGCCTTGGTGCTGATGGACCCCGGCGTGACTTGGCCAGCCCGCTCGGAAAGCGCGAGCGTGCCGATCAACTCGCCGCTGGCCAGTCCCGGCAGATAGCGGCGTTTCTGCGCTTCCGTGCCGGCTCGCAGCAGCAGTTCGGCAGCAATCGCGATCGACGATGAAAACGGCACTGGTGCGATCGCGCGGCCAAGTTCCTCGGCGATGACACAGAGCTCAAGGTAGCCCGCGCCCAAGCCGCCATAGGCCTCGGGAATGGCGGCACCCAGAAAGCCTTGTGCGGCCAGACCTTGCCAGAGCTTGGCATCGTGGGACTGCGGACCGTCCAGCACCGCGCGAACGGCGCTACGGTCGCAGTGGTCGCCTAGAAAGCGCCGGGCCTGGTCCTTGAGCTGTCGCTGCTCTGGAGAAAAGTCGAAATCCATGGGGTTCCTTTCGGCCTGGGCCGGGTTTGAAGCGGTCATGCCTGCGGATCGATTGTCGCGAGTTTGCGCATGGCGACCGCCGCAAAGCGATATTCAGCCCATGTTGGCGCAGGACATGGCCGGCGTGAATCGTCGCAATCGACGAATGCCGACGCTGGCGTCCGACTTGCCGCCACTGGCGATTTTTGTCGACCCCTTGGCGACAGCCGCGGTCGAACGCGCTTGCCTACACTGGGCGCCCACTTTGAACCGGGAGAACCCATGTCGCAGCTGGTACTGCGCGAGGACCGCGAAGGCCTCGCCATCCTGACCCTGAACCGCCCGGACAAGCTCAACGCGCTGACGGTGGCAATGTTCCAGGAACTGCGTGGCCATGTGCAGCAGATCGCCAACGAGACCGAACGCATCGGCTTGGTGCTGGTGCGCGGCGCAGGCAAGTGCTTCTCGGCAGGGCACGACCTGGCAGACATCGCGCAGGGCGAGCATCCGCCCAAGCCCAGTTTCCAGGCCGACACCATCGAGTTGCTGGCCGAGTTGCCGCAGCCGGTGATCACTGCGGTGCATGGCCACTGCTACACCGGCGCGCTGGAACTCGCGCTGGCCGGCGACCTGATCGTCGCAGCCGAGTCGGCCAAGTTCGCCGATACCCATGCGCGCTGGGCTTTGACGCCTGTCTGGGGCATGAGCCAGCGCCTGCCACGCCGCATCGGCATGGCCAAAGCGCAAGAGATGACCTACACCGCTCGCACTTACCGCGGGGCCGAGGCGCAAGCCATCGGGCTGGTCAACTGGTGCGTGCCCGATGCGTCGTTCGAAGCTGAACTTGGCAAGTTCACTGCGTCGATCCTGGCGAACTCCTGGTTCAGCCTGCGTGCGAACAAACGCCTGTACCGTGACACCGACGGCATGTCGCTGCGCGCCGGGTTGTCGCACGAGATCCACCGGACCGAAGGTCGAGGGCCTGACATGGACGAGCGCATCGCGGGCTTCATGAACAAGACCAGCAAATTGTCCTGAACCGGGGTCAATGATGACGCAATCGCTCTATGACGGCTGCAATGTCGGGGATCTGGTGGTCTCGGCCATCAGCCGCGGCGGCGACCGGGTGGCTTTCATCTCGGATGACACCCGCTGGACCTACCGTCAGCTCGGCGCGTTGATCAGCACGGTGATTCAAGCGCTAACGGCACGCGGCTTGCAGCGCGGCGACGCGGTCGCGACACTGTCGGCGAACCGTCCGGAAGCCTTCTTGATCACCGCAGTGGCCTATGTGATGGGCTTGCGCATCACCTGGGTCAACCCGACTTCGTCGGAGGACGACCACGCCTACATCCTGGCTGACTCCGGCGTGCGAACGCTGTTCGTCGACCCGCTGACTTTTTCAGACCGCGCCCGCTCGCTGGCCCAACGCGTGCCGGGCATGACCAGCCTGCTGAGCTTCGGGCCAAACGACGGCTTCGGCGAAGACATCCTGGCTGCCGCCGCAAAGTTCAGCCCTGAGCGCCTGGTGCCCCAAGCGCAGCCCGACGACATCTGCGTGCTGATCTACACCGGCGGCACCACTGGCAAGCCCAAGGGTGTGGTGCATACCCACCGCGTGCATGTTGCGATGATCATGACCGAGATGGCCGACTGGGATTGGCCGGCAGAGATCCGATTTCTCGCACTGACGCCAATCACCCATGCCTCGGGCGCGATGATCATGCCTGTGCTGCTCAAGAGCGGTACCTACGCGATGACCAAGGGGTTCACCGCCGAGAAGTTCGTCCATCTGGTCGAGGAACACCGCATCACCGCCACCTTCCTAGTGCCGACGATGATCTACGTGTTGCTGGACAGCCCGGCGCGCCAGGGTGCCGACCTGAGCAGCCTCCAACTGGTGATCTACGGCGCGTCGCCGATGTCACCGACCCGGTTGGTCGAAGGCATGAAAGTGTTTGGGCCGATCTTCATGCAGCTCTACGCGCAGTCAGAGGCGCCCAACACCGTGACCGTGCTGCACCAGCATGAACACGACCCAGTGCACCACCCAGAGCGTCTGGCGTCCTGTGGCACGCCCTGCGTCGGCACGCAGGTCAAGCTGCTCGACGAGCAGGGCCAGGAAGTACCGGAGGGCGAAGTCGGCGAGATCTGCGTGCGTGGACCGCTGGTGATGAAAGGCTACTGGAACAAGCCCGAGGAGACGGCGCAAGCCTTGCGCCTGGGCTGGCTGTGGACCGGGGACATGGCGCGGCGCGATGCCGACGGTTACCTCTACATTGTCGACCGCTCGAAAGACATGATCATCAGCGGCGGCTTCAACGTCTTCCCGCGCGAGGTCGAGGACGCCCTGTCGCAGCATCCGGCAGTGGCGGCGGCTGCGGTGGTTGGTGTGCCCGATGCGAAGTGGGGCGAGGCGGTACGGGCGCTGGTGGTCTTGCGCCCAGGCGCTACGGCGACCGCTGAAGAACTGATCGCGATGGTCCGGGACCGCAAGGGCAGTGTCTACGCACCCAAGGCCGTCGACTTCGTCGACGCGCTGCCGATGACCGGCCTGGGCAAGCTCGACAAGAAAGCCATCCGCGCCAGGTTCTGGCAAGGCCTGACGCGATCAGTGCACTGAGTCGGACGTCAGGGCCTGCCTGCGCAGGGCCTGACGCCTACGAAGGCCGGAGCCCTCTGCGGCGACGGCTGGGTCGGACGTCAGGGCAAGGCCTGGCGTCGCCGCTCGCGCAGCGCCAAGCCCTCGTTGCACAACAGTGCGCCGATCACGAGCACGCCACCCGCCAATGCCGTCGGACCCGGTGACTCGCCTGCGCCCACCCACACCATCAGCACGCCAAAGACCACCTCGAGCAAGCACAGTAACGAGATCTCAGGCGCCGGCAGCACCTTGGTCAACTGGACAGCGAGCAGGCAAGGAATGGCCAGTTGAAAAACGCCCAACAGTCCCAGCAGCGACAAATCACGCGCGGTGGCTGAGAACGGCAGCGACAACGGCAACATGATGGCCGCCGACAACAGCGCACCCAGCAGCACAGCGGGCAGCATGTCAGGCGCCTTCGCAGCAGGGCTGTTGGCGGCGCGCTGGTTCATGTACTGCAGCAAGGTCCAGTTGCAGGCCCCCGCGATGGGCACCCCCAAGGCCACCAACGCACCAGTCACCGATGTTCCGCCCGCCAGGGCTTGCTGGCCAAACATCCAGGCGATGCCTAGGCCGGCAACCGCAATCGCCACCCAGGTGCGGCGCGGCAAGCGATGTCGCAGGAACACGCTTGCGAACAAGGCCGTCAGCAGCGGCGCGATCGACATCGTGATCAGCACCGTGGCCACCGTCGTCAACATGAGCGCGACCATGAAGTTGGTGTACATCACGGTCCAACACAGTCCTGATGCCCACAGTGCCCAGCCGCCGCGACGGATGTCAGCCCACAGCCTGGGACCACGCATGACCAGCAAGCCCATCGTCAGTGCCAGCGCATTGAATGCACTGCGCCAGAACGTCACCTCGAAGCTGCGCGCCGCCTCCAGATGACGCGTCACGACCCCGGCGGTACTCCACAGCAAAGTGACCAGCACCATCAGCAACACGGCTCGAGAGTGGGACAGACGCATGGCGAAAGTAATGCCTCGAATCAAAGAGGGCCGCAAAGCGGCCCGGGCCATCGTCTGGCTAGAGCCCCCCGCTTGGCGGGGGGCTGGGGGGTGCCGCACATTCCCGGCCGCAGATCGGAAGCGTGCGGGGTGCGACTCGTTTACGAGTCACGCCCAGCACGCTTCCGATCATGTTCCTTCAGGTAGCGCTTGCGCAGGCGCACCGACTTGGGCGTGATCTCGACCAGCTCATCGTCCTCAATGAACTCGACCCCATACTCCAGCGTCAGGTCGATGGGCGGCGTGATCTTGATGGCATCTTCCTTGCCGGAGACGCGGAAATTGGTCAGCTGCTTGGTGCGGGTGGCGTTGACGACCAGGTCGTTCTCGCGGTTGTGGATGCCAACGATCATGCCTTCGTAGACCGGATCGTTGGGTTTGACGAACATGCGACCGCGCTCGTCGAGCTTGCCCAGCGCGTAGGTAAAGATCTCACCGGCATCCATCGAAATCAGCACGCCGTTCTTGCGGCTGGCGATCACGCCCTTGTGTGCCTCATAGCCGTCGAAGATGTTGGCGATCAGACCCGAGCCACGGGTCAGGTTCATGAATTCGTTCGAGAAACCGATCAATCCCCGTGCCGGGATTCGGTACTCCAAGCGCACGCGTCCTCGGCCATCGGGCTCCATGTTGACCAGCTCACCTTTGCGCTCGCCCAAGGCCTGCATCACGCCACCCTGGTGTTGCTCCTCGACGTCAGCGGTCACCAGCTCGATCGGCTCATGCTTCTCGCCATCGACGTCTTGGAACACGACGCGCGGCTTGGACACTGCCAGCTCATAACCCTCACGGCGCATGTTCTCAACCAGGATGGTCAGGTGCAGTTCGCCGCGACCCATCACCTCGAAGATGCCCTCCTCGTCGGTCTCCGACACGCGCAGTGCGACGTTTGATTGCAACTCTTTTTGCAGCCGGTCCCACAGCTGGCGGCTGGTGACGTACTTGCCTTCGCGCCCAGCAAGCGGGCTGGTGTTGACGCAGAAGTTCATCGTCAGCGTCGGCTCGTCGACCTTGAGCATGGGCAGCGGCTGCGGGTCGAGCGGGTCGGTCACGGTCACACCAATGCCCAAGGCCTCGATGCCGTTGATCAGCACGATCTCGCCCGGGCCGGCTTCGGTGACCTGGACGCGGTCCAGGCCCTGGAAGGTCAACACCTGGTTGACCCGACCCTTGATCGACTTGCCATCTGGACCCTCCATCACCATCACTTCCATGCCCGGTTTGACGGTGCCGGCATTGATGCGGCCCACGCCAATGCGGCCCACGAAAGTGGAGTAATCGAGCGAGGAGATCTGCAGCTGCAGCGGCGCATCCGGCGCGCCAGCGTGCGGGTCGACATGCTTGAGCACGGTGTTGAACAGCGCCGACATGTCGGTGCCCCACTTCTCGCCATGAGCGCCCTCCTCCAGCGAGGACCAGCCGTTGATGCCCGAGGCGTAGACCACCGGAAAGTCCAACTGCTCATCGGTGGCGCCGAGCTTGTCAAACAAGTCGAAGGTGGCATCGACCACGGCTTGCGGCTTGGCGCCCGGCTTGTCGACCTTGTTGACCACAACGATTGGCTTCAGGCCCAGCGCCAGCGCCTTCTTGGTGACGAAGCGAGTCTGCGGCATCGGGCCTTCCTGGGCATCGATCAACAGCACCACGCCGTCAACCATCGACAGCGCGCGTTCGACTTCGCCGCCAAAGTCGGCGTGGCCCGGGGTGTCAACGATGTTGATGTGGGTGCCTTCCCAGCTGACGGCACAGTTTTTGGCCAAGATCGTGATGCCGCGCTCTTTCTCGATCGCGTTGCTGTCCATCACGCAGTCGATGACTTTTTCGTGATTGGCAAAGGTGCCGCTCTGGCGCAGCAGTTGGTCGACCAATGTGGTCTTGCCATGGTCGACGTGCGCGATGATGGCGATGTTGCGGATTTGTTGGGTCATGATGGTCTTTACAAGGAATCGAATCAGGCAGCTGCAACCAGCGCTTGAGAGTTGGTTGCGGCCAGAGCCGCGGGAATCAAGGCCTGCACCTCCAGAGGGCTGAGCAGGCGATCGGCGATCAATTCGCCAGACACGATGTGGGCACTGCCAAGAAAAGCACCGGGCTCCGGGCCGTAGACTTTGATGGCCGGTGCATCGGCATGCATCACCCGCCGGCGCAGGCCAGTCAGAAAGCGGCCCGCTTCCGAAGTGTCTAAGGCCAAGCTCGGCCAATCGGCCAA
>CANFPU010000112.1 GCA_947448955.1 Burkholderiales bacterium
CAAGCTGTCGACACCGCCCGCGCAGCGGCCAACAGCCAACCCGGCCTCACTGGCCGAGGGGCTGGTGCTGTGCACGCTGCCCGAGGAGACGACGCGCGAGCAAGCGAGTCGCTGGCTGGCTGACCTGCGCGAGACCGACCCGCTATACGGATCCGAGCAACTGATGCACCCAGCCACGCTGCTGCGACTGTGCAACGCCGTGCTGGTGCAAAACGTGCTGCTCGGTCCGTGGATTCATACCGGCAGCCGGATTCGCAACTTTCATCCGATGCCAGTCGGCGCCAGCCTGAGCGCCCGTGGCGTGGTGCTGCGCAACCGCGCGCACAAGGGCCACCTGATCGTCGACCTCGACGTGCTGGTTCTCATCGACGGCAAGACCGCAGCGGCCCGCATCGAGCACACCGCCATCTACCTGCCACGCCAGGTGCGTGAAGCGCAACAGGCTTAGGCCGTCGAGCCGCCGTCGACTGTGTAGAGGCCACCGTTGATGTACGAGGCGTCTGCCGAGCACAGAAAGGCCGCCAGCGCCGCCACCTCCTGCGCCGAGCCATAGCGCGCCAGCGGTATCCTGGCATGCATGCGTTCGCGAAATGCCATCGGGTTGTCGGGGTTGAAGCCTTCACCGAGCAGCTGACCCATCGGCGTGTCGATCGGCGCCGGGCAGATCGCATTGACCCGCACCTTGTGCGGCGCCAACTCGACCGCTGCGCTGCGTGTCATGCCCACGACCGCGTGCTTGCTGACCGAATAGGCCAGCAACCCGGGGCTGGCCCGCAGACCGGCCACCGACGCGGTGTTGACGATCGCGCCGCCGCCGCCGCGGATCATCACCGGGGCAACCAGTTTCATACCCAACCAAGCGGCCTTGACGTTGACCGCCATCACGCGGTCGAAAAGCTCGTCCGGGCAATCGATGAAGGGTCCGACCTCGCCGAGGATGCCGGCGTTGTTGAAAAAGCAGTCGATGCCGCCATAAGCATCGGTCGCGGCCTTCACGTAGCGCTCGATGTCCTCGCGACGCGTGACATCGGCCTGGACCGCCAGCGCCTTGCCGCCGGTCGCCATGATGGCCTCGGCGCATTCAACGACCCGGTCGCGCTGCACGTCAACCGCGACCACGCTGGCACCTTCGCTGGCCAGGCGCTGCGCAATCGCCAGCCCAATACCGCTCGCCGCGCCAGTGACCAGCGCCACCTTGCCTTGAAACCTCGTTTGCATCGCGTCTCCCATCAGGACATTAAACCTTCGTCGACCCGGCCACGGTTCAGTCGCAGCCCTTGAGCTTGCGGGCCTGGCATTCGATCGCCAACCGCTGTGCATCGGCGATCTGTGCCGGGCTCATCAGCTTGGTCACCAAGCCCAGACGCTGGGCCGCGTCTGCATTGCCGGCCTCCGCGCCCAGACTGAACCACATGTAAGCAAGCGCGTAGTCACGCGCCACACCTTGGCCATTGCCATAGCGGCTGCCGAGATAGGTCTGCGCAACATCGTTGCCCTGCGCAGCGGCCAGCCGGTACCACTTGACGGCCTGGGCATCGTCCTGTGCCACACCCTGACCATTGCCATGCAGCACGCCCAGGTTCAGCTGTGCGACCGCATCGCCCTGCGCCGCGGCCATCCGATACCAATGGAGGGCAGCTGCATCGTCCTGCGCAACGCCCCGGCCCTCGGCATGGAGCAAGCCCAGGTTGAACTGCGCCCGGTCGTTGCCCTTGGCGGCCGCCAGCCCATACCACTTGGCGGCCTCGGCCGGGTCTTGTGCGACACCTTGGCCCAGGTCGTATAACAAGCCGAGGTTGAACTGCGCCGTCGGATCGCCCTGAGCGGCCACCAGCCGATACCACTTCGCGGCTTCGGCCAGATCCTGCGCGACCCCCAGCCCCAAGTGGTAGATATAAGCCAGCTGCAACTGAGCCGGCGCAAAACCCTGGACTGCCGCCATCCGAAACCAGCGCACGGCTTCGACGTAGTCTTGCGCCACCGCCAATCCCTCGGCGTAGAGATGGCCGACCTCACTCTGCGCCTGGGCGTGACCCTTGGTCGCAGCGCTCTTGTACTTCTTCAACGCGACGGCGTAGTCATTGCGCATCAGCGCCGCATGGGCCTCGTCGACCTCGCCAGACCACGCCGGGGCAACACCGCCCACCGCGATCAGTGCCGCCACCAAGATCCAAATCGTCGCCCGCACCGTCGTCATGTCACCGAGTCCCAGCCACTTGCGCGAATACGCCAGAAGCTGGCGCTCAACCTCCCGCAGTGACCTGCACAGTCTATCGAGCTTTTGCTGCGCGGCACTGCCGGCGCGGGCTGACGCCCGGGACCTGCGCATTTGCCCGCATGGCGCAGCGCCACGGGAACAGGCAGGATCGGACCATTCCCCAAAACCTGCCGATCACCCACCATGCCGCCCCTGCTCTCGCGTACCGACCTCCACCCCTTCAGCGGCCTGGACGTGCCCTCGCTGCTGGCGCACCGAGCCAAGACCCGGCCCGACCATCCGTTCATCATCTGGGAACCGTTCGAGGGCCAAGCCGAGACCTGGACCTATGCCCGCTTCTACGACCAGGTCGGTCGCATCGCCGGTGGACTGGCACGGCGCGGCGTGCGCCCCGGTGACCGGGTGCTGATCCATCTCGACAACTGCCCCGAGACCTTGCTCACTTGGTACGCCTGCGGCTGGCTGGGCGCCGTGGCGGTGACCACCAACGCCCGCGCCGCAGATGACGAACTGGCCTACTACGCCGAGCACTGTGGCGCGGTCGCCGCGATCACCCAGCCCAAATTTGCCGAGCGGGTGGCCCGCCATTGCCGCCACCTGCGCTGGGTCGTCGTCACGGCCACCGACAACGGTGCGGCACCAGCCCAAGCGGTCGAAGCCGGCCAGCGCTTCGCCACGCTAGACGCCGACCCGCCGCCGCGCCGCGCGCCTGACCCTCTGCACCCTTGCAGCGTGCAGTACACCTCGGGCACCACCTCGCGGCCCAAGGCGGTGCTGTGGAGCCATGCCAACGCGCTGTGGGGTGCGCGCATCAACGCGGTACACGAGGACCTGCAAGCCAACGACGTGCACCTGGTGCACTTGCCGCTGTTTCACACCAACGCCCAGGCCTACTCGGTGCTGGCCACGCTGTGGGCCGGTGGCACGGCTGTGGTGCTGCCCCGGTTCTCGGCCAGCCGGTTCTGGCCGATCTCGATCAAGCACCGCTGCAGTTGGGCCTCGATGATCCCGTTCTGCCTGAAGGCGCTGATGACCTTGGAAGTGCCCGCCCACCACTACCGGCTGTGGGGCGCGGCAGCCTGTGACCTGCCCACCGACCCCCATTTCAGGGTCCAGACCATGGGCTGGTGGGGCATGACCGAGACCATCACCCATGGCATCGTCAGCGACCTGCGCTGGCCCAGCCCCAGCCTGACGATCGGCCGGCCGGCACCCGAATACGGCATCGCGATTGTCGATGACGACGAGGTGCCCGTCGCGCAAGCCCGTGCCGTCGAGCCCGGCGGCTCGGGTCAACTGCTGGTGCGGGGCATTCGAGGCTTGAGCCTGTTCCAGGAATATCTGGGCAACGCAACGGCCACCGACTCCAGCTTCACCGCTGACGGATGGTTTCGTACCGGCGACCGGGTCGACCTGCAGCCCGATGGCTCGATCCGGTTTGGTGACCGCACCAAGGACATGCTCAAGGTCGGCGGTGAGAACGTCGCCGCGTCGGAGATCGAGCGCGTGATCGCCGCGGTCGCCGGGGTGCACGAATGCGCAGTGGTCGCGCGCAAGCACCGCATGCTCGACGAGGTGCCCGTGGTGTTCGTGCTGCCAACACCTGGCGCGCCGGCCGACCTGGCCGATCGGGTGACGGCAGCCTGCGCGGCACAACTGGCCGACTTCAAGCGCCCGCACGAGGTGCGACTGGTGACCGAGCTACCGCGGTCGACCTTGGAAAAAGTCGCCAAAGCCGAACTGCGCAAACTGCTCGAACGCGAAACGCCGGCGGGCTGAGTGGCAGGACGACGAGCTACCGCGACTCCGCCACACCGCAGGCAACCCGAGATGAACCCCTCACGCCGAAGCTTGATCGCCTGGATGGGGCTGGCCAGCGCCGGCTGCGCCGGCGTGCCGTCCGCAATACCGTCCGCAATACCGTCCGCAATGCCGTCCGCAATACCGTCCGCAATACCGTCTGCCGTGCCGTCTTTTGTGAAATCCCTCGCGCCGACCGGTCGGCTGCGCGCCTGCATCAACCTGGGCAACCCGATCCTGGCGCGCCTTGACGGCAGCACGGCCGTGGGGGTGTCGGTCGACCTGTCGCGGGCTTTGGCCACACAGCTCGGGGTCGAGCTCGAACTCCTCATCGTTGACGCTGCGTCAAAGTCGGTCGAGGCGGTCAGCGGCGGCGGTGCCGATATCGGCTTCTTTGCGGTCGATCCGCTGCGCAGCAAGGGCATCGCGTTCAGCGCGCCCTATCTACTGATCGAAGGCGCTTACCTGGTGCGTCAGCACTCGGCGCTGACCGACAACGCGCAGGTCGACCGCCCGGGCCACCGCATCATGGTTGGCAAGGGCAGCGCCTATGACCTGCACCTCAGCCGCGAGATCCGTTCGGCCGAGCTGTTGCGCGCGCCGACCTCGCCCAAAGTGGTCGATGCCTTTCTGGCCGAGAACGCCGACGTCGCCGCTGGCGTCAGGCAGCAACTCGAAGCCGACGCCGCGCGTTTGCCGGGCCTGCGCCTGCTACCCGGGCGCTTCATGGTGATCGCACAGACGATCGGCTTGCCAGCCGGTCGCGGCGAACTGGCCGAGCGCACGCTGCGGGCCTTTGTCGAGCAGGTCAAAGCCAGCGGCTGGGTCGCGCGGGCGCTGGCACGTCATTCGATTCAAGGCGCCAGCGTCGCGCCCGCCGCCTGATCGCCTGGTCCAACGCGAAAATTTTTTCATCGTCAACCCCGTGAAGTGAGCCCACCATGATCCGTGTCGCCTGCCTGCTTGCCCTGGCCATCGCCCTGCCCGCCCATGCGGCCGACTATCCCGTCAAGCCGGTGAAGTGGGTCGTTCCCTACCCACCTGCGGGCACCACCGATGTGCTCGCCCGCATCGTCGCTCAGTGGCTGAGCGAAAAAATGGGACAGCCCTTCGTGGTTGAGAACAAGCCCGGCGCAGGCAACAACATCGGCACCGAGTCAGTGGTCAACGCCGCCCCTGACGGCTACACGATGCTGCTGGTCAACCCGGCCAACGGCATCAATGCGTCGCTTTACAAGACGCTGAACTTCAACTTCATTCGCGACATCGCGCCGGTCGCAGGCCTGGTTCGAACCCCCAATGTGATGGAGATCACGAACTCGCTGAAAGTCACGACCGTGCAGGAGTTCATCGCCTATTGCAAGGCCAACCCGGGCAAGCTCAACATGGCCTCGTCGGGCAGCGGTACCTCGGTACACCTGTCTGGCGAACTGTTCAAGTCGATGACCGGCTGCAACATGGTCCACGTGCCCTACAAGGGCGCAGGTCCGGCACTGATCGACCTGATCGGCGGTCAGGTCCATGTGCTGTTCGACAACCTGCCCTCTTCGGTGGTCCACATCAAGGCCGGCAAGGTCCGGGCGCTGGCGGTCACCTCGGAACAGCGCGAGCCGACCATGCCCCAACTGCCGACGGTGGGCGAGACCGTCCCGGGTTACGAAGCGACCGCCTGGTTCGGCATCGGCATGCCTAAAGGCACACCGCGCGAGATCATCGACAAGGTCAATGCCGAGGTTAACCGTGCACTGGCCGACCCGAAAATGCGCGAACGCCTAGCCGAATTGGGTGGCAAGTCGATCGCCGGCAGCCCTGAAGACTTCGGCAAGATCATCGCCGCCGAGACCGCCAAATGGGAAAAAGTGGTCACGTCCTCAGGCGCCAAGGTGGAATGAAGCCGTCTTGGGGGACGGGCCTGCCGCCGGCAGGGCTGGTCACTGAGGACAGTGTCGCGGGCGTGCCGCTTCCTACAATGACCGCACCGCCAACCGGCGGCGCGAGGAGAGCAAGATGATCGTCGAACGCGTCTGGACGGGCAACGCCTACCGCAATTTCAACTACCTGATCGCCTGCCCAGACACCGGCGAGGCGCTGGCCATCGACCCGCTGGACCACCAGAAGTGCTTGGCCGCGGCCAAGACCAAGGGTTGGCAGATCACCCAAGTCCTCAACACCCACGAGCATCATGACCATACCGGCGGCAACGAGGCGATGGTCGCCGCCACCGGCGCCAAACTGCTGGCACACCATCGTGCAGCGGGGCGCATCGCCGGCGTCGACCGCGGCCTGCAGGCCGGCGACGTGGTGAAGGTCGGCAAGCGGGTCGAGCTTGAATGCCTAGACACGCCCGGCCATACGATGTGTCACATTTGCCTGCGATCGCACGGCGACCAGCCGACCTTGTTCTCAGGCGACACACTGTTCAATGCCGGCGCGGGCAATTGCCACAACGGCGGTGATCCGAATGCGATGTATTCGACCTTTGCAACGCAGTTGTCGAGGTTGCCGCCGACAACCCGCCTGTACCCCGGGCATGATTACATCGAGAACAACCTGAAGTTCACGCTGGCCCGCGAACCCGATAACAGCGTCGCCCAGGCCATGCTGCAAAAAGTGGCCGGCGGCGATCCTGCGACCTCACCGGTGCTGACGCTGGCTGACGAATACCAGGTCAACACTTTCTTCCGTCTGAACAGCCCCACCGTGATCTCCAAACTGCGAGAAAAATTTCCCGACCTGCCCGATGAACCCGACGACAAGACCGTGTTCATCAAGCTGCGGGAACTGCGCAACAGCTGGTGAGCCGATAGATACGGAAGTTTTCAACAACCCAAGGGATTGAACCCATGCCCGACATCAGCTTGATCGAAGCCGACGGCACTGTGCATGGCTTTGAGGCCCCGGACAGCGTCTCGGTGATGCAGGCCGCCACTGGTTACGGCGTGCCCGGCATCCTGGCCGAATGCGGCGGATCGGCGATGTGCGCCACCTGCCACGTGATCGTCGACGATCAGTGGATTGACCGCTTACCCGCGCCGCTGGCCCGCGAGCTCGAGTTGCTCGAATGCACCGCCAGCGAGCGCCAGCCAGGCAGCCGCTTGAGCTGCCAGATCCAGCTCAATCCGGCGTTGCAAGGCCTCGTGCTCAGACTGCCTGAACGTCAGGTCTGAGTGTCAAATTGGACAGCTCAACCCATTCTTCAACCCTGATTCAAGCCTGAAAATTCCAGTCCATGAACAAGATCGTGATTGTCGGCGGTGGCCATGCTGCAGCCCAGCTCTGCGGCGCCCTCGCCGAAGCCGGATTGGGTCCGCGCGTGCACCTGGTGTGCGCTGAAGCATCCTTGCCCTACCAGCGTCCGCCGCTGTCCAAGGCCTTCTTGAAAAGTCCGACCGAGGGCTTGCAACTGCAGCGCGCCGAGTCGTGGTATGCCCAGGCGGGCATCACGGTTCACCTGGCCGATCCGGTGCTCGGGATAGACCGAGCAGCGCGGCGGCTGCAGCTACAGTCCGGCCAAATGCTGGACTACGAGCAGCTGGTGCTGGCGACTGGCGCACGCGCGCGAAGGCTGGCGCAGCTGCCCAACACGCTGACCAATGTCGCGGTGCTGCGTGGCGCAGCCGATGCGGCGGCGCTGCGTGACCAGCTCGGCCAGGTTCAATCGTTGGTGGTGCTGGGTGCGGGCTTCATCGGCCTGGAGGTCGCCGCGACGGCACGCGCGCTCGGGCTGACGGTGCGGGTGATCGAGTCGGCGCCACGCCTGCTGGCACGCTCGGTGTCGGCCGAGCTGGCCGAGCACATCGAGGCCACGCACCGTGCCGCCGGCATCGTGTTCAGCTTCGGCGCCAAGGTCGGTGAAGCCGAACACGACGGCAAGAAGCTGCAGTCGCTGCAAGTCGATGGCCAGCGGCTGCCGGTCGAGTTGCTGCTGTTGGGGATCGGCGCCGAGCCCGAGACCGCCTTGGCCGAGACTGCCGGACTGGCACTGGACCAGGGCATCCTGATCGACGCGGCGATGCGCAGCAGCGACCCGGCGATCCTGGCGATCGGCGACGTCGCGCGTTTCCCGATCGCCGAAGCCTGGGCTCAGCCTGGCACCCGGCTGAGGCTGGAATCGGTGCAAAACGCCAACGACCAGGCTCGCACCGCCGCCGCCACGCTGCAAGGTCAGTCGGCCAGCTACGCCTCGCTGCCCTGGTTCTGGTCAGAGCAGGGCAGCATGCGGTTGCAGATGGCCGGACTGATGCCAGACCCGACACGGCCGGGCGTTACCCGCCACCGCAGGCCTGGTGCCACCGACGCGAGCTTCTCGGTGCTGCACTATGTGGACCAACGACTGGTCTGCGTCGAATCGGTCAATGCGCCGATGGACCACATGATGTCGCGCAAGCTGCTAGAAGCCGGCCGCCATCCGGCGCCCGAATTGGCGAGCGATCCCACGGTGGCGCTGAAGTCTCTGCTGTAACGCGCCGAATCGGTGCGGCCCTAGCAAGCCGCCCGAGCAAGCAACTCCAAGCCCGCAACGCTCAGTCCGGCGCACGCTTGAAATCGTTGCGCAATGACGGCATCTTGGCCGTGCCAGCGGTCGCACCAGCGTCTACCGGCAGGATCACGCCGGTGACCCAGCGCGCCTCGTCGCTGGCCAGGTAAGCCACCGCGTGGCCGACATCCCAGCCCGAACCCTCGGTCTGCAACAGGGAACGCATGCGCCGGGTTTCGCGCAACTCAGGCGTCATCCGCCCGGCCACCATCGGCGTGTAAACCATGCCTGGAGCGACGCAGTTCACGCGGATGCCTTCGGTGCCATGGTGTGCGGCCATCGCCCTGGTCATGTTGACGATCGCGCCCTTGGTCGTCGGGTACAGCAGGCTGGTGGTACCGCCCATCAAGCCCGCAACCGACGCGATGTTGACGATCGCGCCAGCCTGGCGTTTGCGCATCTCGGGGATCGCGTGCTTGGCCATCAGCATCATCGAGGTCAGGTTGACGCGCAACGCCTGATCCCAGTCGTCAAGATCGACCTCGACCGCGGTGCCGGCCGGTCCAGTGATGCCGACGTTGTTGACGAGGATGTCAACCCGACCCCAGGCCTCGACCGCCCGCCGGACAGCGGACTGGCATTGATCGGGCTGCGTGACGTCGGTCTGCAGCGCCAGCGCCACACCGTTCTCACTCTCGATCATGCGCAGCGTCTGCTGTGCGGCGGCCAGGTTCGCGTCGAGCAGCAGCACCTGAGCGCCGCGCCGGGCGAGCAGAATCGCCGCAGCACGGCCGTTGCCGATATCGGACGAGCGGGAGCCCGCGCCGGTGACGATCGCGACCCGGCCGGTCAGCCGACTGCTGTCTGGCGGGGGTTGGTAATGCACAGATTCATCGGTCATTTCGGGTATCCATCACAGGCACCATCACCAGCCAGTGCCAAAGCGCCAAAGCCGGCGCCAAGCTTTCCTCAGCGTTTCGTCAGCTTTTCCTCAGCTTTTCCTCAGTTGTGTTGCGGTCCACGAACCAGCCGGCCCGGCAGCGCGCCGGTGGCCTGGCCATCTCGGTACACCGGCACGCCAGAAACAACCGTCGCGACATAGCCGCTGGCGCGCTGCAGCAAACGCTTGCCGCCAGCGGGCAGGTCCGGGCTCATCACGGGCACGCCCACACCGAGCTTGGCCATGTCGAGGACGTTGAGGTCGGCCTTCATGCCGGGCGCGATCACACCGCGGTCAAGCAGACCGACCGCACGCGCGGTGTCCGAGGTCTGGCGCTTGACCAGCCAGCCCAGGTCGAAGCGGCCTTGCGGCCGATCGCGACCCCAATGCGTCAGCAGATAAGTCGGGAAGCTGCCGTCCGAAATGATGCTGACGTGGGCGCCGCCATCACCCAGGCCGACGACGGTGTTCGGGTCATCGAGCATCTCGCGGCAGGCGTTAAGGTTGTAGTCCGCGTAGTTGGCAAAGGGCGCGAACAGAAACGCCCGCCCCTCATCCTCCAGCAACAGGTCGTAGGCCAGTTCAGCAGCGCTGACGCCGCGGCGGGCGGCCTGTGCCGCGAGCGAGCTGCTGGCCGCAGGTTCGTAGTCGGGCGGGTCACCAAACGGAAAGATGCGCTCGAACGCTGTCAAGCGCAGCCCCATCGAATCGCTGTGCATTGCTTCGATCTCGAGCATCAATCGGGCCCGCAACAGCGGGTCTCGCAGCCGCTCCACCTTGCCAGCCAAAGGCAGCGCAGCGACCTCGGCCTTGAAGCTCGGGCAGGCTGAGAATGGGTTGCGGCTGCCTTGCAAGCCGAACAGCACGCCGATCGGGCGCGGTGCGACCTGGGCCCGCATCGTCAGGCCGGCGGCAACCGCGTCGCCGACCAGATCGAGCAGCTTTCGCCACCCGCGCGACGCGCTGTGGCGCTGCGCCAGCGAGATCGACATCGGCCGACCCGAGACCTCGACCAGTTCGCGCAGCATCGCGAACTCGACTTCCAGCGAGGGCGCATTGAAGTCGGAGATGAACTGCAGCACTCCGCGCCCAGCGTCGCGCAAGCCCAACGCGATGCCCATCAGCTCGTCGCGGGTCGCCCGCAGCGACGGGATCGGATCGCCCTTGATGCTGCGATGGTTCATCGAGCGCGAGGTCGAAAACCCGAGCGCGCCGGCCCGCATCGCCTCGGCAGCCAGCCTGCGCATCTGCGCGATGTCATCGGGCGTTGCCGCCTCGAGCCGCGCCGCGCGCTCACCCATCACATAGACCCGCAGTGCGCCGTGCGGCAGCTGGGCGCAGACATCGATGTCATGCGGCCGCCGCTCGACCGCGTCGAGGTAATCGGCAAAGCTCTCCCAGCCCCAACCCAGGCCTTCGTGCAGCGCCGCACCGGGGATGTCCTCAACCCCTTCCATCAACTCGATCAGGCGATCGTGGTCACGCGTACGGACCGGCGCAAAACCGACACCACAGTTGCCCATCACCGCGGTGGTCACGCCGTGCCAGCTCGAGGGCGCGAGCTGCGAGTCCCACAGGACCTGCCCGTCGTAATGGGTGTGGATATCGACGAAACCAGGGGTCACGAGCAGGCCGCGAGCATCAATCTCTTGCCTGCCGCTGCCCGCCAACTTGCCGACTTCAACGATCCGGCCATCGCGCACCGCCACATCAGCGCTTCTGAGCTCGCCGCCCAGGCCGTCGGCAACCTCGCCACCGCGAATGACCAAATCAAAGCTGGATGTCATGTCTGGACCTCAGGCAAAGATAAATCGTTTCGGACTGGGCGAAAGCGGCACCGGAGTCCCAAGCTTGGATCAAGCCAACACGACGTTAAACCAGATTCTTTCACCACAGCGCTGTGTAGAACCCGTAGTTACCCCAATGATTTGCTTGGACCAAACGCCGCATAACGCCCCAAACCAAGCTTGGCGAGCGAACGGCGAGGCATCCTGGCTGTGGGTTGCCATTGCTCATCTTCGCGGAGAATTTTTGCCAATGTGGAGATCCAGAAAACTTGGAAAAGTCGCGTCGCCTGTGGTGTACTATCAAATTAGGCTCTTTACGCTGAAGTGCTGATTCGCGCCATCGATGACTCTTTCTCGGTCTGGATCGTGGCAAATCGCCTAGCCCCATCTACGCCGCGGTGAGCGGAGATCGACTGGATTGCCATGCCCGACAACAAGAAATCTATCCGTTCGCCATCGGCCAAGAGCGCCGCGCAACCTGCTGTCAAAGCGACGCGGCCAAAAGCTGCTGCGAAAGAGAAAGCCCAGAGTGCGCGGGGCGGTGCAACCAACGCGTCGACAACCGACCATGACCTGCCGCTGTCGGTGCCGCAGGCTTTGCCTGAATCGCCACAGACTGTCCCGATCTTCCAGATCTACTACGACCCCTCGCAAGTCAAGCAACTCGATCCAGGTTTCATACCTTGGGACAACGCGGGGCACCATAGTCTGTTGCGAGAATTCGATGTCTTCGAGCGCCTGGCGGCCGATGAAGGCGTGCAGATCGCGCCGCTATGGGGCGCAGTGTCTTGGCGCTTCCAGGAAAAAACCGGCCTGAGCGCCGCCGCGCTGAACCAGGCGCTGCAAGCCAATCCCGGCTGCGACCTTTACTACGGCAACCCTAGCGCTGAGTCTGAAGCGGTCTATGCCAACCTGTGGCAACAGGGTGTGACCGTGCATCCAGCGTTCCGCGAGGTCTGCGAAGCAGTTTTTGAAGCCGCCGGGCTGGACTTGCAGCAGCTCGACAAGATCACACCGTCGCAAGGCTTTTCGTCGTGTAACTACTTTGTCGGTAGTCAGCGTTTCTGGGGTCTTTACCTGCCCTATGTGAGAGGCGTTGTCGACCGGGCTCGCGCGGCATTGCCCAAGCCGGTGCTGCGCTTGCTCGACTCCGACACCAGCGATCCGCGCAAGCTTCACGCTGGTGCCAGCTATTGGCCTTTCATCATCGAGCGTTTGCTACCGCTATTTCTACGTGGACCTGGCGCCGGCCTGAAGACCAGCAAAATCGCATCGCCTGCAGCAGAGGCGCGCATCAACCCCCACCTGAAGCGGCTGCGCGAAATGAAAGACGTGGCCCACAAAACCCGTTCGCAGTGGCTGTATTCCTGCTGGCTGCATTACCGCAACCTCTATCTGTTGCAGACGGCGGGACGCGATTGGTGCACCCGCTA
>CANFPU010000113.1 GCA_947448955.1 Burkholderiales bacterium
CACGACAGGCCGTACTCGGCCGTCGACGTCATGCCCATCAGCACCAGGCCGGCCGCGCGGTAGCGCTGCACCAGCGTGCTGTCCTTGCTGCAGACCTGGTCCTGCCAGAAGCGGCTGCCGTTGGTGACCCGTTGGCCGCGCACCTGCACGCCCAGGTCCTTCAGCATGAAGGGCACACCGGCAAAGGGGCCCTGCAGCGGCTGCGCGGCGGTGGCGCGCGCTTCGTCGAAGAAGGTATGCACCACCGCGTTGAGCGCGGGGTTGCGCGCTTCGACGCGCTGGATCGCAGCTTCCAGCACCTCGGCCGCGGAGACCTCTCGGCGGCGGATCAGGTCGGCCAGGCCCAGTGCGTCGTAGGTCTCGTAGTCGGTGAAGGTGGTCATCGTGTCGGCTCGCAGGGGTTTCGGTTTGACGGGCGGCAGGTTGGCCAGCGTCATGCGCGTCAGCGCAGCGTCGGCGTTGATGGCAGCGCAGGCTCAGCCAGCCGCACCTACAGGCTTGCGCCTCTCGACCTCACACCATCGTTGAAATCGTAGCCTCGGGTCGTGCAGCATGCAATCTCCGGCTGCGCGTGAATCGAGCGCCTGATCTCGATCCTCTCGGCCTCTTGCGCACGCAGCGCAGCAAGAGCCGGTGGCGCGACGACCGGATTCATCGGAACGCCGCGCCTGCGTTGGCGCCTTCGCGGCGGTACAGCACAAACAACAACACCCAGTAGCCGGCAAACATGGCCGTCTGCCACCAGTAGGCCTGGGTGGAGCGCCCGTTCAGCACCGATGCCAGCGCGTCCGAAAGGTTCACCGCAGCCAGACCGGCCACGGTAAAGCCCATGGCCAACAGCGCGGCCGGTACCACGCTGCGCTCGCGTGCTGCGCTCCACCAGAGGCAGGCGTAGGTCACCACGGCAAAGGAGATGATCTTGTCCTGGTAGGCATGGAAGGGCACGTCGTAGTAGACGAAAAGCAGCGGCCACTTGATGCCGAAGAAGTGCGCCACAGCCATGGCACAGAAGTAGCCGACGCCGGCGAGCAGTGCAGCGTTGAGCAGTGGAGTTTTCATGGTGATTCGCGCGTTCGGGCGCGTAGTCCGCGGTTAGACCGGTATTCTGGTCACTGCAGCGGGTCTTCACGAGTGGCCTGAAAGACAATCAACAATAACTTCGGGCCAACCATGTCGAGACACCCATCCTCCGATCGACAAGCGGTCGAGCCACTGCAGGCCCCGCCTGCCGGGCGCCCCTTGCGCGTTGCGGTGTTGGCGTTCGACCGTATCAGCCCGTTCCACCTGGCCGTGCCGTGCGTGCTCTTCGGTGATCAGCACCCCGGAGCGCCCGTGTTCGACTTGCGCGTTTGCGCCGGCGAAACCGGGCCACTGCGCACCACGGCGGGTTTCGAGGTGCAAACGCGGCATGGCCTGGCGGCCCTGCGCTGGGCCGACTGGGTCATCGTGCCGAGCTGGCGCGACCCTGCCGAGCGCCCCGCAGCGGCCGTGCTGAAAGCGCTGGTGGCCGCACACCGGCGCGGGGCGCTGGTGGTGGGTCTGTGTCTGGGGGCCTTCCTGCTGGCCGAGGCAGGACTCCTGGACGGCCATGAGGCCACCACGCACTGGTCGGCGGCTGACGAGTTTGCCCGCCGCTACCCGGCGGTGCGCCTGAAGCCGGGCGTGCTTTACGTGGATGCGGGCCAGATCGTCACCTCGGCTGGCACCGCCGCCGGGCTGGACTGTGGCCTGCACCTGCTGCGGCGCTACTTCGGCGCCAATGTGGCCAACCGCGTGGCGCGGCGACTGGTGGTGGCACCACATCGGCAGGGGGGCCAGGCCCAGTTCATCGAGCATGTCTTGCCAGATACCCAAGGCGATGCTCGCATCGTCGCCTTGCTCGACCGCGTACGCGCATCGCTGGCAGACGACCACGACCTGGACCGCATGGCCAATGGCGCCGCGATGAGTCGCCGCAACTTCACGCGCCATTTCCGCAAGGTGACAGGCACGACGCCCAAGCAGTGGCTGTTGAGCGAGCGGCTGACGTTGGCACAGCGCTTGTTGGAAGCCACAGAAGAGCCGGTCGAACGTATCGCTCAACGCGTCGGCTTTGCGTCGGCCACGGTACTGCGCCTGCACATGCGCAAGGCCTTCGGATTGACGCCGGGCGCCTGGCGGCAGGGTTTCTCGGGCACCTTGCATGCCGGTCCGTTAGACCAGGTTCAGGACCGGCGACTAACTTCCAAAGGCGACCATTGACCGCCTGCTGGGCATGCGCAGACAAGATGCCCCGAATGATGCGTGAATCAGTCGCCTCAGGTGGGTCAACTTGCTGACGGCGCATCGTTGTCACGATGGCGCCAGGATGGGGTGCGGGACATTTTTTCCTACAAGGGTTTGGGCGTGGCCACCGCCACTGCCGCTCGCGTGATTGCGCACCTTGTCAAAGCCAATACGGCACCGGAGAAGGGCACGGGTTGGCACCGTCATGAGGCGGAATTCCACACCGGCTATCTGACCAAGGGTTGGGCGAAATTCAGGTGCGGTGACCAGGAAACGCTGGTGAGGGCAGGGGACTGCGTGCGCCAGCGTCTCGGCATCGTGCATGACTCTTTCGACGACTCACCAGTCATGGAATAGCTGGAGATCGTCGGGCCGGCCGCTTTCAGCGCTGCCGACAGGCCAGCAGCGTGCCGAGTGCCGGCAGCAGCAACTCGGTGGCCGACGGCCTTGACGCGCAGGGTTGACGGCAGGCTTGGCTGGCCCTGCGCGGCAGCCTCGGCGGCATCAGAAGTCCATGTCGAGCTCGTCTATCTCCTCGGGCTCGACTTTGGCGGCGGCCAACCACTGCTGCATCTCGGGCATTGCCATGATGGTTTGACAGTAGCCAGCGCAGGCCGGATTGAGCTTCACGTCATAGGTCAGAAAGCGCGTGGCGACGGGCGCGTACATCGCGTCGGCCATGTTGCGCTGGGCACCAAACAGATAGGGGCCACCGTAGGTAGCGAGGCATTCGGTCCAGATTTCAACAATGCGGTCGATGTCGGGCTGGGCGCCGGCCCAGATCTTGTGCTTTGGAAAATGCGCTTTCAGGTTCATGGGCAGCGCGCTGCGCAGGTTGACGAAGCCCGAGTTCATCTCGCCGCTGATCGACCAGCAATGCGCGCGTGCGATGCGGTCCGCCGGCATCAGGCCGGCATGGGGTGCAATCTCGTTGAGGTATTGCGCAATGGCCAAGGTGTTCCACACCCGTGCACCTTCGTGGGTGAGGCAGGGCACTCGGATCGACGGCGCCAGCAGCAGCAACTCGCGTCGGGCGTCGACATCGTCAGGTGCAATCATCGACTCGGCAAACTCGATGCCTGAAAATCGTGCCAGCAGCCATCCGCGCAGCGACCAAGAAGAGTAATTTTTGCTGCTGAGCGTGAGCTGCGCCACCGGCGCCGCGGCTGCGACCGCCTTCCGTTCGACCCCACGGGCGACGCTGGACTTGGGCGCGGCAGGTTTGCTGGCGAGGGCCTTGGGCGGGCGCTTGGCTGGCGTGGCGACAGGCATGGGATGCTCCGGCAGGGTGGTTGTCAACAGGCTTCGCAAGGCCTATGCCACATCGGTGGCGCGCTTGTTGCGTAAGCTGGACTTTCCAGACCGAGGAGGCCGCTCCATGCTGTACCAGTCCTATCAGGCTCAAGCCGACCTCACCTGGCCGCTTCGCACGGCCGCCAAATGGTTCAGACCGATTTGGGAAATCCCCGGCCTGGACGCTGTCACGCTTGGAGGCTCCCGCCATGTCGTCGCGTCTTGCAAGCTGCTGGCACTGTCTGAAATCACGCACCGCAGGCCGCCTTGGGGCATCGACACCATTGACATCGCGGGTGCGCCGATCCCGGTGACCGAGCAGGTGGTGGTGAGCAACCCGTTCGGCACCTTGCTGCGCTTTTGCAAGGCTGACGCGCCGCCGCAGCCCAAGGTGTTGGTTGTGGCGCCGATGTCCGGCCACTTCGCCACGTTGTTGCGGGACACCGTGCGCACCGTGCTGCAAGACCACGATGTGTACGTGACCGACTGGCACAACGTGCGCGACGTACCGTTGGCCGAGGGCCGCTTTGGGCTGGATGAATACATCCAGACCTTGATCGATTTTCTTGCCGCGATGGGCCCGGGCAGCAGCGTGATTGCGGTATGTCAGCCCTGCGTGGCCGCGCTGGCCGCCGTCGCCTTGATGTCGGAAGACCAGCACCCGGCCACGCCGGTATGCCTGACGCTGATGGCTGGGCCGATCGATTGCCGCATCAGCCCCACGGTGGTCAACAAGCTGGCCACCGACAAGCCCATCAGCTGGTTCGAGAGCAATCTGATCAGTGTGGTGCCTCTGCGCCATGCGGGGGGTGGTCGGCGGGTGTACCCAGGCTTCGTGCAACTCTCGGCATTCATGAGCATGAACAAGGAGCGCCATGTCGACGCCTTCAAGGCCTATTACCGGCACTTGGTGAACGGCGAATTCGAGCAGGCTGAAATCACACGCACCTTCTACGAGGAATACATGGCCGTGGCTGATCTGTCAGCTGATTTCTATCTCGAAACGGTAAGCCAAATCTTCCAGCAGTATGCGCTGCCTCGGGGCGAGTTGCGATTCCGCGGGCGCAGGGTGGATCCCGCAGCCATCCGCCGCACGGCGCTGGTGACGGTAGAAGGCGAGCGCGACGACATCTGCGCGATCGGTCAGACCATGGCTGCGCAAGACTTGGCCAGCAGTCTGCGGCCCTACATGCGCACCCACCATGTCCAGCCCAATGTGGGGCATTACGGTGTGTTCAGCGGCAAGCGCTGGCAAAAGCAGATCTACCCGGTGGTGCGCAATGTGATCCATGTTTCGCAGTGAGGCGCTGGGTCGGCCAAACGAGCCTGAAAACTTGCTCAAGTCAGGTCAGGTTCAGCGGTGTCCGGGAGAGCGTTCTGCTGCCGGCATGCGTCGCAAGGCTTTTGCAGGTCACACCGACTGGCGGACGTTGTGCCTGGGCACGGCAGCGCGAGCGCTTGTCAGGGCACGCAGGGCAAGTAGACTGCTTCGTGTAACGCGCCACCTTGAGGTGGTGGGCCAGGGTTTTAATGTTTGGAAGCGCTGGATTGCAAATGCCTCATGCATTGTTTTAGTTGAATTTCAATCTTAAAGTCATTAAATCATGTTGATGAAAAAATTATTGACTGCGATGCTGGCAGTCGTGTCTATTGGTGCTACCAATTCAGCCATTGCCAATAACATCAAAAATCAGCCAATTACTATTAAATCGATCAAACTTAAGGAGGGCAAGTTTGATGCGTCGATCACCGTTATGAACGGCACAGTCTGGGTGTTCAATGGCAAAGGCACGCCAGGGATTGGCCTCAAAGTCAATGGCGCGCCGGCGTCACCAAAGGCGCTGGTGGTGGGCCAAAATTGCATGTTGAACGGTGTCCGGTCTGACAGCGGTGGCGCCAATATCATTCACACGCTGGATTGCAAGTGACGCCCGGGTGAGACCTTAATGGTCTAGGTTGTCATCACGAACTCGCCAACTGAACTCAACGTTGGCTGCCGCGACCTTCCTTGGCGTGGAATGCCTGCGCTGTCTCCCAGGCCGTGGCCTGCAGGTGCGCCGCAACATCGGCCGAAAGACCGGCGGTATAGGGGCTGCCCACCGGGTTTCGCTTGTAAACCGAGGCGAGCACGGTGCAGGCCGCCAGGTAGGTGCCGGCCAAGCTCGGGTGCCGTTTGTCGGCCACGATCAGGCTCAGCTCGGGGCGTTTCTTGACGGAGGTGGCAAACGCCAGACCGGCTGGCACCACCAGCGCGTTGTTGGCTTTGCCCGCCAGCACGTACGCCGCCGCGAGGGGGTCTGTCATCTCGGGCTTGTCCGAATAGGCCCAGGACATGAACAGGATCGGCTCGGCGCCGAAGCTGCGCGCTGTCGCGCTGTGCTTGGCGGCGAACTCATGGAACAAGGGTTTGAGCACCGGGTGGATAGGGCACTGGCTGCAGTCCATCATCATCACGGCGTCAAACTTGCGCTCGCCCTTGGGGTTGAAGCGGACTTCGTTATCACCCACAAACGAGTAGCTGCCCACGCCGCTGTCGGCGCGCAGATACGAGCCGATGTCATGCCAGTTCAAGCCGGAGCCGCTGATCGTCGCCGAACTGCCACGGAAGCCGCGATCGCCGCCTGCGGTCAGTAGTTGTCCCACATGGCCGTGCATGGAGTTGTTGTAATAGAAAAAGCTGTTGCCGACCCAGAGCAGCGACTTCACTTCCGCCGCTGGTCCCTGGGTCGAATTGCCGGCAATGGGGGCGGACGGCAACGAGGAGCAACCCGCCAGGGCAGTGGCGGCGCACGACAGGATCAAGCGTAGGAGTAAGTTTTTCATGGCATTCACATGGAGGAAAGGGTTTGCGTCGTCGCGCGAACTTGCTTGTGTGCTGGCCAAAGTCAATCCTTGGGCAGCGGCCAACGCTCGAGATAAGTCATGTATTCCGGCTCGACGTCCACCTGCATGGTGGCCAGGAATCGCACCACCGCGCAGTAAAAGGCGATCGTCAGCACCAGATCTGTCAGGTGCTCGGTGGATAGAAGGTTTTGCAGCGCAGCGAAGGTTTCTGCTGAAGCGGCCCCTTGGGCTGTGATCTCGCGAGCAGCGCGCAACACGGTGCGAGCGTTCACGTCCAGCGTGTTGGGATGGCCGGCCGTGTCGTCGATCAGCGCCTGGATATCCTCGTCTGAGACGCCGAAATCATGGCCGATCTTGACATGGTGCGACCACTCATAAGGCGCGCGCGCCAACCAGCCCACCTGCAGTATCGCCAGCTCGCGCAGCCGAGCATTCAGCGTGCTCTTGTTGCGAATGTAGCTGCCCAGGCCAGCGAAGGCGCGCGCGCCGCCAGGGCTGTGCGTCATCAGCCGGAACAGTGCGATGTCGCGAGCCAGCAGGTCCTGATGTTCGGGCGGCAGGTCGGCGCGGGTGAGGTACGGCAGACGGGCCATGTTGGATCGTTCCGTGTGTGGGTTGTGTGGGTTGTGTGCGTTGCTGAGCCCGTGCTGGCAGCGACAGGCCTAGCGTGATTTTGATTGTGACAGCGCGCGACGCCGCGGGCGATGCGCACATTGAGGCGTCGACAGCGCAGGATGTTAGGGCAGCGTCCGAATGAGTGCAGCGTCCGAATCGCGGTTGGCCGGCCAACAACGGGCTCTTCAGAGCCAGGCTGAAGGTTCATCTTGATAACCTATCAGTAGCGCGGCATGGATGGAAGCCAACTCAAATCGCCAATCGCTGCCGATGAATGTTCTCAGGGTTTCACCTGTCGGCGTGCTAGGCGATATTTGTGATACTTCCGGGGTAATTTCGCACGATTTCAAACTAACGTTCATTGAAAGTACTTGACATGTCAAGCCTCGAATCTCTCATGGCCGCCCGCAAGGATCTTGAGCAGCGCATTGCCGAGGCGCAACGTGTCGCGAGGGCTGGCAACATCGCGCAGGTGAGGGCATTGATGGCTGAGTTCGGCCTGACCGCTGCGGATATCGGCGGCAAATCGGGTGGGGCTCGGGAAGCCGTTGCCGCCAAGCCCAAGGGCAAGGTCGCCGCCAAGTACCACAACGCCGTCACGGGAGACAGTTGGTCTGGTCGTGGCTTGCAGCCCAAGTGGCTCAAGGCAGCACTGGCGGACGGTGCCAAGATCACAGACTTCGCGGTGTGATGTCCTGCCAAGGGTTTTGGCCTGGACCCTTGCCGCGTTGATCCTCGGGTCTTGACGGCAAATTGAGTCGGGCGCTGCCCGCTGGTTGCTGTGAGGCTCAGGGATCGCGGGTCTGTCTCGGATGGGCGCTCGATGTTGGCAGAGAATGTTGGCAGAGAATGTTCACAGCGAAAGTTCAAGCGAGGGCTCTAGCCCTTAGCTCAACCGCTTCAAACCGACGGCGTTTAATTCTGATGCAGCACCAAAACGGCTTCAAGGGCAACAAGCAGGCCTTGCCGTGCAAATCCTGCGTGGCCTGCGGCCGTGAGATGGTGTGGCGCCGCGCATGGGCCAAAAACTGGGCTGAGGTCAAGTACTGTTCTGAAGCCTGCCGTCGCCGCGGCAGCGTGCTGGTGGCCGCTGTCACGCGGCCTTGAATGGCTTCAACGCCATGATCTGCAGGCCCTGTGAGACCGGTTCCCTCTGATATGACGAATCCACAATCCAAGCCCACCCGGTCCGGACCCGCAGGATCCACTTGATGCGGACGTGCCGCAGCTGGGCTTGGCTGATGGCAGTGCTGGTGGCGATGCCCACCTGGGCGGCGTCACCCAAATCCGTGGAACCCGCGCCGTGGAAGCCCACCCGTACCGTGACCTTGGTCGTGCCCTACAGCCCAGGCGGCGGGGTGGATGCGATGGCACGGCATGTGGCCAGGGAATTGCAGGTCAAGTGGGGCCAGACCGTGTTGGTGGAAAACGTGCCCGGCGCCGGCGGCCTACTGGGTACTCGGCGGGTGCTGGATGCGCCGGCCGATGGCCATACCTTGCTGGTGCAGATCCCCTCGTTGCTGGTGATCCGCCACACACCGATGTACAAAGGCGTAGACCCGGCCGCCCGGTTGGTGCCGATCGCCACCTACTCGATCACTGCAGGCGTGTATGCGGCGCATGCCGGCATCCCGGGCAAAACCTACGCCGACCTCAAGCGCCATTGCAATGCAGCGCCAAAGCCTTGCTCATTCGGCACCACCGAAAACATGGCCCGGGTTCGGCTGAAGATGCTGGAGAGTGACATCCCCAACATGATCGTCGTTAACTACAAGGGCGGGGGCCAGCTGGTGAATGACCTGCTGGGTGGTAATGTGGACATCGGTGTGATGGGCTACACCGCTGTGGCGCCGCATGTGAAGTCGGGCACTGTGAAGATCCTGATGACCAGCGGTACCACCCGTTCGCCGATCGTGCCTGATGCGCAGACCGCCGTGGAGGCGGGCCTGCCCCAGATCGCCAGCGAAACCTGGTACGGTCTGTTCGCGCCGCTGGGCACGTCGAATGCCGTCGTTCGCGCGGTGGCCGCAGCGGTGCGCGAGGTGGCTGGGATGGAAGACACCAAGACCTTCTTTGCCGCGCTCGGCTCTTCGGTGCTGATCACTTCGCCTGAAGAGTTTGCAAAGCTGGTGCGTGACGAAGAGCAGCGCCTGAACGCATTGCTCAAGAAGTACCCGCTGGATTGACCCGTTTCGCCGAGGCGCCAACGGGCGTATGCCGTCGGCCCGAACGACGTGGTTGAAAAAACTGGCGGCTAACACTGAGCGTGCCGCTGGCGGGCTCGTTCATGCTTGCCGTGCGCCGCCAAAGGACCATTGTTGGCTATTAGGGTTTTCCTGCTCATATCCCGACAGCCACAGGAGTTTAATCAGTGTCGGGTTCGAAAAAATAAGTGAGATGTGGATCATTTGCTGAGCCAGTGCAAGGCCAAGCAGCAACCAATGAACAACCGCATCAGTGATAAACGGTCAGGAGACACTATGCATGACGTTGATGTTTGGGCTTCGGCCCCCTGTTCACGCCCAGTCTTGGGCTGGGTTGGTTTGGCCGTGCTGGCCGCGACGCTGTTGGCAGCCTGCGGTGGTGCAACCACCGTTGAGGAGCCGGCGCCTGTCGTGGTGGCGCCGACCTCAGCGCCCACGGTCTCGGTGAAGTCATCGCCAGCCCACCGCACGAGCGGCGGCAGCGCGCTGATTGAGGTTCAAATGCCTGCCGATGCGAAGCCGGGAGAGGCTCTCTCCGTCGCGCTCAATGGCGCTGATGTCACCGCGTCCTTCAAGGACGGCAGCACCACCGGCGCCAAACTGGGCTTGGTGATGGGCCTCAAAGACGGTGACAACACACTCAGCGTGAAGGTTGGCGGTTCTGCAGCCACTGCATTGACGTTGACGAACTATCCGATCACGGGCCCCATTTCGTCTGGGCCGCACATCACGCCATTTGTCTGCCAAACCGGCACTCTGGCACTGCCCGATGGGTCCAAGCTGACCGGCACCGTGGCCAACGATCCCATGTGCTCGGCGAAGACTGATGTGCAGTATCAGTACCGCACGACGGGTGAAGTCTTCAAGCCCTTGACCGACACCAAAGCAGTGCCCGCTGACGTGAAGATGATCAAGAACGCCGCTGGCGTTTCGGTGCCTTATATCGTCCGCGTGGAAACCGCGACGATCAACCGAGGCATAGCGCAGATCGCCATGCTGTTCGACCCCGCCAAGGACGTTGAGCCCACACCGACCACGCCGCCCAAGAACTGGAACAAGCGCTTGGTTTACGGCCACGGCACAGGTTGTGTCGGAGGCTGGTACATCCAGGGTGGTGTTTTCGGTTACAGCCCGATGAACGACACCTGGTTGTCCAGGGGTTACGCGGTCGCCAACAACACGCTCAATCACCCCACCAACATCTGCAACAACGTGGTTTCCGGTGAAGCGGCTTCGATGACCAAGGAGTACTTCATCAAGCGCTTCGGCGCGCCGGTCTACACGGTGTCAACCGGCACCTCAGGCGGTGCCATTGGCAGCCTCCAGTTGATCGATATGTTCCCGGGTTTGTTCGACGGCGCGATCATCGATGCAACTTTTCCTGACGTGATCACCATCGCGCAATCTGCCGCAGACGGCCACTTGTTGAGCAATTACTTTGCAAGCTCAGCCTCTTCGGCGAGTTCCTTTTCGCCGCAACAGAGGGCCGCTGCATCAGGGTATGCGGCAGAGATCACCTTGGTGGCCAACGGTAATCAGATGGGGCGCATAGACCCGGTACCCGGACGCACGGCCCCGGTCTTCGCGGGTGTGGGCAACTACGCCTCTGCGGTTTGGAACGCGGCGTTTCCCCTGTCGATGCGCTATGACCCCAACGCCAGCCCACCCAACTTCACAGGTGCACGCCCGACAATCTTTGACATTGGCTCGAATGTCTACGGCAAGGGCGTAAACCCGCTGGACCCTTCTGGCAAATCCACCATTGGTTTGCGCACTTATGACAACGTAGGCGTTCAGTATGGCTTGTCAGCGCTAAATTCTGGCGCCATTTCGGTCACGCAATTTCTTGACATGAACGCCAACGTGGGTGGTTTCGACACCGACGCTAACCCAGTCGCGACACGGACGGTTGGCAATCCTGATGCGATCCTGCGGGCGCATCAGAGCGGGTTGTTCCTGAATGGTGGCGGCGGTCTCGCATCGACCCCGGTGCTGGATTTGTCCAACATCTATGCCGAGGACACCTCGAACTACCACATGCAGTGGGAGCATTTCGCTGTACGCGAACGCATCACGCTGGCAAACGGCAACTCCGACACGTTCGTGATGTGGCGCGGCGGCCCGGGTACCGCACCCACGGCTGCCAATCCTGCAGCGCCGATTGCCGCATTGAGCCCAGTGGCCATTGCCGCTTTCGAAAAATGGATGGAGGCCATCACAGCCGACAAATCGGCGGATGCTCTGCGCACGAAGGTCATTCGCAACAAGCCGGCCGACTTGACGGACGGCTGCTTTGACAAGTCATCACCGCCTCAGTTCATTGCCGAGAAGCAAACCTTGGGTGTGAGTGGTTCGCAGTGCAACATCCTTTGGCCTTCGTATCGTTTTCCGCGGATGGAAGCTGGCGCGCCTCTGGCGTCAAACAACTTGAAATGCCAGCTCAAGCCGGTCGATCTGGGCGACTACAAGGTCACCTTGAGCGCGGCCGAACTTTCCCGCCTGCGGTCAGTATTTCCGAGCGGCGTGTGCGACTTCAGCAAGCCAGGCGTGAATTTCGCGAAAGTCGTGCCTTGGGCCTCGTTCGGGCCTTCCAAGGTCAACTTGGTGTTTGACGTCACCAAGTGAAGTGACGCTGGGGTTTCCATCATCAAGGGCGTACAGCGCGACCTGGCCTCAGGTTTCGCGCTGTACCCATCGCGGTCGTCAGCCTTCGCCGGCATGCCCATGAGCGCTGCAGCACCGCGGCCAGTGGGGACCCTGGCATGCGCGGGTCCCAGCAACGCCCTTGACGAGGGTGGCCGGCCAGCCGTAACGCCCCTCACCGAACGCCATCACCGAACGCCATCACCGAACGCCTGACCGTCGCGCCCCGTTAGCGCTCAGCCCTGTGTCGAAGGGTTTCGGCCGCTAGGGGCCGAAATGCGCCGATAGGAATCGAGCCCCATCCGCTCATCGACCCTGCGCCGATGTCTGTGCTTGAGTGGCGCTTCCGTTGGCGTTGATGTGGCGTGTCGGTGGGCCTCTTGGCTCTTGGCCTTCCTCTGGTGCGCTTTGATGAGCGGCGTCCTGAAAGCATCAGCTTGGATGCGTTGCTTGATGAGCAATGCAGGCGACGGTGCGCATGTCACCCCCCGTTGTGGCGAGCAGGCCATCGAAACTGATCTTCGAAACCGATGCGGCGATGCAAGGTTCTGAAAGGTTCGCAAGGTTTGGGTATCTATAAATTCTCTCGCACCAGTATGACAGGCCAGGATTGATGAATCCAAACGCCAGTTTGGTCCGGCGAAGGTTGAATCGCTGAGGTGCGCGACGGCCGACAAGAAGTCGATCCATCAGGGCGGCTGCCAGCGTCGTGACCACGGCGGTATGTTCGGCGCACAAGGTTCCCGCTGCATAAGGGCTCGGTTTAGCGCAGGCTAGA
>CANFPU010000114.1 GCA_947448955.1 Burkholderiales bacterium
GCCACCATGCCCCCGTAAACAAAAAACCCCATTGGTGCCATCCGAATGAAGACCGGATGCGCAAACACCTGACGGTAGCCACCGACCGGCACCTCCGGTTGCGAGCTGACCCGCGCGTCGGGCGGCACGCGCCATGCGATCAAGGCGCCGGCCAACGCAAACAGCAGCGCTACCGCCATGAACAAGCCGCGCCAGCCCAGCACGGGCAGCAGCCATTGCACTGGCAAGGTGGAAGCCAACATACCCAGTGAGCCACTCATCAACATCCAGGCGTTGGCGCGCAGTTGTAGTGCAGTGGAGAACAGGCGCCGGAAACAGGTCAGCGGCGCCATCAGGCAGGCCGAAACGCCCGCGCCAATCAAAAACCGCGCCAGCAGCAGCTGCGGCAAGCTAGCCGACCGCGCAAACGCCAGACAGCCCAAGACGGCAAGCGCCAGAAAGGACAAGAGCACACGCTTGGCGCCCCAACGGTCCAACGCACTGCCAAGGGGCAATTGCATCAACGCGAAGCCCAGAAAATACGCGCCACCCAGCAAACCCAGCTGCCCCGCATCCAGCCCGAGTTCGGCACTGAAGATCGGCGCCAAGGTGGCGGTCACCGCTCTCACCAGGGCCGAAAAAAAATAAGCAAAGGCAAAGGCTAGGAAAACCCACACAGCTTGGCGGCGGGTGAGCACGACCGCATCCCCCGCAGAGCTCATCGGGTCAGTTCGATCGACTCAAAGAACAGCTTCGCCCGCGCCTCATCTGCGGCCGGTCCGAGCAAACTTGCCTGGAATACTCGCAGCCCATGGGCGAACACCAACACTTGCTCGCGAACCTGCGTACCGTCTGGCAGTTTGCCTCTGAGCACCCATTGCCGCGCCGCAGGTTGCGGCGTCATGCCGGGGACAGTGGCGGCACGTTCCGCCTCGACGACACCCTGCACATTGGCACGCGCAGCTTTACCCAGGGCTAACAAAGCGGGCCCGACCCGAGAAGGATCGGTCATGTCGGCCGAAGCCACTGCGAAGGTATGCGCATCCGCGCTGCAGGCCAGCAAATTGAGTTCAACCGCCGACCCCGCTAGCGCCACCTGCCGAACCTGTTGGCTGGGTCGACACGGCATAGCCAAATCAAGACCCCAGCCTTCCGGCCGAACTTGGCGCCAATCAAGCGTCGGTGAGCATGCACAGAACAACAAGCCGCAGACGATCCCAGGCAGCCAGTCGCGAGTCCGGAGTCGTCCTCTGCCATCGGATTCGCTAGCTTGAGTCATGGAGACTCATTATCCCGGCGGATCAGGCGCCGTATGAGCCCAGGTCAAGACCAGTCAACCACCAAACACCTTGCGCAAGATTGCACTGCCTGTGGCCAGTGGATCGCGACGGATCTTGCGTTCCTCCTCGGCGATCATCAGGTACAGCCCGTCCAAGGCCTTGGCAGTGACATAGCGCTCAACGTTCGCATCGTCACCTTTGAGCAGGCCCATTTTGACGGCCTGGCCTGCGACCGCGTTGAACTTCGACGCCAACGCCACCTTCTCGGTAGTCTCGGTGACGATCGGCAGGAACTGCTCGGTCAATGGCGCCCGCGTTTTGCGGACAAAAAAATCGGTGGCGGCGCGATCGCCGCCGCGAACGATCTGAATCGCATCGCTGATCGAGATCGATTTGACGGTGTTCACCAACATTGCACGCGCCAGGGGCATCGCCGCTTCGGCGGCGCGGTTCATCGCCGTCACCAATTCGTCGACCCGCTTTTGTTGACCCGTGGCTTTCAACAGCTTTGCGGCATCTTCAAGCGGAGGCGGCAAAGGAATTCGCACCTTGGGGTTGCCGAGGAAGCCATCGCTGTGGCCCAGCCCCTCGACCGCAACGACCGCGGCACGCTCAAGCATGCCACGCACACCCATTCCTGCGTCGGCCTCAGCCAAACCGGCGGCAAACACCGGAGAGCGAGCCAAGCCTGAGCCGGCCAGCAACCCGGCCGTAAACTGTCTTCTGCGCATCGAACCCTCCATCATGATCCTGTCCCGACGCCATCTTGCCATCGCCGCGCTGGCGGCCTCTGCCGCTGGCGCTGGGTGGCTGCTCAGCGAACGCCGAATGCCCGCGCCGCAGGTACGCTTCAGCTTGCTGGACGGCAGTACGTTGACGACCGGTCAGCTGGTGGGGCAGGTGGTACTGGTCAATTTCTGGGCCACCAGCTGCAGCAGCTGTGTGGCAGAAATGCCTGCCATCAGTGCGATGAACGACAAGTTCCAGGACCGGGCATACCAAACGCTGGCCGTTGCGATGCGCTATGACCCGCCAGCACGGGTGGCCGACTTCGCCGAAAGCCGCAAGCTCGGGTTCAAGGTCGCGATCGACAATACCGGGGAGATCGCCCGCAGTTTCGGCCAGGTAGAACTCACGCCGACCTCGTTCCTGATCGACAAACATGGTGCCATCGCCAAGCGGTGGGTCGGTGCGCCGGACTTCGCCACGCTGCACCGAGAGATCGAGCAACTGCTGAGCGAGACCTGAAGCGCGCCCGGAGCGGCCAGCGTCAGACCGTGTGCGTGACACCCGCGCCAGCCGCTTGGCGGTCGGCGTGGTAGCTGCTTCGCACCATTGCCCCCACCGTCGCTTGGGCAAAACCCATCCCAATGGCCGCAGTCTCGAACATTTTGAAGGTGTCAGGGTGAACGTAGCGCCGCACCGGCAGGTGATGGCCTGAAGGCGCCAAGTACTGCCCGATGGTCAACATATCGATGTCATGCGACCGCATGTCGCGCATCACCGCCAAGATCTCTTCATCGGTTTCGCCCAGGCCGACTATCAGCCCGCTCTTGGTAGGGACTTCCGGGTGCAAGGCCTTGAACTTCTTGAGCAGGTTCAGGCTGAAAGCGTAGTCGCTGCCCGGACGCGCCTCCTTGTAAAGGCGCGGTGCCGTCTCAAGGTTATGGTTCATCACATCGGGTGGCGCAGCCTTCAGAATCTCCAGTGCGCGGTCGTCGCGACCCCGGAAGTCAGGCACCAGAATTTCGATCCGGGTCGCCGGCGACTGCTCGCGAACTTGGCGGATGCAATCGACGAAATGGCCGGCACCGCCATCCCGCAGATCATCGCGATCGACGCTGGTGATCACGACATATTTCAGCTTGAGCGCAGCGATGGTGCGTGCCAGATTGACGGGCTCGTCGGCATCGAGCGGATCGGGACGTCCATGGCCGACGTCGCAGAAAGGGCAGCGCCGAGTGCATTTGTCGCCCATGATCATAAAGGTCGCGGTTCCACTGCCAAAGCATTCGCCGATGTTGGGGCAGGATGCCTCTTCACAGACCGTGTGCAGCTTGTGCTCGCGCAGGATCTGCTTGATCTCGTAGAACCGGGTGGTCGGCGAACCCGCCTTGACGCGAATCCAGTCAGGCTTTTTCAAGACCTCAGCCGGCACCACTTTGATCGGGATTCGGGCCGTCTTGGCCTGCGCTTTTTGCTTGGCACTGGGATCGTAGCTGCTGCTGGATTGCGGCTCATGAATCACATTTTCGGTGGCCATAAAGGATCTTTGCCGACTGTTCGCCGAAGAGGTGTGGATAAACGAGGCCACCGCCAAGCGCTGTTGCGGCTCAGGGCGTGAACTGAGCCGCCAAGCGATCACCGAGTTCATGCGCCACAGTGCACCAATCGGTGGAAACCCCCAGTGTAGCGAGGTCTACCGTGCGCAGGCCGGCATAGCCGCAGGGGTTGATACCGGCAAACGGATCCAGGTCCATCGCCACATTGAGCGCAACGCCGTGGTAACTGCAGTGCCGGCTGACCTTGATGCCCAGCGCGGCGATCTTGCCCAGACCTCGAAACCTGTCCAAGCCCATCGCAGGACCTGTCAGCGCCGCGTGGCTTCGGGGGTCGGCCAAGCGGACGAAAATTCCAGGCGCACCCGCCACGCGGTGACCGGTGATCTGTTGCGCCTCCAAAACCTTGAGCACGGCGTGCTCCAGGCGATAAACAAATTCCTTGACGTAGATGCCGAGGCGCCTGAGGTCGATCAACGGATAGGCCACCACCTGCCCAGGGCCGTGGTAGGTGATCTGGCCCCCGCGATTGCTGGCCAGCACGGGGACACCGCCGGCATCCAACAAGTGCTCGGCCCGACCGGCAAGCCCCTGGGTGTACACCGGATCATGCTCAACCAGCCAGATCTCGTCAGGCGTGTCTGCGGTCCGGGCTTCGGTGAAAACCCGCATGGCCTCGGCCGTCCGCGCACAGGGCTGGCGACCCAGATTGACGATCTTCATGTCGAGGGACTGCGGCTGCCTCAGTCGATCACGCGGTCAACTACAGCACCACCTTGACCATCGGGTGCCCGGAAAGCGCGCGATACAAATCGTCGAGTTGCGCGCGACTGGTCGCTGTGACGGTCAGTGTCAACCCCAGGTAGCGGCCACCACTGCTGGACCGGCGCACCAAACTTTGATCATCAAACTCAGGGTCAAACTGCCGAGCCACAGCCAGCACAGCTTCGACGAAGCCGTCGACTTGCGCGCCCATCACCTTGATCGGAAACGCGCAGGGATATTCGATCAACGAGGGTTCAGGCGTCGACGCGAGGCTTGGGTCGGCCGACATGGTCAGATCGATTGCTCGGCTTTGGCCCGCTGATAGGCTTCGTAGATGCGGGCATAGACTGGTCCAGGCTTGCCACGCAACGCACCATGACCAACTGCTTGGCCATCGAGCCGCGTGATGGCCAGGATTTCCTTGGTCGCCGAGCTGAGCATCAACTCGTCCGCGGCGAAGACATCGGCCTCGGCGATTGGCCGCAAGTTGTAGGCAATGCCCACGTCCTCGCACAACTCGGCAAAAAGCTCGTAGCGGATGCCTTCGAGCACGTGCTCGCCCTTGGGTGGACCCAGCAGCGCACCCTCGTGCACCACCCAAACGTTGCAACCAGAACCTTCGGTCAGCCAGCCGTCGCGGAACATTACCGTCTCAGCCGCACCACGGTCGGCCGAGATCTGCCTGGCCATCACATTGCCCAGCAGGGAGATGCTCTTGATGTCACCGCGCTCCCAGCGAAAATCGCGCGCCGTGACGCAGGCCACCCCTTGGTGCCTCATTTCGGCTGACGGTGGCTTCAACTCGCTCGTCATCGCAAACACGGTCGGCTCGATGCCTTCAGGCATCACATGGTCGCGGAGCGCAACGCCGCGCGTGACCTCAATGTAGACCAGCTGATCGTGCGCGGGCTGCGCGCCCACGAGTTCACGCACCAGCGCCAGCCAGCCCTCGCGGGTGTGCGGATTGGCGATGCGAAGCTTGGCCAGGCTGCGCTGCAAACGTGCCATGTGCTCATCGAAGCGAAACAGGCGGCGACCATAAACCGGGATCACTTCATAGACACCATCGCCAAAGATGAAGCCTCGATCGAGCACCGACACCTTCGCGTCGCGAAGCGGCAAGGTCTGACCGTTCAAATGGCAGAGGGTGTCAGGAAGCGTCAGCATGTCAGACCTCGATAGAAAACGGCGCAGCTTAGCCGATGGCAGACCGCCTAGTTTGATCCACCCTCAATAGGGCGCGACAAGCTCATTTGATCCAAAGCCGGATCGAATCCCAGGCCCGGCCGAGCAGCCCGGCCTGCGGCACCGCCTTGAGCACCACCAGCGGCAGGCTTGCGATCTTGACGCCGGCCACCGTGCTGACCTCCAAAGTACCGATGCGCTGGCCCTCGGTCAGCGGCGCGACCAATGGATCGCTGCGTGAGATCACGGTCTTGAGCTTGTCGCCTTCGCCCTTCGGCACCGAAACCACCACGGCCTGCATGGAGCCCAGCGCGGCGGTCGCCTGCTGGCCCTTCCAGACGGGCACTTGGGCAGCGGGCTTGCCTGCCTCGAACAAGCGCACGGCGTCCCATGCGGTGTAGCCCCAGTTCAAGATCTTCTGGCTTTCGCTGGCCCGGGCTTCGCGCGAGGTCGCGCCCAACACGACGCTGAGCAGGCGACGCTTGCCGTTGGGCATCTCACGCTGGGCACTGGCGACCAAGCAGTAGCCAGCCGCCTCGGTATAACCAGTCTTCATGCCGTCAATCGCTGGGTCTCGTCCCAGCAACATATTGCGGTTGTCCTGCCGAATGCTGTTGAAGCTGTAGCTGCGAAGCGCGTAATAGGCGGCGTAGTACTCTGGAAAGTCCCGCACCACATGCGCTGCAATCACGCCCAAATCGCGGGCGCTGCTGTAGTGACCTGGGGCAGTCAAACCGGTGACATTCTTGAACTGAGTGTTCTTCAAGCCCCAGGCCAGCGCCTGCCGGTTCATCATCGCCACAAACCCGTCGAGCGAGCCCGCCACGCCCTCCGCCAACGCCACCGCCGCGTCGTTGCCCGACACCGCGATCATGCCGCGCAACAAATCGTCGACCTTGGGCGTCATCTTGGGGTCGATGAACATCAGCGAGCCACCGCCCTTTCGCTCACTCCAGGCCCGCATCGATACCGGCAGCGTCTGCTGGAAGGTGAGCTTCTTGGCTTTGATCGCATCAAACACCAACCACGCCGTCATCAATTTGGTCAGTGAGGCAGGATCGGCTTGCTGGTCGGCGCCCCGCTCGGCCAAGACTTGGTCGCTGCTCACATCGAGCAGCAGATAGCTCTTGACCGCCATCTCAGGTGGCTGAGGGGCTTGCGCCAACGCACTCAAGCTGACACCGGCCAGCAGCACCGCCATCAGTGGTCTCATCGACATGCGCTTGAAGATCTCAACAACCCAGTGAGGCATGGCAGCAACCATCGGCTGACGTTCAGACATGCCAGGCTTGGACCAACTGCTGCTTGAGCAGCGTGAGTTGGCCGTGAAAGAAGTGACCGACGCCCGGCAGCACGATCACCGGCAGCGTCTGCGGTCGAGCCCAGTCCAAGATCGCCGCAAGAGGCACCACGTCGTCGACCTCACCATGGATCACCAGCGTGTCTGGGGCCACAACGGCAGGCATCTCGAATCGGCTGATCGCCGGGCCGACCAGCACCAACCGTTCGACCGGCGCCAGCGCTGCCAGACGCGAGGCCGCCATCGCCGCGATGTAGCCCCCAAAAGAAAATCCAGCCAATGCCAGCGGCAGATCTGGCGTCTCGGTACGCTGCCAAGCCATCACGGCCAGCGCGTCTTCAATTTCGCCCCGGCCATCGTCCCAGGACCCAGCCGAGCCCCCGACGCCACGAAAGTTGAACCTTACTGCGCGGTAACCCAACGCCACGAAAGCCCGCGCCAAAGTCTGGACCACCTTGTTGTCCATCGTGCCACCATGTTGCGGGTGGGGATGGCACAGCACGGCCAAGCCGCGTGGCGGCCTCCCTGATTCATCGACCAGGCACTCGATCGGCCCTGCCGGCCCGGCGACGGTCATCAAGCGGGTGTCTGCCTTCATCGCTGCGCCGCGCAATCCGATCCGAGACGCATCAGCGGCCCACTTCAGGCGCCAGCAGAAGGCGCTCGACAACGCGGCCGTTCTTGAGGTGCGATTCGACGATTTCATCGACATCGGCAGCGTCGACAAAGGTATACCAAACAGCTTGTGGATACACCACCGCCACCGGCCCACCGGCGCAGCGATCCAGGCAACCCGCCTTGTTCACCCGCACGCCACCAGGACCTGAAAGCCCCTGGGCTTTGACCTGCTGCTTGCAGTGATCAAAGGCTGCCTGAGCGCCCTGGCCCGCGCAACAGGATTCGCCGTTGTTGCGCTGATTGAGGCAAAAAAAGATGTGGTGACGGTAATAACTCATAGCCTTGGGGATTGTAGAGAGCCCGACCAGCGCGATGGCCGGAATCAGCGCGAACCCATCCGACCCAACAGCCAAGCCAGCGCAGCGTACGGCCACAGCCAACCCACCCACTGGGCCAAGCCGTGGAACCGGACGAAACGACCCTGTTCCCAGCCGAGCAGGCTTTGCGCGAAATACGGGTCGGTCGGCGCCTGATGCACCAGCATCACCAAGCCCGTCAGGGACATCAGTGCCAACGCACCGGCCAGACGAGGTTTGAGCCACAAACTGGCCAGTGCCAACGCCAACGCCAACGCCATCGCAGTGGCCGTGCCCGGGGTGCACCAGGCCAGCGCATGGTCAGGGCCAAAATTGAGCAGCGTCGACAGCGTCGTCGCGGCCACGGCAGCCCCGCCCAGGCCCAACGCCAGCCCAATCCGCCGGCCACCCGGCGGCGACGCCGCGTAAGCCAAAAGGCACGGTGACAACAGGCCAAAAACGACCGCCAATGTCTCGGCCCAGGGCGACAGGGCAGGCGGCAACACAGCACGGGCCTCCAGCCAAGCCGACAGCGGCTCGACCCAAGGCACACCAGCCAGTTCTTGCGCTAGCGCAGCCCGCAAGACTTCGCCAACCTGACCTAAGCCCAGCGGCACCGGCGTTGGAAACAACAGCGCCACCGGCCACAGCACCAGCAAGGCTAGCGCGCCACCATGGCCCCGCTCAAGCCAGCGTTCGCGCCAGACCTGCCAGCGGCTGAGCAGCCCAAGCCCATGCAGTGACAGGGCTAGCAAAGCACCCAGGCCGGCACCGACCGTGTTGAGCACCCAGTCGAGCCCAGAAGGAACCCGCTGCGGCAACAGATGCTGGGTCATCTCCATCCCATAAGAAAGCCCCGCGCCTGAGGCGACGGCTCCGAGCAAGGCCTGTGACATCGAGCCGCCGTGACGCAGGCGTGCCACGCCGACCAGCAAACCCAAAGGTGCGTAACCCAACAGGTTGCTGCTGATGTCGAACGAGATGAAATAGCGAGGCCAAGGCAGGTGCAGCAATGCCCAACCCGCCTGCCCCGGTGGCCAGCGCCAGTTGCCAAACGGAAACAGGCTGGCATAGACGATCAAGGCCGACCAAACGAACGCCAGCGGTACGGCCGAGCTTCGATCGACGACCTCGTTGTGGCGCATCCTGGCGGCCTCGCGCTCCCGGCGACGGGATCAAAAGGGCTTGACCACTGCGAGCACCACGATGGCCGCAAACAGCAGCACCGAGACCTCGTTGAAAACGCGGAACCAGCGATGGCTGCGATGGTTCGCGTGCTGCTCAAACCGGCGAAGATGGCCGCGGCAAAGGTGCAGGTAAGCAATCGCCGCGACCACTCCCAGCAATTTGGCATGCAGCCAGTAGCTGCCGGAAAAACGTGCCGCGCCAAAGCCTAACCACAGCCAGAAACCCAGCGCCAGTGCGACGACCATCAACAAGTTGGTAAATCGGTAGAGCTTGCGAGACATCAACAGCAAGCGTTCGCGCTCGGCGTGACTGTCATCAGGCACCATCGCCAGATTCACCAGCAAGCGGGGCAGGTAAAAAAGTCCTGCGAACCAACTCGCGATGAAGACGATGTGGAAGGCCTTGATCCAGAGGTAGCTCATTCGCCCAATTATCGCGGCGAGACGACCAACGTACGCAAACGAGCCGCCTAAAAAAGAACCCCAGTCACAGGGACTGGGGCAGCAAGCCTTGGCGTTATGAAAACCCCAAAGCACCTGCTCAGGGAGGAAAAGCAGGGAACAGCCACCTCTCGGCAGCTATCCGAATTCGATATTAGCAGATTGACATGCCGAGTAACGGGCGAAGCGGCGACGGATTTTCTCGACGCAAAGTCCGGCATGCCGCCACCATGCAAAATCGGAAAACTGTCGACGAGGAATTACACACCATGGCCATGCCCCCTCTGCCCGCTTTTCCCGCCAGCCGCCCGCGCCGATTGCGCCGCGACGCTTTCACCCGCGACTTGGTGCGCGAGCATCGGCTGCACGCCAGTGACCTGATTTTTCCAGTCTTCGTGCTCGACGGCCAGGGACTTTCGCAAGAGGTGGCGAGCATGCCTGGTGTGCAACGCCTGTCAATCGACCGGTTGCTGCCGCTGGCAGAGGCCTGCGTGAGCCTGGGCGTGCCGGTGATGGCCTTGTTCCCGGTGATAGACCCCGCGCTCAAGACCCCCGACGGCCGCGAAGCCACCAACCCAGACGGCTTGGTGCCGCGCGTCGTGCGCGCGATCAAGGACCGTTTCCCGCAGCTCGGGTTGCTCACCGACGTCGCACTCGACCCCTTCACCTCACACGGTCAGGACGGACTGCTCGACGACACCGGCTACATCCTGAACGATGAGACGGTGGCCGTGCTGCGCGCTCAGGCCTTGGTGCAGGCCGAGGCAGGCGTCGACATCGTCGCGCCCAGTGACATGATGGATGGCCGCATCGGTGCGATTCGCCAGACGCTCGAAGCCAAGGGCTTGATCCACACTAGGATCATGGCTTACAGCGCCAAGTACGCCAGCGCTTTCTATGGCCCGTTCCGCGATGCGGTGGGTTCGGCCACCAACCTGGGCAAGAGCGACAAGAAGGCTTACCAGATGGACCCGGGCAACAGCGACGAGGCCTTGCGCGAAGTCGGGCTCGACATCGCCGAGGGCGCCGACATGGTGATGGTCAAGCCCGGTATGCCCTACCTCGACATCGTGCGGCGCGTCAAAGACGAATTCCGAGTGCCCACCTTCGCCTACCAGGTGAGCGGGGAATACGCGATGCTCAAGGCCGCTGCCGCGAATGGCTGGCTCGACCATGACGCGGTGATGATGGAGTCGCTGCTGGCTTTCAAGCGCGCCGGTGCCGACGGCGTACTGACCTACTTCGCGCTCGACGCGGCACGCAAACTGCGCCAGGGTTGACGCCGATCACAGAGATGGTCAGCGCCGATAAGGGTCGGCAAAGCCCAGGCTGAGCAAGACCGAAGTCTCCCGAGCTTCCATCGCTGCAGCCTCGTCATCGAGTTCGTGGTCATAGCCCTGAGCATGCAGTACGCCATGCACCAGCAAGTGCGCGTAGTGGTCGACGACAGCGATCTCCAGGTCGATCGCCTCGCGCTCGACCACGCCGGCCGCAAACACCAGATCGGCCTGCACGACCGGCTCATGCTCATAGTCGAAAGTCAGCACGTTGGTGGGGTAGTCCTTGCCGCGAAAATCACGGTTCAGTGCCTGTCCCTCGTCATCACCGACGATGCGAACGGTGATCTCTGCGGGCAATTCCAGCGCGGCGCGCAACCAGCGCGCCACCTTGTGACGCGGCAGCTCAGCGCGGTGGCGTGGGTCGGCGAATTGCAATGACAGCGTCAACTCGGGCTTGACGATGCGGCTCATGGCCGATGCCGGGCGCTCTTGGCCGCGTCATAAGCGTCGACGATTCGCGCGACCAGCGGATGCCTGACCACATCGGCCGAGCTGAAACGCGTGAAAGCGATGCCCGAAACGCCGGCCAGCACATTGGCGGCATCGACCAGGCCACTGGCCGCACCGCGTGGCAAGTCGACCTGGCTGACATCACCTGTGACCACGGCACGGGAGCCGAAGCCAATGCGTGTCAGGAACATCTTCATCTGCTCGGGCGTTGTGTTTTGCGCTTCATCCAGGATCACGAACGAATGGTTGAGCGTTCGTCCACGCATGAAGGCCAGCGGCGCCACCTCCAGCAAGCCCTTCTCAAACGCCACCGTGACACGCTCGAAACCCATCAGGTCGTAGAGCGCGTCGTAGAGCGGACGCAGATAGGGGTCAACCTTCTGGGTCAGGTCGCCCGGCAGAAAGCCGAGGCGCTCGCCAGCCTCGACCGCCGGTCGGGTCAACACGATGCGCTGCACGCTGCCCCGCTCAAGGGCATCGACCGCGCAAGCCACAGCGAGAAAGGTCTTGCCAGTGCCCGCGGGCCCTATGCCCAGCGTGATGTCATGGCTCAGGATGTCATGCAAATACTGCACCTGGCTGGGCGTTCGACCGCGCAAATCGCTGCGCCGCGTGTGCAGGCTGATGGCCTCGGCGCCCGGCGGCAATGCGGGTCTACCACTGTCGGGCGCGGCGCGCGCTTCCACCAAAGCGAGTTGCAAGGCGTCGCCCGGGATCGGCCGGGCTGCGCGCTCGTACAAAGACTGCAGCAGCGCCAGCGCACGGGCCGCCTCGAAGCGAGTGCCTTCGACGCCAAAAGCACTGCCGCGGCGGCTGATGCGCACCGATAGCGCTGCCTCGATCGCTCGCAAATGTTCGTCAAATGCGCCGCTCAAATGGGCGAGACGGGTGTTGTCGGTAGGCTCGAAGACGTGGCGAAGGATCACAAAGGGCAGCGCCGAGGCGCGCGACAAGATGGCACAAGCTGTGGATTTTGCGACGAACGCCAGCGGCTTGCTCGTCCGACAATTCGCCGTGATGCCCGAACCCCGACCGCTCAGCGGTGCCGCTCACCGAGCGCATGACCCAAAGTCCAGCAAACCGCGGTGGACTCCATGGCGGCGCTGGGCGTATTTCTGGGTCTGTGGCTGGGGCCTTTTGACACTGCCAGCACAGGCTCAGGTGCAGTGGCTGACCGACGCGCTGGTCGTCACCGAGGCTCGAGGCGCATCACCGATTTGGCAAGACGCCAGATCGATCACACTGCCCGACGACTGGGCCATCAGCCACCCTGGTCAGAGTGGTGTGCTGTGGTACCGGCTGGCACTAAGGCCGCCCGAGGTCAGCCTCGCTGCCGACAGACTCTTCGGCTTGTACATCGAGC
>CANFPU010000115.1 GCA_947448955.1 Burkholderiales bacterium
CGCGCGGCAGTGCCGGCATTCGGCGCAGCACCGATGGTGTTCCTTCGCCTGGCCATGGGCAGCCTGCTGGTGTTGCTGCCGCTGACCCTGTGGAAATTCGGCCCTGGCCCGCTCGTGCGGCACTGGAAGCCGCTGCTGATCTATGGCGCGCTGTTCACCGCGGTGCCGTTCATCGGGCTGGGCTGGTCAGCGCGCTCGATCTCTGCCGGGCTGCTGGCCGTTCTGCAATCGTCCGCGCCGCTGTTTTCCGCGCTGATCGCCCGTTGGTGGACCAAGGAGCCGATCACGCCGATGCGGGCAGCGGGGCTGGTCATCGGCTTCGCCGGCGTCACGCTGTTGGTCTGGGACCAGATCGGTGTGCGCAGTGACGCAGGACTGGCCATCATCGTCACGCTGCTGGTCACCGTGCTGTGGGGTGTGTCGTCGAACTACGCGCGCACGCTGCATGACGTCGATCCGATCGTGCTGGCCACCGGCAGCATCGGCATCGGCGCGCTGGTGCTGGCGCCCGGCGCACTGATGAACTGGCCCCAGCAAGCCCCAGGCCTTCGCGCCTGGGCTGAGGTGACCTTCATGGGCATCGTGGCCTCGGGATGCGGCTTCCTGCTCTACTTTGGCCTGATCCGCAAGATCGGCGCTGTCCGAGCGACCTCGGTCAGTTTTCTGACGCCCGTTGTCACGATGGTCTTGGGTGCGCTCTACCTCGGTGAGGCGCTGACGCTGCGCATGATCATTGGCTGCGCGGTGATCATCGTGGGGACGGCGCTGACGCTGGGCTTGGTGCCGCGTCTGGGCAAACGGGCCGGCGGTTGACCTGCTCAACGCCCTCTCCCTCATAATCATCATGCAGATGTTTTGTTGACGGCTGCGGCTTGCAAACAAGCACTTTCACCGCTTTCGCCAATTCACTCTTGGAACCGGCTCTGTTTCAGCGTCAACCGGCCTGCCGGATCATCGGGCCACCCTCCTCAGGAGACACCACATGTTTGAACGTTTGGTCAGAAGCTGGCAGTTGGTCAAAGCCAGCACGGACGTGCTCAGGGCAGACCCGGAACTGCTGCTGTTTCCTTTGATCTCGGGATTGGCCGCGCTGGTCGTGATGGCCTCGTTTGCGCTGCCGGTCTTTGGCCTGAACGCACTCGGCCACCTGTCGGGCGGTGCCGACAACTTGCTGTCGGCCTCTACGCTGCTGGTGGGGTTCGCTTTCTATGTCAGCCTTTACTTCGTGATGTTCTATTTCAATGTCGCGCTGGTCGCTGCGGCCATGATCCGTTTCAATGGCGGCGACCCGACGCTCAGTGATGGCCTGCGGGTCGCCAACACCAAGCTCGGCAGCATCCTGGGCTACGCGGTCATCGCCGCGACCGTGGGGATGGTTCTGCGTGCCATCCAAGAGCGCGTTGAGTTCGTCGGACGGCTGATCGCCAGTTTGCTCGGTGCCGGCTGGACGGTGGCGACCTACCTGGTGGTGCCAGTGCTGGTCACACGCGATATCGGCCCGATCGACGCGATCAAGGAAAGCGCGATCATTCTGAAGAAAACCTGGGGCGAGAACATCGCCGGCCAGGCGGGCATCGGTGCTGTCTTTGGATTGCTCTATCTATTGGTCGTGCTGATCGGCTTTTCGATGGTGTATGCCATCGTTTCGTCGGGTGCCGGTGCCATCGCGATCGTCCTGGGTTTCCTGGCCTGGGTGGTGGCGCTGGTCGCTACCGCGCTGGCCCATGCAGCGCTGGGTGGCATTTATGCCGCCGCGCTGTATTGCTACGCCACCGACCATCCGGGGGTGAACCGGTTTGATCTGACGGCCATGAGACAGGCGTTTGCGCCGAAGGCCTGAACCTTGGCGGGCTCGGTCGAGCGCTGAAGGTCTCTGCCCCTTGCTGCGCCGCCAGTTCAGGGCCGGGCCCGGATAATGTGCTCCACATGCACCTCATCGTCCCATTTGCTGGCACCGTCTCGGCGGCCGGCCAGCAAGCCCTGCAATCCCTCGCACTGCCTCACCTAGAGCGATTGCTGGCTCGCCTGTCTTCTGGACCCGCGATGGGCAGCGACGAGTTCAGCCTGAACACGCCGCACGAGCAGGCGATCGCCCAGGCCAGCGGCTGGGGCGATCGCCAAGCCAGCTTGGCCGATGCCGCGCTGCCTTTCGCCGCCGCCCGCGCAGCGGCCCTTGGTCTGCAGGCACCGCCTGACAAGCTTGCGGCCTGGGGTTTGCTGACGCCAGTGCACCTGCAGGTTAGCAGCGACGGCATCAGCCTGACCGACCCCGATTCGCTGGCGCTGGACGAAGCCGGATCACGCGAACTGCTGGAGATCGTCCGCCCGCTGTTCGAGTCCGAGGGCTTCACGCTGCACTGGGCCGCACCGCTTCAGTGGCTGGCAAGCCATCCGCTGTTCGAGGGCATGACCAGCGCCTCGCTGGACCGGGTGATCGGCCGCAACGTCAACCCCTGGTTACCCGACCTGCGCGCCGCGCGGCTGATCCGGCGGCTGCAAAACGAGGTCCAGATGGTGCTCTACACCCACAGGGTCAACGACCGGCGCGAGGCCGCAGGTCTGCCGACGGTCAACTCTTTCTGGCTCAGCGGCTGCGGCCGGTTGGCAGCCTCCGCCGCTGCGCCAGCTGAAGCCGTCCAGGTCGACGACAGGCTGCGCGGGCCCGCATTGTCGGAGGACTGGGCCGCCTGGTGCGAAGCTTGGCGTGCGCTCGATGCCGGACCTGTCGCTGCGCTGGCCAGCAACCCGATCTCGGCTCGGCTGACGCTGTGCGGCGAGCGCTGCGCGCTGACGCTGGCGCATCAGCAACGGCCATGGTGGCAGGCGCTGTCAGCGCACTGGCGCAAGCCGGCGCTGCACGGCCTGCTGGGGGGACTGTGAACACGCCCTCGCTGAGTGTTCGCGACGTACCGCCCAGGGCGGCTTTCGCACTCGAGCAAGCCGGGGTGCATCCGCTGCTGGCCAGGCTGTTCGCGTCCCGCGGCGTCAAGTCAGCGACCGAACTCGACGATGGGCTGAACCGGCTGCTCGCGCCGTCAGGTCTGAAAGGCGCGGTCGAGGCCGGTGCGCTACTGGCCGATGCGATCGCCGCAGGCCAGCCCATCTGCATCGTCGCCGACTACGACTGCGACGGCGCCACCGCCTGCGCCGTGGCGCTGCGCGGGCTGGTGATGCTGGGCGCCGCGCCAGCGAATGTCGGCTATGTCGTGCCCGACCGAGCCGTGCACGGCTACGGCCTGACACCGGCGATTGTCGACCTGGCCATTGCCAGACAGCCGGGCGATCCACCGGCGCTGCTGGTGACCGTGGACAACGGCATCGCCAGCATCGCCGGCGTGGCCCATGCCCGTGCGCTGGGACTGCGCGTGTTGGTCACCGACCACCATTTGCCGGCGCTAGGCGCCGATGGCGAGATCGAATTGCCCGCCGCCGACGTGATCGTCAACCCTTCGCAGCCCGGCTGCAGCTTCGAGAGCAAGTCACTGGCCGGCGTCGGCGTGATGTTCTACGTGCTGCTGGCTTTGCGTGCCGAACAACGCAGCCGTGGGCAGTACGACGCCGCCTCGCAGCCCAGGCTCGACGCGCTGCTTGACCTGGTCGCGCTGGGCACGGTGGCCGATGTCGTCAGGCTCGACGGCAACAACCGCAGGCTGGTTGCCCAAGGCCTGAAGCGGGTGAGGGCCGGTCGGATGCAGGCGGGCGTGGCCGCGCTGTTTGTCGCGGCGGGCAGGTCCTTCGAGCAAGCCGCAGGCTTTGATTTCGGCTTTGCGCTGGGGCCGCGCATCAATGCCGCCGGCCGACTGTCGGACATGACCTTGGGCATCGAATGCCTGACCACCGACGACCCGGCGCGCGCCGCAGAACTGGCCGGCCAGCTTGATGCGATCAACCGCGAACGACGCGTCGTCGAGGCCGACATGCGCGAGCAAGCTGAACGGCTGCTTGAGCAAGTGCTGGCGCGGCAGGCTGACAGCGGCGCCGCACCGCCAGCGCTGGTGCTGTTTGACCCCGAGTTCCACGAAGGCGTGGTCGGGATCGTTGCGGGCAGGCTCAAGGATCAGTTGCACCGGCCGACCTTCGTGCTGGCACGCGGCCAGGACGGGCTGCTCAAAGGATCGGGCCGGTCGATCGCCGGCTTTCACCTGCGCGATGCGCTCGACCTGGTCAGCAAACGCCACCCCGGCGTGCTGCGCCGCTTTGGCGGCCACGCGATGGCCGCCGGCTGCACGCTGGACGAAGCTGATCTGGCCACTTTCGCCGCTGCGCTGCAGCAAGTGGCCACCGAGTGGCTACAGCCCGAGGCCTTGAACCGCTGCCTGACCACCGACGGCCCGCTCGGGCTGGAGTATTTCAACGCGGCCACCGTGGCAAAGCTCGATGCCCAGGTCTGGGGCCAGGGTTTCGAGGCGCCACTGTTCTGCGACGAAGTCGATGTGCTGACCCAGCGCCTGGTCGGCGACAAACACCTGAAGCTGAGGCTACGCCATGCCGGCCAGTTGCGCGACGCGATCTGGTTCGGCCATGTTGAGCCTTTGGCGCCCCGGGTAAGGCTGGCCTACCGGCTCAACCTCAACGAATTCCAAGGCCAGCAAAGGCTGCAGATGGTGGTCGAAGCCGCGCTGTGAGGCGTGGCGCGACCGATCACCCAACAGGAGGATGCGATGAACCACGACGATCACGATCACGACCATCACCATGATCATGGCCATGATCATGCGCAGAGTGAACTCGGTCCGATGGCGCTGCGGGTGCGTGCGCTCGAGACCGTGCTGACCGAGAAAGGCTACATCGACCCAGCGGCGCTTGACGCGCTGATCGACACCTACCAGACCCGGATCGGCCCACGCAACGGCGCGCGCGTGGTCGCCAAGGCCTGGACTGATGCGGGCTTCAGGGATTGGCTGATGCGTGACGCCAGCGCGGCGATCGCGTCGCTGGGCTACACCGGGCGCCAGGGTGAGCACATGGTCGCCGTGTTCAACACACCCATCCAGCACAACCTGGTGGTCTGCACGCTGTGCAGTTGCTACCCCTGGCCGGTGCTGGGTCTGCCGCCGACCTGGTACAAGAGCGCGCCCTACCGGTCGCGGGCGGTCAAGGATCCGCGCGGCGTGCTGGCCGATTTTGGCGTCAGCCTACCCGCCGACACTTCGATCCGGGTCTGGGACTCGACAGCGGAAGTTCGCTACCTGGTGATCCCACAACGACCCGCAGGCACTGAGCACCTAGATGAAGCCGGCCTGGCCGATCTGGTCACGCGCGACTCGATGATTGGCACGGGACTGGCGGTGTTGCCCGGATCGACCACCGCGGTGAAACCCTCGGGAGCCCCGGCATGAGCTACCAGACCCACGCTGACCTGGGCGGCCAAACAAGCCATGGCGCGGTACGGCCAGAGCCCGAAGGCGAACTCTGGCACGCGCGCTGGGAGCCACGGGTGCTCGCGCTGACGCTGGCGATGGGCGCAACCGGCGCCTGGAACATCGACCAGAGCCGCGCTGCGCGTGAAACCCTGCCCAACTATGGCGAGCTCGATTACTACCAGATCTGGCTGGCTGGCCTGCAGCGCCTGCTGGCCGATCGAGGCTTGGTCGGCGCCGATGAACTGGCCGCGGGCCGCGCGCTGCATCCCAGCTTGCCACTGCCTCGGAGGCTGGCCGCCGAACAAGTGGCCGCAACACTGGCCAAGGGATCACCCACCGAGCGGCCCACCGCCACGCCGGCGCGGTTCGAGGTCGGCCATGCCGTGACAACGATCTCGCAAGTCCCCGACCATCACAGCCGGCTGCCGGCCTATGCACGCGGCAAATTCGGCCGCATCGAGCGGGTACACGGCGCCCATGTCTTTGCCGACACCCACGCCCAAGGGCTGGGCGAGCAACCGCAATGGCTGTACGGCGTGGTGTTCGAGGGTCGGACGTTGTGGGGTGCCGACACCGAACCCGGCCTGCAGGTGTCGATCGATATCTGGGAAAGCTGTCTTGAAGCTGTCGTTACAGCGGGGTCTGTATGAGCGCCCTGCCCTGTCGCCCAGACGACCCGGCGCTGCCGCCTGGCGACGCACCGGTGTTTGCCGAACCCTGGCAAGCCCAGGCTTTCGCGATGACGCTGCAACTGCACCAGCGTGGCCTGTTCAGCTGGCCCGAATGGGCTGCAGCGCTCTCGGCGCAGATTGCCAGCGCGCAAATCGGTGGCGACGCCGACCTCGGCGACACCTATTACCAGCACTGGCTCGCCGCGCTTGAGACGCTGGTCGCCAACAAAGGCGCAACCGACGCGGCCGAACTCACGCGTTGCGCCCAGGCCTGGGAGCAGGCCGCCGACCGCACACCGCATGGCCAGCCCATCGTGCTGCAGCCCACCGATTTCATGCGCTGACGGAGACTCGCCATGCACCCGCCCGAGGAGATCGTCGCCAAACTGCTCGGGCGGCCGTATGACGCGCTGGACGAGCGCACGCAGAAAGTAGCGCGCCACATCGCCGAGCGCAAACACATCGCGCGCAACCTGGCGGCCGACCCGGGCAAGCCACCAACGCGAGGCCAGCGTGCTGCCGATGCGGTGGCGTCGTTCGGTGGATCGTGGACTTTCGTCGGCCTTTTTGGCTCGGCAATGGTGGTCTGGGTTGGCCTGAACGGCATGCTGCTGATGACCCGTGGCAGCACCTTCGACCCCTACCCATACATCCTGCTCAACCTGTTTCTGTCGATGCTGGCGGCGATCCAGGCGCCGATCGTGCTGATGTCGCAGAACCGGCAAGCGGAGAAAGACCGCATCAGCGCGGAGCACGACTACGAGGTCAACCTCAAGGCCGAGCTGGAGATCATGCTGCTGCACGACAAGATCGACCAACTGCGGCAAAAGCAGTGGACCGAGTTGCTGGCGCTCCAGCAGCAACAGCTCACGCTGCTGGCTGGATTGATCGACCGACCGCCGCGTTGAACGAACCGCCGCGCGCTATTCGGTCGGCGCCAGATGCAGGATTGCGGTGCCGATCGGGTCGCTGGCGAGCGTCGGATAGCGTCGCAGCACGTCCGGATCGTGACCCGGCACGACATGCTGGGGCGAGTCCGCCGCAGCATGTAGGCGGCGGTAGCCGTCGAGCATGTCGGCAACATTGAAGACGATCGGAAACGGCCTCGCCTCAGACATGTTTTCGTAGTAGTGGCTCGCGTCCGACGCCAGCACCACCCAGCCGCGCTGCGTAAACACACGCACCGCCTGAAGTCCACGCGTGTGGCCGCCGATCAGCATCAACTCAACGCCGGGCGCCAGCACCGCATCGCCGGCATGAAAAACCACCCGATCCGCATAGACCTTGCGGACCAACTCGACCACCTCATCGACACCGTAGGCATGGCGCAGCATCGGGTGGCACATGCAGCGGCCCGTGGCGTATTCGAGCTCGTTGTCCTGCACATGAAAGCGCGCTTGCGGCAGCTTGCCGATGTTGCCCGCATGGTCGTAGTGCAGATGGGTCAGCACGACATCCTGGATGGCATCGGGATCGACGCCAAGCAAGCGCAACGCGTCGATCGGGCAACGAAGCAACTTGCGCTGGCGGCGTTCAGCCGCCTCGGCATTGAAACCGGTGTCGACCAGGATCGTGCGCTTGGGCGATTTCAGCAGCCAGACGAAAAAGTCCATCGGCATCGGGCCATCGTGATCATCTGCCGACATGAAGTTATCGCGTCGCCGGCGCGGCGTGTGCGCGTACCTGACCGCATAAACCTCATAACACTCAACCGGATCGTCATCGTGCATGGTCATCGCTCTTTCATTCGCCTACTGTCCAGCCGGCCCAAGCCCGACCGGATGTTTTGTTCACCGGGCGGCGCCGATCAGTCGGCTGATGACCGGGTGGTAGTCGTCGCCCAAACCCGCCTCAATCGCCTGCCCGAACCAATCATCGACCGTGTGCGCGGCGCGCGCATCGACGCCAGTGGCCGAAGCCAGTTTCAGCGCGTAGGCCAGGTCTTTGCGGGCGTAGCGGACCGAGAAAGCGCGCTGTGGGAATTCGCCCGGCAACACCGCCTTGATGCCATGGTTGCGCAACGCGAAGCTGTCGGCCGAACCTTTGGTCAAGGTGTCGAACAGCAACGTGGCATCGACGCCAGCGCGTTCGCCGATCGCCTTGGCCTCGCAGATCGCGACCACGGTTTCGAACAACACCATGTTGTTCAGGATCTTCACGACCTGTCCGCAACCCACCGGTCCGCACAGCGTGATGTCACTCGCAAAAGTGGCCAGCAAGCCCTGCAAGCGATCGAAGACCGGCGGCTCGGCACCAACCATCACCGACAAGGTGCCGGCTTCCGCTGCCGCCCGGGTTCGCGCCACCGGCGCATCGACGAACACAAGACCTTTGGCGGCGAAAAGTTTCGCCAATGCGCGGGTCGTGTCAACCGCCGAGGTGCTCAGGTCGACGATCACCTGCCCGCTGCGCGCAGCCTCCAACAGGCCGCCGGCTTGCAGCGAGATCTGCTGCACCACCTCGCCAGAAGGGAGCGACAGAAACACAATGTCGCAGCAAGCCATCAATTCGGTGACCGATCCGGCGCCCGTGATCGCGTCGGCCGCCAGACGGGCCAATGCGGCGCCGTCGACGTCGTAAGCCTGCATCGTCAAGCCCGACTTGCGGGCCAGGTTGCGGCAGATGGGTTCACCCATCACGCCCAAGCCGATGAAGCCGAGTCGCTGTTTGGCCGGCAGATCTGAAATCTTGGTGGTATCGGGCATCGAGGTTGTTCTGCTGAACAGGCTTGTTGCAATCCCAACCCATCATGCCAACGATGGCGGTCACGGTCTCGGGTGAAAACCCGATCTTGCCGAGACGAAGCCTCTCTCGTGGCGGCAGCCGAGGACGCGGCAAAGTCCGCGTCGAGGCCTGATCAGTCGATGCGCCCACCCGCAATTCGCAACTCTGGCGTGTCGGCCACCACCAGCTCAACCGCCCGCCTCAGCGCAGCAACCTGTTCATCCAGCGCCATCGGCCTGGACTGCGGATGGGAGTCAGCCTGCTCGGGCATCGGCGGCAGGTGGATAAAACCGCCCTTGACGCCATGACCGACGCCGGACTGACCGCCAGCAACATCGCCAGCAACATCGCCAGCAACAATGCCAAGAGACAGCGCATGCATCAGACCATAGAACACCTGGTTGCAGACATAACTGCCCGCCGTGTGCGACAACTCGGCGCGGTACCCTGCCTGTTGCAAGTCAGCGACGATGGCCTTGGCCGGCAAGCCGGTGAAGTAGGCCGCCGGGCCGCCCGCCACCACCGGTCTGTCGACCGGTTGGGCGCCGGCGTTGTCGGGGATGCGGGCATCGACCAGGTTGACCGCGACGCGCTCGACGCTGATTACCGAGCGGCTGCCCGCCAGCCCTAACGAGAGCACCCAATTCGGCTGGTGGCTGGCCAAGGCCGCCTGCAAAGCCGGCAATGCCGCGGCGAACACACAGGGCAACTGGACGGCCACCACCTGCGCGCCGCCGAGTACCTCGCCGTCAAGCGCGGAGGCCACCTGCCAGGACGGGTTGACCATTTCGCCGCCAAAAGGCTCGAAGCCCGTGAGCAAGATCTTGTTCATGCAATGTCCTTGACGTTCTGTTCACCTGCGGCTGTGTCAACCCGGCCCCATCCACCCCCGCCCGGCGTCTCGATCACGAACACGTCGCCAGCCTGCATCTCGACGCTGCCGATGTAGCCCAAGGCTTCGATGCGCCCGTCGACACGCTCGACTCGGTTGACGCCAGGGGCGCCCGACCCGCCGCCAGCAGCGCCGAACGCGCCATGCAGCCTGCCGTTGCTCAGGATCGCCGCATTCATCGGCTGCAGGAATCTGATGCGCCGCACCCCGCCGTCACCGCCACGCCAGCGGCCTGCACCGCCCGAGCCAACGCGGATTTCGTAGCTGTCAAGCCGCACCGGAAAGCGGAACTCAAGCACCTCAGGGTCGGTCAGGCGCGAGTTCGTCATGTGGGTCTGTACGACGCTCGTGCCATCGAAATCCGGGCCAGCGCCAGAGCCACCCGAGATGGTCTCGTAGTACTGGTGGGTCGCATCGCCGAAGGTGAAGTTGTTCATCGTATGCTGGCTGGATGCCAACACGCCGAGGGCCCCGTAAAGCGCATTGGTGACGCAGGACGAGGTCTCGACATTGCCCGCGACCACCGCCGCCGGGGATCTCGGGTTGAGCATGCAGCCCTCGGGCACGATCACCCGCAGCGGCTTGAGGCAACCGGCATTGAGCGGGATGTCGTCGTCGACCAGGGTTCGGAACACGTAGAGCACGGCGGCCATCGTCACCGCCCTGGGGGCGTTGAAGTTGTCAGGCAACTGGGCGCTGGTGCCGGTGAAATCGATCACCGCGTCGCGCCCGGCCGCGTCTACCGTGACCTTGACCTGGATCTGCGCGCCGTTGTCCATCGGCAGGGTGAATTGGCCCTCCGACCCGAGCGCCGGGCCGCCCCAAGCAGGGTCACCCCCCTCGGAGGGCGGTACGCCCCCAGGCGCGCCTGGGGGCCGAGTTGCCAATGCGGTGATCACCCGACGCACAGACTCCTCGGCGTTGTCCTGCACATGGCCCATGTAGGCCACCACCGTGGCCAAGCCCCACTGCGCCACCATCGCATGCAGTTCCTGCACGCCTTTCTCGTTGGCCGCGACCTGGGCCCGCAGATCGGCCAGCGTCTGGTCAGGGTTGCGGGCAGGCCAGGGTCCGCTGGCGAGTTGGGCACGCAATTCGGCCTCGAGAAACCGACCATCGCGCACCAGCAACAGGTTGTCGAGCAGCACGCCCTCCTCGTCGATACTGCGCGAGAAAGGCGGCACCGAGCCCGGCGTGATGCCACCGATGTCGGCGTGATGGCCACGAGAGGCCACATAAAACATGGCCTCCCGCGACACGCCACCATCCTGCCGCCCACCCGCCAGGTAGACGGGGGTGACGACGGTGACGTCAGGCAGATGGGTACCGCCGTGGTACGGATCGTTGAGCACGTAAACATCGCCCGGCTGCATGTCCGGGTTACGCGCAATCACGGTCTTGATCGACTCGCTCATCGATCCCAGGTGGACCGGCATGTGCGGCGCGTTGGCGATCAAAGCACCCTGGGCGTCGAACAGCGCGCAGGAGAAGTCCAGCCGCTCCTTGATGTTGACCGAGTGCGCGGTGTTCTGAAGCCGCAAGCCCATCTGCTCGGCAATGTTCATGAACAGGTTGTTGAAGACCTCGAGCATCACCGGGTCGGCAGCTGTGCCAATGGCCTGCGCGGTGGCGCGCGGCCGAATCCGACGCAGCGTCAACGCGCGGTCGGCACCGACCTGCGCCTGCCAGCCGGGGTCGACCACCGTGGTCGCATTGCGCTCGGCGATCACTGCCGGGCCGTCGATGGTCGAGCCGGCAGCCAAGGATTCGCGCTGGTGCAGTGCGGTCTCGCGCCAACCATCGGCGCTGCCATCATCTTGCGCGCAATGCATCTGCACCAGCGCCAGCGGCGCAGGTGCGTTGGCCTCGATCTCGCCAGACCGAGATGCTGGCCCAAGGTCATGTGAACTGCCCACCGCCTCGACCGTGACTGCCTCGATCACCAGGGGCCGCCCGGGCATGCCGAAAGAATAGCGCTGCAGATAGGCCGCCTCAAAAGCCGTTCGCATCGCCTCGACGGCAGCCAGTGCCACGGGCAGCGCGGTGTCGGTGCCTTGGTAACGCAGCAGCAACCGCTCGACACGGCGGATGCGCTGGGCCGGCACACCTTGGGCCTGAACCTCGGCTTGGGCAGCATCGCCGAGCGAGGCCAGGCGCTGTCGGGCCAGCGCCAGCCCATCATCGCTGAGCTCCAACTCGATCGAAGCCTCCCGCATCGCCGTCTGGTCGGCCAGTCCCATGCCGTAGGCCGACAAAACCCCCGCGAGCGGGTGGATCAGCACCTGGCGCATACCCAGCGCATCAGCCACCGCGCAAGCATGCTGGCCCCCTGCACCGCCAAAGCACTGCAGCGTGTAAGCGGTGACGTCGTGGCCGCGCGCGACCGAGATGCGCTTGATCGCATTGGCCATGTTGGCCACCGCAATTTGCAGCGCACCGGCGGCCACGTCTTCGGCTGCCGTGACTCGACCGGTGGCTTCGGCGATGCGACCGGCCAGCTCGGTAAAGTGAGTCCGCACCACGTCGGCATCCAATCGCTGATTGGCACTGGGGCCGAACAAGGCCGGAAAGTGCGCCGGCTGAATCCGGCCCAACATCACGTTGGCATCGGTCACGGTCAGCGGCCCGCCACGCCGGTAGGCCGCTGGGCCGGGATGGGCGCCCGCCGACGAGGGCCCGACGCGCAGCCGAGCGCCGTCGAAACCGATGATCGATCCGCCGCCTGCGGCCACGGTGTGGATGCTCATCATCGGCGCGCGCATCCGCACCCCAGCGACCTGGGTGTCGAAAGCGCGCTCGAACTCACCCGGCTGGCCATC
>CANFPU010000116.1 GCA_947448955.1 Burkholderiales bacterium
GGGTCGGCTACCAGCACCGCAACACCCGAGACCTGAAACCCCTGCCGCGCTGCCGATGCATGCCTGATCTGCTGACACAGCGCGCTTACATCGGCCTAGGCGCCAATCTGGGCGACACCAGTGCGACGCTGCATGCGGCGCTGGAGGCGCTCGCAGCTTTGCCCGACTGCGCGCTGGTGCGGGCCTCGGCCCGATACCGCAGCGCGCCGATTGAGGCCACCGGACCGGATTACATCAACGCTGTCGCTGCGATCGACACGCTGTTGACGCCGCGGGCATTGCTGGCCGCGCTACAGGCGATCGAGCAGTCGTTTGGCCGCCAGCGGCCATACCGACATGCGCCTCGAACCTTGGACCTGGACCTGTTGCTACATGGCGACACGGTGCTCGCCAGCGAGACGCTGACACTGCCGCATCCGAGGCTGCACCAACGTGCCTTCGTGCTGCAACCCTTGCTCGAACTCTGCCCATCGCTGGTCGCGCCCGGACTGGGTCTGCTGGCCGCGTATTTACCCGCGACTGCGGATCAACGCCTGGAACGGCTCGGCACACCATGATGGCCTGGGTCTTCACGATCCCTGCCACGGCCTTTGTCGCTGCGGTTTTCTATTGGGTCAGCCTGACGATCTTTTAAAGGTCGGCTGGGAAGGGCGGCGCTATTCAGCCCTGGCGCCCGATTCCTTGACGACCTTGGCCCATTTGACGATCTCGCTGGCCTGGTACTTGGCCAACTCCTCGGGCGTCGAGATCCAGGGTTCTAGGCCCAAGGTCTTCAATTTGTCGACGACCTCCGGCAACTTGAAGACCCGGACCATTTCGGCGTTGATGCGCATCACGACGTCACGCGGTGTGCCGGCCGGGGCGAACATCGCGAACCAGGTCGTGGCTTCAAAACCTGGCACCGTCTCGGCGACGGTGGGCACGTCGGGCGCTGCAGCAGATCGCTTGACCGTGGTCTGCGCCAACGCGCGTATCTTGCCTTCCTTGGCCATCGGCAGTGCCGAAGGCATGTTGTCGAACATCAGCTGGATCTGGCCGCCGACCAGGTCAGGGATCGCGAATTGCCGGCCCTTGTAAGGCACATGCTGCATCGACGTGCCGGTCATGGACTTGAACAGCTCGCCTGAGACATGCACCGATGAGCCGATGCCCGGTGAGCCGAAGCTGAGCTTGTTCGGGTGGGCCTTCAGGTAGCTGATCAGCTCGGCGACGTTCTTGACCGGCAAGTCGTTGGTCACCACCAGCAGGTTCGGCGCGCTCGCGACATGCGCGATCGGGCTGAAGTCCTTGACCATGTCGTACGGCATCTTGGCGTAAAGCGAGCCATTGATCGAGTGCGTGCCCACTGTGGCCATCACCAGGGTGTAGCCGTCAGCAGGTGCCTTGGCCACCTTGTCGGCGCCGATGTTGCCGCCAGCGCCGGGCACGTTGTCGATCATCACCGGCTGGCCGAATTGGGCTTTGTCGGCAAACAGCCGCGCGAGGATGTCGGGTGCGCCGGCTGCGGGGAAAGTCACCACCAGCCGGATCGGCTTGGTCGGGAACCCTTGCGCTTGTGCGCTGGTCGTGGCCGCGATCGCGATCGCGATCGCCCCGGCCAGCAGGATCTGGGTCAACTTCATCTGGAGTCCTTCGGGTGGATTCGACACCTGGCGGTGCGGGGCAGCAGCACCAAGTCTTGGCCTGGTGAGCGCTGAATCTCTCTATCGTGCCAGACAGATCAGGCCATGGCGTGGTGGTACTGGTGTTCGACCTCGGCCACCAGTGCGTCCACCGATTGCAGCGAGTGCACGCCTGACACGCTGTGGCCCGCGCTCCAGATGTCGGTCCAGCGCTTCGGACCGTCGCTTTGTCCGGCGCCGCCGAACATCTGCGCTGCGGTCTTGGGCGTGACCAACTCGTCGAGCCTGTCGGGGTCTAGCCCGGCGCGGCGGATCGATGGCAGCAGCATGCTGGTCGCCAGTCCGGTGAAAGCCTTGGTCAGCAGCACATCGTCGGCGCTGCTGTCGACCAGCATCTGCTTGTAGGCGTCGGCAGCCAGGCTCTCATGGCTGGCGACGAAGCGCGTCCCCATGTAAGCCAGATCGGCGCCGAGCACACCGGCGGCGCGCAGGGCCGCGCCATCGCTGATGCCACCGGCCAGCACCAGCGGGCCGTCGTATTCGGCGCGCAGCGCGCGCACAAAGGCGAAGGGGTTGAGCCATCCGGTCTGGCCACCGGCACCGGCGCTCAGCAGCACCAGGCCGTCGGCACCGGCAGCAATCGCCTTGCGAGCGTGTTCCAGCGTGGCGACGTCGGCCAGCACCAGGCAGCCGATCCCGTGCAGCGCCGACACCACTGGCGCCGGTGAGCCCACACTGGTGATCACCAGTTCGACGCGGTGGGCCAGCAGGCAGGCCAAGTCCTCGGCCAGCCGAGGTGAGCGCATGATCAGGTTGGGGCAGCAGGGCGCAGCTTCTTCGGGTGCGGCGAACAGGCGCTGGTGAATTTCGCTCAGCCACTGGTCGAGTTGCGCGCTGCTGCGTGCATTGGCCGTCGGGAAGGCGCCGATCACGCCGTTGCGGCAGGCCGCCACGACCAGCTCGACGCCTGACACTGCGAGCATGGGTGCGGCGATCAGCGGCAGCCTCAGCCGACGGGTGATGCGGTCGGGCAGGCGCATGGGGCCAGGGCGGTGTGTTGACATAAGGTCTCGGTCAGTTGACGTGCCGGCTGCGCCCGGCCCAGAACGGCGCTCGCAGCTCATACTTCAGTATCTTGCCGGCGGCCGACAGCGGCAACTCGGTGCGGAACTCCACGCTGCGTGGGCACTTGTAGCCGGCGATTTGGGTCCGGCAATGCGCTATCAGGTCTTCGGTGCTCAGGCTGTGATCGGCGCGCAGCACCACCACCGCGTGCACCCGCTCGCCCCAGCGCTCATCGGGCACCCCGATCACCGCGACCATGCTGACGGCTGGCAACTGGGTGATCGCGTTTTCGACCTCGGCCGAATAGACGTTCTCGCCGCCGGTGACGATCATGTCTTTGATCCGGTCGACGACGTAGACGAAGCCATCATGGTCCATCCAGCCACCATCGCCGGTGTGCATCCAGCCCTCTTTCACCGCGGCCGCAGTCTGCTCGGGTTGGTTCCAGTAACCCGCCATCACGGTCGGACCGCGCACCACGATCTCGCCGACCTGACCGTTGGGCAAGGGTTGGTCTTGCCCGTCGACGATCCGGAGCTCGGCAATCGCCACGGGCCGGCCAGCTGATCGCAGTCGCTGGCGGCGCAGTTCGGCGGGCTGGTCGGCAGCATGGCACCAGGCGGGCAGCGCGGTGACCACGGGCGACAACTCGGTCATGCCGTAAAGCTGGCAAAAGCCTGCGCCGGGCAATGCCGCCTGTGCTTGGGCCAGCAGCGCCTCATCGATTGGGGCTGCGCCGTAGAGCACGAGTTGCAGGCTGCGGGTGTCGAACTCGGCGAAACGCGGATGCTCAACCAGGCGCTTGAGCATCGTGGGCACCAAAAAAGTCTCGCTGCCGCGCTCGTCGGCCACGGCCTGCAGCAGCGCAACCTCGTCGAAAGCCGGCAGGATGACCTGGCGGCACAGGCGCTGCATCAACTGCAGCGTCAAACCCATGCCGCCGACGTGGAACATCGGCGCGATCGCGATGCCGACGGCTTCGAAGGGACGTTGGGCCGCCAGATTGGCGCACAACAGGTTCAGGTACAGATTCGCCTGGGTGAGCATCACGCCCTTGGGCCGTCCGGTGGTGCCGCCGGTGTACATCACCGCTGCCAGGTCGCTGCCCCCGCGACCCGCGTCAGCCACTGGCGTTGCCGCGGCCACCATCGCAGGCAGATCGACCAAGCCCTCGGGCGCAGCGCCATCACCCCAGTGCAGCAACTGCGTCAGGCTGCTGCTGAGCCCCCGCAGGCCCAAGGCCGTGGCGTGGAAAGGCGCGTCGACCAGCAACCATCGGGTGTCGCAATCGTCGAGCGAGTAGGCGATTTCACGCGCGCTCCAGCGGATGTTGACCGGGTTGACGACGCCGCCGGCCCACCACACGGCGTAGAAAAAAATGACATAACGGTCGCTGTTGGGGGCCAGCATCGCGACCCGGTCGCCGGGCTTCAGGCCGAAGCCTCGCAGCACCGCCGCGAGCCGAGCGACCTGGTCGACCAGCGCTGCGAAGCAGGTGCGGCGCTGGCCGTACACCAGCGCGGTGGCCTCAGGTCGTTCGATCAGCGCCTTGTGCAGCGGCTGGGTCAGTTGCATCGCGGCGGTGGCGTCCATCAGGTCCCCGCGGGCGTGGCACGCAAGCCAAGCGATTTCAATCCTCGAATCGTTCTTGCCGATGCCATGGGTTTCTCCTGCTGCGCACTCTAGGGGCCGTGCCTGCAGGCCTCAATCGTCTGTTTCGACGATGTTGGCCGGACGCCTGCTGGTCGCGCGGGTCATCGGCTCAGTCCGGCGGTCAGACACTCATTTCGGCGTCGTGTTGACGCTTGGGATTGACAGCCTTGCCCCAGGAAAACTCTATTTTGGTGCGTTATGCACGACAAATGGGCTGTTTGCGGGCGATTCGGTGCCTTTAGGTTTGAGGGAGATGCACCAGATTAGGCATGAAATTTGCTTACTTTGGTGCTTTTTTTGTCGTGTTGGTGCGCTCGGCGCCGTATTGAAGCCTTCTTAAAATTGGAGACAACGTCATGGATCAGGTCAAGCAGGGCACCGATGCCTTGTTCATATTGCTGGGCGCCATCATGGTGCTGGCAATGCACGCGGGTTTTGCATTTCTCGAACTCGGCACGGTGCGCAAGAAGAACCAGGTCAATGCGCTGGTCAAGATTCTGGTCGACTTCTCGGTCTCGACCATCGCCTATTTCTTCGTCGGCTACTCGGTCGCTTACGGCGTTAGCTTCTTCACCGGTGCTGAGGCGCTGGCGGCCAAGAACGGCTACGAGTTGGTCAAATTTTTCTTTCTGCTGACCTTCGCTGCGGCGATACCGGCCATCGTCTCTGGCGGCATTGCCGAACGCGCGCGCTTCGGGCCGCAGTTGATCGCGACCGCGGTGCTGGTGGGGCTGATCTACCCGCTGTTCGAGGGCGTGGCCTGGAACCAGCTCTTTGGCATTCAGGGCTGGATCAAGGCCTGGACCGGCGCCGAGTTCCACGACTTTGCCGGCAGCGTGGTGGTGCACGCGGTGGGCGGTTGGATCGGTCTGGCGGCGGTGCTGCTGCTGGGTGCGCGCGCTGGCCGTTACCGCAAGGACGGCATGATCAGCGCCCATCCGCCGTCGAGCATCCCGTTTCTGGCGCTGGGCGCCTGGATACTGGCGGTAGGCTGGTTCGGATTCAATGTGATGAGCGCACAGACCATCGACAAGATCAGCGGCCTGGTGGCCGTGAACTCGCTGATGGCGATGGTCGGCGGTACGCTGGTGGCCACCCTGATGGGCAAGAACGATCCGGGCTTTGCCTACAACGGCCCGCTTGCCGGTCTGGTCGCGGTATGTGCCGGCTCGGACGTGATGCACCCCCTGGGCGCGCTGTTGGTCGGCGGCATCGCGGGTGCGATCTTTGTCTCGATGTTCACACTGACCCAGAACAAATGGCGGATCGATGACGTGCTCGGCGTCTGGCCGCTGCACGGCCTGTGCGGCGCTTGGGGCGGCATCGCCTGCGGCATCTTCGGCCTGAAAAGCCTGGGCGGTCTGGGTGGCGTGACGCTGGCTGCGCAGGTCGTCGGCACGCTGATGGGCGTGGCCTGGGCATTGGTCGGCGGGTTCGCCGTCTACGGTGCTCTCAAGCTCGCGATGGGGCTGCGGTTGTCGGCCGAAGAGGAATACGAGGGCGCCGACCTGTCGATCCACAAGATCGGTTCGACACCTGACCGGGAGGTCAGCTGGTGAGCGCAGCGCGCTGGCGCTCAAGCCAATGTGGCTTTGCCACTTTGCTGGATCCCCACGGGAGGCGGCCGGCTTCGGCCGGCCTTGGGGCGCTCAATACCCCTTGAAAACCGGCGCGCGCTTTTCGACGAAGGCCCGGACGGCTTCCCGGTGGTCGTCGGTGCGTGCGGTCTCGACCAGCCGGCGGGCCTCATGCACCAGCGCGGTGTCGAAGTCGATGTGAGCGGCTTCGTCGAGGTTGTCCTTCATGTGGCGCAACGCGACCGCAGGGCCATGGGCCAGTGATCTGGCCCAGGCAAACGCCTGGGCTGGCAGCTGGTCGTCGTCGACCACCCGGTTGAACAGGCCGATGCGCTCGGCGCGCGCCGCATCGACACGATCAGAGCCAAACATCAACTCGCGCGCGATCGGCGAGCCGACGGTTCTCGTCAGCAGCCAGGCAATGCCATAGTCGCCCGGCAGGCCTACCCGCGAGTAGCCCGCACTGACAAACGCCGATTGCGCCGCGATGCGCAGGTCGCAGGCCAGCGCGATCGCGAGCCCGGCGCCGGCCGCCGGACCGGGCAATGCCGCCAAGGTCGGTTTGCGAACGGCCACCAGCGCGCCGGTCAGGCGCCGCTGGCGATCGATCAGATCGGCGATCCGCTCTTCGGGTGACATGCTGGACTTGTTGCTGTTGTCGCCCATGCCTTTGACATCACCACCGGCGCAGAACGCGGTGCCTGCGCCGGTGATCAGCAGCGAGCCGACCCGCTCGTCCTCGCCGCGCTCGCTGATCATCCGGCGCAGCGCGGGTGTGAGCTGGTCTGACAGCGCATTGCGGGCGTCCGGGCGGTTGAGCGTGATGATCGCGACGCGATCGCGGATCTCGCACAGCAGCTGATCGGTCCCAGTATCGATGGCGATAGATTCGAGGTCCATGGCGGGCTTTCTGGAAGTCAGTCCGGGGGCGCGCTGCGCAACCGGGGTTGGTTTCATCGCGTCACCGAGTGGCTGATCGGCGCGGCAATGTTCAGGCGCATCATGCCAGCCGGTCAGCATGGCACGTCGGCTGGCTGAAGCAGCGACAATCAGGGGTTGCGTTTTGAGTCCGCCCCTTGACTTCTATTGCCCTCTCCCCTGCCGCCAAGCCGTTGATGAGCTACCGGCCCTATTGGGCCAAGCGCTTTGGCACCGCCAAGTTCCTGCCAACCAGCCGCGCTGAGATGGATGTGTTGGGCTGGGACAGCTGCGACGTCGTGATCGTCACCGGCGATGCCTATGTCGACCACCCCAGCTTTGGCATGGCGGTGATCGGCCGTATGCTCGAGGCCCAAGGGTTTCGGGTCGGCATCGTTGCGCAGCCCGATTGGCGCAGCGCTGCGGCCTTCCAGTCGCTGGGCAAACCGAACCTGTTTTTCGGTGTGACGGCCGGCAACATGGATTCGATGATCAACCGCTACACCGCTGACCGCAAGCTGCGCCACGACGACGCTTACACCGCGGGTGGCGTGGGCGGCGCACGTCCCGACCGCAGCGCGTTGGTCTACGCCCAGCGCTGCCGCGAGGCCTGGAATGATGTGCCGATCGTGCTGGGCGGCATCGAGGCCAGCCTGCGCCGTATCGCGCATTACGACTACTGGCAGGACAAGGTGCGGCGATCCATCCTGGTCGACGCGCAGGCCGACCTGCTGCTCTATGGCAACGCCGAGCGCGCGATCGTCGAGATCGCGCACCGGCTGGCCGCACGCGAGCCGGTGTCCGCCATCACCGATGTGCGCGGCACCGCTTTTCTGCGCCGCGACGACGACCCTTCGGCTGCCGGCTGGTTCGAACTCGACTCCAGCGAGATCGATCTGCCGGGGCGCATCGATGACCACATCAACCCTTATCAGACCACCGCTGAGATGGCGTCCGAGCTAGGCGTGGATTGCGCGGTGGAAAGCGGCAAGGGCGGCAGCGCGGGGGGCGCTGCGTCGTCGCTGGGTTCGGGCGAGCAGCCCATCGTGTTTGTCAGCCGCACACCGACCCCGGCGACCGGCCGCATCAAGATGCCGCCGCGCGATCGCACAGTGATCCGCCTGCCCAGCTACGAGCAGGTCAAGCGCGATCCAGTGCTTTACGCCCATGCCAGCCGGGTGCTGCACCTCGAGACCAACCCTGGCAATGCGCGTGCGCTGGTGCAGCGCTACGACTTCCACGGCACCGAGCGCGATCTTTGGATCAACCCGCCGCCGATCCCGCTGAGCACGGCAGAGATGGACCAGGTGTTCGACCTGCCTTATGCGCGCAGCCCGCACCCGCGCTACGCCGACGAGCAAGGCCGCCATGATGGGCCGACCAAGATCCCGGCCTGGGAGATGATCCGCTTTTCGGTCAACATCATGCGGGGTTGCTTCGGCGGCTGCAGCTTCTGCTCGATCACCGAGCACGAAGGCCGCATCATCCAGAGCCGTAGCGAGGACTCGGTGATCCGCGAGATCGAAGACATGCGCGACAAGGTCGAGGGATTCACCGGTGTCGTCAGCGACCTGGGCGGCCCGACCGCCAACATGTACCGACTGGGCTGCAAGAGCGCGGCCATCGAGGCCGCCTGCCGCAAGCCCAGCTGTGTGTTCCCCGGCATCTGTCCGAACCTGCACACCGACCACGCGCCGCTGATCAAGATGTACCGCCGCGCGCGCGCGGTGAAGGGCGTGAAGAAGATCTTGATCGCCTCGGGCCTGCGTTACGACCTGGCGCTGAAATCGCCCGAGTACATCCGCGAGCTGGTCAGCCACCATGTCGGCGGCTACCTCAAGATCGCGCCAGAGCACACCGAGGGCGGACCCTTGTCGATGATGATGAAGCCTGGCATCGGCAGCTACGACCGATTCAAGGCGATGTTCGACAAGATCAGCGCCGAAGTCGGCAAGCAGCAGTTCCTGATTCCTTATTTCATCGCTGCCCACCCCGGCACCCGCGATGAGGACATGATGAACTTGGCGCTCTGGCTCAAGCGCAGCGGCTTTCGCGCCGACCAGGTGCAGACCTTCTATCCCAGCCCGATGGCCACGGCCACGGCGATGTACCACAGCGGCCGCAACCCGCTCAAGGGCTTGAGTCGCGATCCAGCCAAGGTCGAGATCGTCGACATCGTCAGAGGCGAGCGCCGGCGACGTCTACACAAGGCATTCCTGCGCTACCACGACGCCGCCAATTGGCCGTTACTGCGAGAGGCGTTGGCGGCGATGGGCCGCTCCGACCTGATTGGCAACGGCAAGCAGCACCTGATCCCGACCTTTCAGCCTGGCGGCGGTCGTATCGAGCCGACACGGCGCGAAGGGCGACCGCTGCCCGCCGTCGCCAAGACCGCAGCTGGCAAGCCGCCGCGACGCGGTACGCTGCTGACCCAGCACAGTGGCCTGCCGCCGCGCGAGACCGGCAGTGGGCGACGCGGCGCGGTGGGCGTCAAGTCGACCGGAGGACGCAAGCGCCCTTGATTTGGGGTCGGTGCCTGCCGGGCCCAACGGCGCCTAGCCGGATGTCCACTGATGCATGGGTTCCGGTGCGAGGCTGCAGTTCAGGCGGCCTCGTTCTTCTTCACATCGGTGGAGCGTAGGGCGTCTTGCCGCTTCACCGGCGGGACCACTGGGGTGACGCCATTCATCACCGTTGACGGGATCAATTCGATCAGTTGGTCGATGGTGAACAGCGAGCCATCATTGCTCAGGGTCTTGAAGTCTTCGCCGTAGAAGTAGCTGTTGATACGGCCTCTTTCGACGTGAAAGATCTGGCCATTGATGGTGTCGGCGCCGTCGGTGCAGAGGTAGGCCGCCATCGGTGCAATGTGCTCAGGCCCGCGGCCGGCAAAGAAGCGGTCGTATTGTTCTTGGGTCATCAGCCCGGCTTCGAGCTTTCGCTTCTGATTGGCAATCACGGCATCGTTCATCATCATGCGGGTGTCTGCGGCCGGGCACAACGCATTGCAAGTGATGCCGAATTTCGCCGTCTCTTTGGCAATCGAGCGGGTCAGGCCGATGATGCCGGCTTTCGCAGCGCTGTAATTGCATTGCCCAACCGAACCTTTGAACGCATCAGACGAGAAATTGACGATGCGTCCATAGCCTTCACCGCGCATGTACTTGATCGCGTGGTGCGACATGGCCCAGTGCCCCTTGAGGTGCACGTTGATGACCGAGTCGAAATCGTCTTCGGTCATGTTCCAGATCATGCGCTCGCGCAGCATGCCCGCCACGTTGATCAGAATGTCGATCTTGCCGAAGGTGTCGACGCATTGCGCCACCATCCGGCCAGCTTTCTGGTAATCGCCCACCGTGTCGTGGTTGGCGACGGCCGTGCCGCCGGCCGCGCGGATCTGCTGGACGACGTCATCGGCGGGGCGCTCTTCCGTGGCTTCGCCACCGCGTCCGACACCCGGATCGTTCACGATCACGCTGGCGCCCTCGCGCGCCAGCAACAACGCCACTTCACGCCCAATCCCTCGGCCTGCGCCTGTCACGATGGCGGCTTTTCCTTCTAAATGCATACGCGTGTCTCCTGTCCTGTTTGAGCTTCGATCCGGCCAAAGTCAGGGAACGTCGCTAACGTCCCCTGGGGGCCCTTCATGGTGCGGCTGGCGCGTGTGCGCAGCATGGGTCGGATGGCCGCCGACTGGCACGGTGCGTTTGAGAAATTCAATCACCGACTGCGCGAAGATGTCGTTGCGGTCTCCAGCCACCATGTGCCCGGCACCGGTGACGTTCACGTACTCGCTGTGTGGGCACAGCTTCAGAAAGGCCTGAGCGCCTGCCTCACTGAGCAGATCGGACAAGCCGCCGCGTACCAGCAAGGTCGGCAGCCGCAACCGGCTCGAGCACGCCTCCAGGCGTTCGCTTCGGTGGCTCAGGTCACGTCGACTGGAACGGTAGCGCGGGTCCCAGTGCCAGTGGTACTTGCCATCGGCGCCTAGGCGAACGTTTTTGGCCAGCCCGTCCAGATTGCGCGGACGGGTGCGGTGCGGCTGATAACTGGCAATCGCATCGGCCACTTCTTCCAGGGACGCGAAGCCGTCTGGTTTCTGGCTCATGAAGGCCTGTATGCGGTCCACCCCTTCTGGCTCGATATGCGGACCGACGTCCACCAGCACCAGCGCGGTCGCGTCAACCTGGTCTTCGCCGATGGCCGTCAGGCTGGTCCCACCCCCCATCGAGGCGCCCACCAGTACCGGGCGGCGGGCGCCCAAGGCGGCGACCACACACTTCAGGTCTTCGACCATCAAGTCCTGGCCATAGCGACCGTCAGGTGCCCAGTCAGAGTCGCCGTGACCTCTGGCATCGAATGCCACGGCGCGGTAACCGGCGGCGCCCAGGGTTTCGCCCGCACCTTTCCAAGCATGACGGGTCTGGCCACCACCATGCTGCAACAGCACCAGGGGTCCTTCGGGCGGACCCCAGGCGTCGCCTGCGATGCGCACGCCGCTAGCGCCTGGCCAGTAATGCATCGGCTTCGGGGTGCCGGGTAGCGGTGTGCCGGCACTCATTGGACGCACGCGGTCGGCGTCTGTTCAGACCTCAGGTCCAGGATCAAAGTCACGATGTCACCTCTTTGCACACAGGCAGGAAACCGGCAAAGGCGCCAGTAGACCAGCCCCCAATGATGCCGGAGTGCGTGAAGCGGCCAGGTCTCTCATCGTTCCTGACCCAGCCATCGGCGAGGCAAAGAGCAGGTGTCTGGTCGCTGAGTGAGCAAGACGCATACCGAAGGCAAGGTCGCACGCAGCCCATCTGCAATCGATGCGTCCTCGGGTGCGCAGGCATTCAGCATGGCCTCGGGACAGGCGGTTCCGCCAGATTGATCGTGTACGAGGGCAAAACTGCGCTGTGGCGCGCTGCTGAACCAGCACAGCGGTCTGCGGCTGCGTTGAAACGAACGGGCCGAGCTTGAAGCGGCGATACTGGTCGTATCGCGTTCAAACCCTTTGATCCTTTGGAGAGCCTCAACATGAACAGCTGGCAGATCGGCAAGGTCCGTGTGTCTCAGGTCGTCGAAATGGGCCCGGTGCCGACCTCGCCGAAGTTTTTCTTCAAGGATCCGCCGGCCGATCTGGTCGCGCGCCATGCCTGGCTCAAGCCCCACTTCGCCACCGACGAAGGCCGACTCTTGCTGTCGATCCACTGCTTTGTGATCGAGTCTGCGGGTCGGCGCATCGTCGTGGATACCTGCGTCGGCAACGACAAGGTGCGCCAGAACCCGGGCTGGAACCAGCTCAACAATCCGTTCCTGCAGAACCTGACCGACGCCGGCTTTGCGCCTCAGACGATCGACACGGTGCTGTGCACCCATCTTCACGTCGACCATGTCGGCTGGAACACCCGTTGGGTTGACGGCCAATGGGTGCCGACCTTTGCCAACGCGCGTTACCTGTTCGCCCGCAAGGAGTGGGAGCACTGGTCGCAGCAGCCCAAAGAGGGCCATGGCAGCGCCGAGCCCGATGACATCCTCGGCGACTCGGTGCGGCCCATCCTGAATGCCGGCCTGGCCGACCTGGTCGAGACCGACCACCGCCTGACCGACGAGGTCTGGCTCGAGCCCACGCCTGGGCACAC
>CANFPU010000117.1 GCA_947448955.1 Burkholderiales bacterium
ACAGACATCTTGCCGGCGATCCAAACCGGCATGATTAACGTGGTGCCGTCAACCCCTTACTTTGCTTTGGCTACGCAGATTTACAACACGGCCCCGCACATGCTGGAAATCAACTGGGCACCGATTGTTGGGGCCTTGGTGGTGACCCAAAAAACCTGGGCCGACATGTCCCCCGAACTGCAAGCGTCCATGCGATCCGCCAGTGATCAAGCGGGTGCAGTGATTCGGGCACAAGCCCGCAAAGAGGTGGATGAAGCGGTGGATGCGATGAAGAAGCGCGGCTTGAAAGTCACCACCCCAACAACCGCACAAATGCAGGAATGGAATGCCCTTGCCGACAGTCTGTACCCGCGCATCAGGGGCACGATGGTGCCCGCAGAGACCTTTGATGAAGTGATGCTGCATTTGAAAGCCTACCGCGCTGGACGCACCAAATGAGTCGGGCTTGGGCGCAGGTTGTGCGCAAAGGGATTGCACTGGACGGCGTTTTGGCTGGGGTCGCTTTGGTGGGGATGGCGCTGATTCCCATGGTCGAAATGGTGCTTCGCCCATTGCATGGGCAAGGGATTGAGAATGCACCTGTTTTGGTTCAACACTTGGGCTTATTGGTGGCCATGATGGGCGCAGTGGCCGCTCAGCGCCAGGGCCATTTGTCGAGCTTGGGTTTAGCCACCCACAGCCATCCCAGTGTGCAAAAGGGGCTGCAGATTTTTTGTCAAGCGGGCGGCGCCGTGTTGTCGGGCATGCTCTGCGCTTCCAGTGGGACACTGGTGGCCAGTGAGATGGTCTCTGCGCCGACCTTAGCCTATGGATTGCCATTGTGGTGGTTGCAGGCTTTTTTGCCGCTGGGGTTTGGACTTTTGGCCGTCAGAATGGGTTGGCAAAGTGGCCTGACATGGCACTGGGGCGTCATCTGCGCCGTGGCTTGGCCTGTACTCGGCACTTGGCTGGCTTGGAACGTGGATTTTCAAAGCATCCCCTTGCCTGTGGGCTGTCTGGTGCTGTGTGCTTTGCTGTTGAGCGGGGCGCCCATCTTTGCCGTGCTGGGAGGCTTAGGACTGTTGCTCCTGGGACACGAGGGGTTGCCGCTGGCTTCGCTGGCCCTGTCGCATTACCAAATCACCGTGAATCCATCGTTGCCTGCACTGCCTTTGTTTACCTTGGCGGGGTTGGTTTTGGCCAAGACCCAGGCCTCACAGCGATTGAGTCGTGTCTTTGTCTCCTTGTTGGGTGATGGCCCGGTGGGGACGGTCTTGGCCGTTGCTTTGCTGTGTTCATGCTTCACGGCCCTGACGGGCGGCAGCGGTGTCACGATTTTGGCCTTGGGTGGGTTGCTCTTGCCTTTGCTCAGGTCGTCAGGCTATCCGGAAAACAAGGGCATGGGCTTGGTCACCAGTGCCAGTGCGCTGGGGGTGCTGTTAGCGCCCTCGGTGCCCTTGATCATGTATGCCATTTTGGCGCGGGTACCCATCAACACCATGTTTTTGGCGGGCGTCATTCCAGCTGTTGTGATGGTCTTTTTCTTGGTTATTTTGGGTGGATTTTTACCCTCATGGCGGAGGACGTCGCGACCTCAGCTTTCCGCTGTCTCCTCTGAAAAATTAACGTCTTTCTCAGAAGCCGCATGGCAAGCCAAATGGGAGTTGTTGGCGCCCTTGGTGGCCGTGGGTTCATTGGTCAGCGGTCTGACCACGCCGACTGAAAGCGCGGCTTTGACCGCTGTATATGCCATCGCTACCCAGGTGTTGGCGCACCAAGAATTAAGTTGGAAACAGTTTTGCGAATGCATTAACCAAACCACCCAACTGATTGGCGGCGTCATGCTGATCATGGGGATGGCCTTGGGCTTGACCAACTACCTGATCGATGCCGGCGTGCCTGACCTGGCGACCGAGTGGGTGCAAGGCATGACCCAAAACAAATATGTGTTCTTGCTGGCCTTGAACGTATTTTTGTTTTTTGCTGGCGCTTTGATGGAAATTTACGCGGCCATTGTGGTCTTGGTGCCCTTGCTGTTGCCCTTGGCGGTGAGCTATGGCATCGATCCCATTCACTTTGGCATTATTTTCTTGGCGAATCTGGAGATGGGCTTTTTGTGCCCACCTGCTGGGATGAATATCTACTTTGCCAGCGCGGTATTCAAAAAACCATTGCGTGAAGTGGTGCTCTCCGTGGCGCCCGCCGTGATGGCAATTTTTCTAGGCACCTTGGTTATTTCTTGGCTGCCTGTGCTGGTCATGGGTTTGCCCCATGCGGTGAATGGAGTGCATTGACATGACGGGAAGTTCGCTGCAGTTAACGGTGGTGGTCCCGACTTTCAATGAGGTGGGCAATGTCAGTGTCCTGATCGATCGCTTGACCCAGACCCTGCAAGGTATTGAATGGGAAGTGATTTTTGTTGACGACGACTCTCAAGACGGAACCTATCAAAAATTACACACCATCGCTCAGTGCAACGCGCGTGTTCGGGTCCTCAGACGGGTAGGGCGAAGAGGCTTGTCCAGTGCCTGCATTGAAGGCCTGTTGGCCTCTGCGGCCCCCTACATGGCGGTGATGGACGCAGATTTGCAGCACGACGAAAACTGTTTACCAGCCATGCTGCAAGCCGTGCAGTCAGAGGGCTTTGATCTGGCCGTGGGTTCTCGGTATGTCGAAGGTGGCAGTACCGGTGATTGGAGTGAACAACGCGTCAGTGTCAGCAAATGGGCTACTTTGCTGAGTCAAAAATTACTGAAGCTGCAGTTGCAAGATCCAATGAGCGGATTTTTCATGATGCGTCGGTCCGTTTTGGAGGGTGCCGTTTACCGCCTGTCCAACTTGGGTTTCAAAATTTTGGTGGATTTGGTGGTGTCTTCTCCCAAGCCCTTGCAGATCAAAGAAATACCGTTTCATTTTGGTCTGCGTGTGGCCGGTGAAAGTAAGTTAGACACCCGCGTGGCTTGGGATTATTTGATGTTGCTTGCCGATAAAACGGTTGGCCAATATGTGCCCGCTAAGTTGATTTCGTTTGCCAGTGTGGGCGCCATGGGGGTGGCTGTGCACCTGCTGGTGTTGGGGATTTCAAAGGTGCTTTTTGTACTGCCGTTCATGGTGGCGCAAGCGTCTGCGGTCCTGATTTCTATGGTCTTTAATTTCTACTTGAACAATCTGCTGACCTACAGAGATCAGCAGTTGCATGGCCAAGCTTGGTTTTGGGGTTTGATCAAGTTCATGTTGGCTTGCAGCCTGGGCGGTGCCGCCAATGTGGGCGTCGCAAGTTATTTGTATGGCAGCGACGGGTTGTGGGTCTTGTCGGGTCTGATGGGTATTTTGGTGGGGCTGATTTGGAATTTTGGCGTCACCTCCATGCTCGTTTGGCCTCAGCGTGCCAAGCATTGAGAGGTGATGGTGACTCTGCCCCTCAATTTCAATCAGGCTTCGATATGGCGTGCCCTGGGTGCGGGCGCCTTATTGCATTTGATTTTCGCGCTGTGCTTGGGCTTATCGCCCGATGAGGCCCATTACGCCTTGTATGCATGGCATTTGGATTGGAGCTACTACGACCACCCACCGTTGGTCGGATGGCTGCAATGGCCTTTTGTGCAGATGGGTGCGACCGATCTGTTGCTGCGCATTTGCCCGATGTTGTCTTGGGTACTGACGGGTTTGGGGCTCGTGGTTTTGTCAGATACCTTGTTCCCTGCGTTGCGCCATTTTCAATGGTGGGGCATGCGCATTGATTTGTTGCTTTACCTTTTGAGTCCTTTGCCCCACTTATTGGGCTTTGCCTGGGTCCCCGACACCTTGTTGATGCTTTTGATCACCGGGGTCATGGTGCTGACTTGGCGCTTATGCCAAGCGCAAAGCACCACGACCGCCGCTCAATGGATCGCGCTGGGCTTGGCATTGGGTTTGGCGGGTCTCTCCAAATACACCGCTGTGTTATTGGCCTTGGGTGTGGCCTTGTGTCTATTTCAGGCTTATGGGTTCAAGTGGTTGCGGCAAACAGGTCCCTGGTTGGCCGTGCTCATCGCGCTGCTGTGTGTGACCCCCGTTTTTTTCTGGAATTTGCAACATGACTGGGCATCGTTCACTTACCAGATAAATCATGCCAAAGGGGCGGGCACTTGGTCAGCCCTCAAGGCGTTGGCCTACATCTTGACGCTGTGGTTGGCTCTGGGTTTGATTTTGCCTTTTGCCTTGGCTGGTGGTTTCGCAAAGTCGGCTCCTGCTCTGCCAACCCAGGGCCTCTCTGCTCAGCAATTGACTTTGTATTTTGCGGCGCCGGGGTTGCTGCTGTTTGTTTTTTTATCAGGCAAGGGCAGCACGTTGCCCCATTGGAGTACGCCTTTCGGTGTGGCCTTCATTCCACTGGCGGCTTGGGGGTTGAGCCAAAAGTGGATTTCGCAGTCGCGAATTCAACGTGCGATTCTGAACTTGCAGGGGCTTTTGTTACTGGCTTTTTTCAGCGTCATGGTGCGTGGCGGCCTTTCGCCAGAAATCGGGGCACAGCGCACTTCCTTGCCTGGACAAAAAGAGGTCCCCGCCGTGAAAAATCCCTTTGCTGATTTGTTCGGCTGGGAACCCGCAGCGCAACGGGCAGCGCAGTTGGCAGCGCAACACGGTGCCACCACTTTGGGGGTCATGAACTGGACGATGGCCAGTCGCATCGCTTGGTATGCCCGGCCCTGGCCGGTGAAGGTGATTTATTCCCACCAAGATCAATTCGACCGTTGGTTTGGTTCGGTTCAAGCAGAGGACAAGGTGTTGTGGGTGGACTGGTCGGTGATGAGTTATTCGCCGCCCGTTGCGCAGCATGAATTTACAAAGTGTGAGTATCTCGAGCCCTTAGCGATTTGGGTCTGGGGTCGGCAAATTGCCCATTTCAATTACTCAATCTGCACAGGATGGAAGTCATGAAGTCATACCCATTGACCCGCTGTGACCAAATCGTGATCGGCCTTTTGCTGACCGTTATGGCCATGCAATGGGGTCTGCCACCAGGGGTGATGTTTTTCCAAAATTTGAACCACCTGTTTTTCTTTGTGGATGCGCAAATTTGGATCAACTTCACCATGTTGGGCGACACCTTGGTGTTGTTGTGTCTGATGGCCCCCCTGTTGGTTTATCGGCCTCAATGGATCTATGGTTTGATTGCGGCCATCCCCTTGGGCGGGTTTTTGTCTAGCAGTTTGAAAAATTGGTTCAATGCCCCACGACCGGGTGCCATTTTGGCGTCGACGGATTACCATGCTTTGTCCGATGTATTGATGGCTCAAAGTTTTCCGTCTGGACACAGCATTACGGCCTTTGCCATGGCCTCAGTGGTGCTGACTTGTTTGAAAAAAGAAGAGAAAAATGCCACTCAAATTTGCATCAAAGTGACGGTGTTGACGGTGGCGATTTTGATTGCTTGCTCTAGGATTGCCTTGGGTGTTCATTGGCCTATTGATGTGATTGCTGGGGGCTGTTTGGGGTGGTTGGCAGGACTCAGCGGGTATGCGCTGACCCAATCATTCCCCAAGTTTTGGCAGCGCAATTCAGTCAAATGGTGCGTGATGTGGGTATTGGTTGGAACCGCCATATTTTTATTGACTCGGATTCAGACAACGCCTTCGGGTGAGTTTGCGGTGTACCTGAGTGCAGTGGCGGTCTTCATTTCACTGGTGTCTTTGATTTCCAAAGCATTAAAGACAAGTCAGGAAACGAGGCCATTCCTGTCGACTGATTGACCAAAAACATTCTTCGCTATCAATCCGGGCTCTGCGTGTCATCAACATTCAACACTTGCGCCTCAGAATCGCAGCAGGGCGGGGCAAGGCGCTGATCAACTGACATGCAATGTCTGGTTGCTCATGGTGGTTCGAATCCATCTCTCGTCGCCAAAAAAATGCCTGCCAACTTGCGTCGGCAGGCAACAAAGACTGGCTGGCAATGATCATGCAGCGGACTGTTTAGACATTTCGAGCAACACCAATTTGGTCTCATCGCCCAATCGTTCAATCTTGGCCAAAAATGCGTTGTAAATTACCACGCAAATCAAAGCCACACCAATACCAACGGCCGTAGCCAAGAGTGCGGTACCAATGCCCGCACTGACACCTTGGGGATCTGAGATACCTGACTTGGCCAAAGCCGTGAAGGTGTCAAAAATACCCAAGATGGTCCCCAACAGACCCAGTAATGGGGCCGCTGTAACAATGGTGTCTAGCATCCAGAGGTTTTGGTTGAGCTTGTGTTGCACCCGAATATAGGCTTGCTCAGCTGCATCGTCGGCCACTTTTTGAGATGTCGAATGTTGCACGCCATGCGCAAAAGCTGCAACCAGCACAGCACCCACTTCGCCTGACTTGAAGTCAGGCAGTGAACTGCGCACTTGAAAGGCCTCCAGCAAGTTTTGGATTTGGCGATGGGCATGGGTATAAAAAATGCTGCGTTCAATCACCAAATACACCGCCAAGGCCAGCGCCGCGTACAGCAAATACAAAGATGCATCGTGCAAAAAAAGCATCATGCCTTGATCCTTAAAAGTCTGAACGCAGGGTCACGCTGGCAAAGCGCGGTGCACCGATGTAGTAAGAAGGGTTGGAACCTGCCACAGTTCCCAAAGGCAAGGCCCGCGCCGTAAACAAAGAGCCGCTGGGTGAATTGATGCGTTGGTATTCGGTATTGGTCAGGTTGTCGATGTTCAAACGCACCTCAGGGGCTTTAAAGAAGTTGGAACTTGGCAGCTTGTAACCCGCGACCAAATTCAACAAGGTGTAGCTGTTCATCTGCTGGTCGTTGACCAAAGTCGAGAAAGCCGAGCCTGTGTATTTGGCTGTCAGTTGACCGAACCATGGACCTTCTTTGTAGCTGACCGCCAACGCCGCCATCCACTTGGGGGTATCGGGCATGCTCTTGCCTGCGGTCGATTCGGTCAATGTGCTGCTCAACTTCAAATCTTGCTTCATCAGGCTTTCAATGTAGCTCAACGAGCTGTACAAGGAGAAGTTCTTGTTCAGCTTTTGGCCGGCTTCCAACTCAGCACCTTTCATGGTGACATCACCCACGTTGTAGTCCACCGTAAGGGCCGTCGCAGGGTCAAAGGCTTGCGCGATGCGGTTCTTGTAATTGACCATGAAAACCGAACCCGACAAGGTGGTGGTCTCGGTTTGCATGCGATATCCCAAATCCATGTTGGTCGATGTTTCGATGCCGACGGCAGGGTTGCGCAGTGTGGCACCGGTCAAGACGCCGTTGACCACGGTGCCGCCTTGCAACAAGTTTTGGAAACTGAAGTTTCCTGGTGCCTTGAAGTTGTCAGCCACGTTGAAGAACACAGAGTTTTCAGTGTCCAGGTTGTACTTCAGACCTACGCTGGGCAAGAACTTGCTGTAGCTGCGCTTGATTTGGTAGTCTGCATCTGAGCGGCCAGTGGTTGAACTCGATTGTGCGTTGGCATAGTTGGTGAAGTCACGGTCAATCGTGGAGTTGCGGGCACCAATTTGCAGCACCAATTTGTCGTTCATCAACGCAATGGCGTCTTGAACGTACAAGGAACTGCCGGTGCTGATGGTTTTCCAGTCACGGGCTTGGTAGGCCTGGCCATCGGGACGCTGCAAGTACAGGGCTGAATTGTCTAACCAAGTGTTAGCGGAGTTGCCGTTGTTGTCAAAGGCCACGCGAGGGCCGGTTTGACGGTGTTCTGCACGCTCAAACCAATAGCCGGTATTGATGTTGTGGTTGTCAATACGGTAATTGGCTTTGAAGGTGACGCCAGGACGGTGAGTTTCGGTCACGCTGCTGCCATAGGCCAGCACTTTGTCCAAAGTGTCGCCGTCGCCATTGAGGTCTTTCAGTCGGGTGACATTGGTGCCTGTGCCGCCTTCAGTCAACAGTTGAATTTGACCGCCGCCCGTGCCATAGCCATACCAATAGTAAGGCTCAGCGCTCACCGTCAGGTCTTTGTTCACTTTGAACTCGGCCTTGCTGGTCATCAAGTAATTGCGGAAGGGGTTGATGTTGAATTTGTAATAACCATCAGCCGGTGAAACTTCGGTTTGCGCCGTACCAGCGACAGCAGCCAAATGTTGTGGCGCGACGGTACTGAAGTCAAAATTGCGGCCGTATTGGGCAATTTGGGGATTGGTCAACGCGCGAATATTGTTGTTCAATGCCTTGTTGTACAGCAGGCTGGCGCTCAAGAAAACATCGGCATTGGGGCGTACTTCAACGCCCAAGTCGATGTGATCGCGGTCGGCACCACCGGCGCCTTTGAATTTGTCCGCAGTGGCCTTGGAGTAGGAGATGAAAGCCTTCAAATCGCTAGGACCGACTTTGCCGGTGTCCACGCGAACAAAGGAGCGGCGAAAGTTGAGTTGCCCCAAAGATTGCGCAACGCGCACACCAAATGTGTCTTTAGGGCCGCAAGTGACCATGCCAATATTGCCGCCGGTAGCGCCCACGTGCGGGGTATCGGTGTCGGTTGAGCCTTGTGTGACAAATACTTCGCACAGGTTGTCTGTGTCAGTGTATTCCTGTGGGTAGACCGAGAAACTACCTGAATCGTTCACAGGGGCGCCATTGATGGTCATGCCGAGTTGGTCACCGGCAAAACCGCGCATTCGAATACCACCGCCAAAAAGGCCCGTGGCGTCATAGCTGAAGGTGTTGACGCCTGGCAGGATGTCAATGACCTGGAATGCGTTGGCCGCTGGATTGATCTTTTCCATGTACTGGCGGTTTACCGAGCTGCGCGCTTTGGGTGTTTCTTCTTGGACGATCATGCCGGTGTCGGTGCCACCGGGTTGGCCTTCGACGTTGATGCGGCCGACATCCGTCGACTGTTGCGCCATCAACAAGGGGGCGCTGAAAACCATGCTCACCAAGAGCGCCAAGCGTGTGGGTTTGAAACGTTTCATGAAATTCCTCAAGATGAAGTGGAGTTGCGATTTAAAAAATCAGTTGACTGGCGCAAAGTCCAGCGTGACGGTGAAACGGTGTTGCGATTGGCCAGGCCAACTGCCTTCTGGCCATGCGGCGTAAGGGGTTCGACGCACGGCCGATAAGGCGGCGTTGTCCAAAATAATGGAATTGCTGCTGTCTTCAATGCCGGCGTCGTTGAGCGCACCATTGCGGTTCAAAACAAACCACACCACCGCCTTGCCCGAGGGTCTTTGCAGACTGGCTTCGCGTCCGGTGGGGTAGCGTTTGTTGGCGTTGAGTTGGGCACGCAATGTGGCGACATAGCCGCTTTCGATGGATGCGCTAGAGGGTGCTGGCGCTGGTTTAACGGGTTCGGCAATCGGCGCTGGTGGTGCAGGGGTTGCAACTATGGCTTGCGTTGGCTTAGTTGACTCGGGTTTCACGGGTTCTGGGTTCGATGTTGCAGCCGCGGTGTTGGTGGCCGTGGCCAAGGGTTTAAGCTCGGATGTGACGGTGGGTTGGGGTGTGGTTTTTTCGGGGGGTGCTGTTTTTAACTGGGGTTGCACAACCGGCCGTGCCTGAGCAGGAACCGTCACCGAACGCTCGGGCTCTACAAAAATCAACTCTATGGCTTCTTGCAGAGCGCTGCGGGGTGTTGATGCCAAAGTTTGGGACAAGAACCAAATGAAACCGATGAGAGCGAGCGAAATGCTGGTTGAAACGTTATGCCTTTGGGCATTCAAACGATCGATCCACATCTCAAGTCCGATTGCGTGCAGCCAATGCCACTTTGCCCAAACCAGCCGCCTTGATCGCGTCCATCACATCCACCAATGTTTGAACTTCGGCACCTTTGTCGCTGTTCACCACCACCGCAATGTTTTCTTTTTGCGCCGCCTTGGATTGGATGGTGCTGACCAAGCGCTCCAGCGCAACCTCTTGCCCATCAACTTGGATCAGGCCTTCACGGCCCAAAGTGACCATGACCTGTTTGTCAGGGGTGATCAGCGTTTGAGCTTGTGTTGAGCTCGGCTGCTGGGTTTTGATGCCCAAAGCAGGGATCACATTGACACTGACCAACACGAAGAAGACTAGCAAAAACATCATCACATCGATCATCGGGATGATTTCGATGCGTGCTTTTTTTCGAGAAGTTTTTTGCCACTGTCGCATGCTAAGTCATAGATTGTTCAAGTCTGAAATTTAGCTTTTGCCTGTGACATATTTATGATGATTTCGTCAAATTCATCAATTAAAAGAAAGTGATTTTCAAAATTTTCTTTGAATGCGATTGGTGGAAGCAGGTTCTATTCCTGGGTGTTGCGACAAATAATCAACCAAAGCATCCACATCCAAATCAGCGCCTAGACTGTCCGTGCCGAGGTTGAACAGCGCGAAGCCATCACCACCTGTGGAGAGGAAACTGTTCATTGTCACTCGGTAGACCTTGTTGATTTGCAAGGGCAAGCCTTTGATCTGAATGTCGCTGATCCGCTCCCCTGGGGGCAGTTTCAAATCGACGCTGTAGCGCAATTGCGCAGACGGAAATAAGACCCTGGGTCTGCTCTCTTGAGCGAACTGAAACTCAAGTATGTCTTTGACTTGTTGGCCAGTGAAGCTTTTCACCACCAAGGTGTTACCAAAGGGTTGGACACTGAATAACTGGCCGTAACTCACGGGTCCGCCTCCAGCAGGCAAGAGCACATCAGCGCGCACACCACCAGGGTTCATCAGTGCGAAATCCGCATGGCCTTTGTCAGGGGCTGCGGTGGCGAACCACTGGGCATCGGCAATCAAATTGCCCAAGGGGTTCTCGCCAGAGGGCGTGGTTTCTCGGGTAATGGATTGGGGCAGGCGGCTGACCACACGCATGGCTTGCGTTTTAGAAGCTTGTTTGTAATGGGCCACAATTTTTTCAACCACTGGGTGTGGTGTGAACTGAGGTAGCAAGGGCGTGGTGGCAACACGCACTCCAGCACTGTTGGTATAGGCTTCGCTTTGAATGATCAGGTTATGGGCTTTTTTGTGAGTCACTTTGCGCTGCAGCGCATCCACTTGCAATTCAATGTGCGTCAGCAGCGTGCCATACTGCCCGGCGCTGGTCAGCAAAAACGGTTTGGCAGGATTGAATTGACTGTAGTCGCAGGCGTAAGCACGGTGAGTGTGTCCTGAAACGACGACATCAAAAGCCGGGTCGAGTTGATTCAAAATGGGAATGATGTCGCCGGTCAAGCCGGGGCAGGTGGGGTCATTGGGGCCGCCCTTGACGGTCCCCCCTTCATGCATCACCAACACCAAGGCGGCAACGCCTTGTGCTTTGAGCAAGGGCACCAGCGCATTGGCCGTTTGCGCTTCAGACTCAAACCGAACGCCTTTCACTCCCGCTGGCGTGACAATTTGTGGCGTACCCTTGAGCGTCATACCCACAAATCCAACCTTGACTTCTTGGTCGCCTTGTTTGAACACTTTGATGCCATAGGCTGGAAACAGGGTCTGCCCATTTTCTTTTTTGACGTTGGCGGCCAAAAATTCAAATTGTGCACCCGGGAACTTGTCGTTGATCAGGCAGGGCTTGAGCGGCGTGAATTGGGTACACCCACCAAAGCGCATGCGTTCCAGCTCAGAAACCCCTTTGTCAAACTCGTGATTGCCGACGGCATTGAAATCAATGCCAATGGCATTGATGGCTTCAATAGTAGGTTCGTCTAAAAAAAGCGCTGAAATCAGGGGTGAGGCACCAATCATGTCGCCAGCTGAAACTACCGCGTGATGCGGATTTTGGCTTTTGAGTTGGGCAATGGCTGAGGCCATGTAGGCTATGCCGCCTGCCGGAACCAGGGTGGGTATTTGATTGACTGTTTCTCGCACACTCAATTGAGGAGGTTCTAAATTGCCGTGAAAATCATTGAATGCCAGCAAGCTGATTTGAAAAGGTAGCGCAGGTGGTTTGGGGGGCAAAGGCGTACATGACAGTCCAGTGAACACCGTCATGATCATAAGAAACCACATGAGTGGCTGCTGTTGCCGAGTGAAATTGCGTGTGATGTGGTAAATGAGATTTTTCATGCTGTTCTTTCCAACAAAGCCTGCCCCATCTGAATCCGCTCGCCTGTTTCAATTCCATGTGCCAGTTGAAATCCCGGTGGAACAAAAACCAAAATGGTAGAACCGTGTTGGAACCAGCCCATTTCTGCCCCTTTGGAAACTGGGAAAGCGCAAGGAATTTCATGGGGACCCTTGTAGTCCACGTGGAAGAGAAGGTTGATGGCATGCAGCCGTAAACTGGCTACTAAGATAGCGGCCACAGGCACGATCACCATAGGCGTGCCGTCCGTTAAACGCAGATTCAGCACGGCACGCTCATTTTTGCAAAACAACTGCTCCACACGCTTTAGGGCAATCGGATTGACGTTCCAGGTGTCGCCAGCAATGTGGGTCACATGTTCCAAGATGGCATCGGCCGGCGCATGAAAGCGGTGGTACATGCTGGAGGTCAGCCGCAGCGTGACGTAAGTCCCATTTTTAAGCGCATGAATTAACTC
>CANFPU010000118.1 GCA_947448955.1 Burkholderiales bacterium
GCAAGAGAGAGAAATCAGACCGCAACCCAATTCACTTATTCTGGGCCACCGCGTGTTCAAACGCGTTGAGCCGTACCTGTGTTGCGACGACCAGTTGAACCTGGGTTGCTCCCTTCTTCTTCTTTGATGGCGAAGAGGTTAAGAAACTGGCAGATCAGTCCCGCATCGAACAGGTCAAGCAAGGCTTGGAGGGTCTTCTTGGCGTCGTGCTGCTTCGAGGCCTTGCCGACCGACTCAAGGGCTTCGAGGCAAACAAGCGGCAAAATATTTCAAGTGTTGACGAAACCAACATTGATCGCATGCTTAATGAGCTAACGGTCGATGAGGGCAAGCTCGCTGAAATGCGCCAGGATGCGGCTCAGAGCACTTCTAAGCTCGATGATGCCAAGGCTGAGCGCACTTCACTGATCGAGCGCATTACTTCTGCTGGCGGCGGTGGTGGTGCCATCGCCTCGGTCGCGGACCTCGTTGAGGAACGCACGCAACTTGGGAATGAACTCAAGGGAGTTCAACGAAAGCTGGAGAAGATTCTGGGCGAGAAGCTGCCCTTTCATCTGATGCCAGCGACCTTGCTTGCCGACTTTCGCAATCAGCTTCAACGTGAAATTGCTCTGGAACAATGGCAAACAGAGTGTCGAGCGCTCCAGCCAAAACGCGATCAGTTTGCGACTGCATTTCTAGGCGCCGATTCGCCTGTCATCAACCCCGCCTTGTCATCGGAACAGGTCACGGCCATTCGGACTCGTATCGAAACCGCGTGGGCGTCTTTGTTCCATCCGCCGCCTACAAACTGCGCCGACAAGGTGCTGCACCCCTATTTGGGTGCAGACTTGCGCCGTAAGGCCCAAGAGTTTCTTGACTCGATCAGTGTCGGCCAGCAGGAAGTCAACGAGTTGCTCGACGAGCAGCGCAGGCTATTGGACCGCATCGAGGAGCTTCGCCGCCGCATCACCCGCCTTGAAGGCGTGGATCGCGACGGCACGCTGTCTGACCTCACAGCAAACCTCAATAAAGTCACAGCCGATATCGATGCGCTTGAGGCCCATATCCGTGATGAGACTCGCCAGATCGCCGGGCTTGAAGTAACGGTAAACCAGGTGAGGGCCCGCTACGAGCAGGAGCGACAGCGCGCCGACGCGACAAGCCCGGTGCGCCAGTTGCTGGAGAAGTCAGAGCGCGTCCGCAAGGTCATCGACGAGGTTGTACCAAGCCTATTCCCGATGAAGGTGAAGCAGCTGTCAGTCGCGATGACTCGCGTGTATAAGCAGCTTGCTCACAAAAGCCAGGTAGACAAGATCGTCATCGAAAACGATGGGACGACAAGGGTGCTCAGCGCGAACGGCAAGGAGCTTACCTTCGATCGCTCAGCGGGCGAAAATCAGATTTTCGCGACGGCATTGATTGCAGGTCTCGCAGAGGTCTCGAAGGTTCCTGCCCCTCTGGTTGTCGATACCCCGCTGGGCCGCCTAGACAGTAAGCACCGCGAGAATATCTTCCGTTTTTGGACGAGCGATCCCAGCCGCCAAGTCATCCTGCTTTCCCAGGACGAGGAAATCAACTCAGAGTTCTTTCGGCGCATCAAGAAAAACGTCGCAGTTACCTACCTGCTTGAACATTCCGATGTGGGCGACGGCATCGGGCGCACTGTCGCTCGCAAGGGCAAATACTTCGCGGCAGCATCATGAGCGACATCGACATCCAAGCTGTCCTGAGCCTGCGCTATCGCACGAGTCAGGAAGCAGACCGCTACACGGATCAGCTTCGGCAGCAACTTGCGCTTGAGACCAAGGCGCAGGTTGCGCGGCTGGCCATTGGCCGGTCTCTGAACATGGGCCCGCTTCCGGAAACGTCTGTCGATTCCAAGGGCTTGGACATCCCTGCACAGAGCCTCTTTTCGCCTGAGAACATCGGCGCATGGGTTGGACTGCTGGTCACCCATTCGCTTCTGAGAGGGGGCCCGGCCATCGATTCACTTGAGGCGCTGCGCAACACCATTCGGCTGCACTGGCACCGAGGCGCGCTCGAACTCTGGCGCGATTTCAACGAGTGTGAGCAGAACTACGACAAGTTCCTTGAAACTCTCGTCGAGCGTCGATCACAAATGCCTGAGACAGCGACGACCCAGGACGATGGCGTCGTACCTGAACCGGGCAAGCCGGGTGCAGCGCAGGATCAGTCCGCCGCGCTCGCCAAGGCCCTCAGCGAAATGGGCATTCAGGTGCAGATCAAGGATGCACGGCACGGAGCGCGCCTCACGCGGTATCGCGTTCTGCTCATGAACCTGGCCGATTCCGGCAAGATCGACAGGGGCTTGCCGCAGCTAGCGCTCGCGTTGAATCTTGGCGACAAGCTACCCGCCAAGGCCAACGCTGATGAGGCACGGACTGTGTTCATCGATTTGCCGCGCCCACGCGAATCCTGGATCGGCGTGTCCTTCGACAAGATCAAGGACTGGGCTGCCAAGTCGCCACGTGATACATCGAAGCTACTGGTCTACGCCGGTGTGACCGTGACCGGCGATGATGTCGTCATCGACCTGGCCACTGCGCCGCATCTGTTTGTTGGCGGGACTACGGGTTCTGGCAAGAGCGTCTGTCTACATTCACTGATAGCTTCCTTGTTGCTGAAGCACACGCCGGAAACGCTCCAACTTGCATTGATCGACCCCAAGCGCGTCGAGTTTGCTCGCTACTCAAAACTACAAAACCTATACCGAGGCAGCATTGCGACGGAGACGCCTCAGGCACGGGAGATGCTGCAGGAGCTTGTAGTTGAGATGGATGCCCGCTACGCCTCCTTCGAGCGAATCGGCGTTTCCAACATCGCTGACGCGCGCAAGCAAGGACAACAACTCCCATTCATCGTTGCGGTTGTCGAGGAAATGTCGGCGCTCGTCCACGGCGACAAGAATATTCAACCGCTTATTGAGCGCCTTGCGGAAAAGGCCCGCGCCGCTGGCATCCACTTGGTGCTTGCGACGCAGCGTCCCGACTCGGACACCTTCTCTGGTCTGCTTCGTAGCAACATCCCGGCGCGGATCGCGCTGTCGGTGCAGAAGGGAACCGAGTCAAAGATCATCCTTGATGAGATCGGGGCCGAAAACCTACTGGGGCAAGGCGATATGTTCGTGAAGCTACCCGGCGAGCCGTTGCGAAGGGCGCACGGCGTCTTCTTAAAGCCAGAGCAGGTTGTTGCGGCGGTCAAGCAGAAGTTGTGATAAGGCTCGGTAGACGGCTGTCAATTGAAGGGAAAGTCAGCAGATCATGCTTAAGGGTCCTGTCCTTCACCATTATCCAACGAGCTGGCGAAAATGGATTTCGTCTGCCGTTGACTGGTTGTATGTCAATGTTTTTATGGGCTTGTTAGCTGTACTCACAAGTATTGCGCTCGTCGCCATTTCTAATGGACCTCTGAAATTACCGGGCGACTTAGCACTTAGCCTTGTTGTTCTCGCGGTGACAATTGCAGCGACCGGAATGGATGCTTTAAAGGAGTACCAGGTCGAGCAGGGAAAGGAAAAGGCTCAATGGGTTCGAAGAGGCTTCATTGTCTTGTTGATTTTCGGCGGCCTTCTTGCTGCTGTATCCTCACCATCTGAAATTCTTCGCTCGGATAAGATCAATCAAGTAGTGGTCACAGGGTTTTGCGCTTTGCTGCTCTTGGCTGTTCTCCCGCTTGGTTTTGTGGCCTACACGCTAGGATTGAAGAGTAGAGATGCGGAATTGGAAAGGGTCTATCGTCTAGCCTTCGATAGATTTGATGAAGACCACGAATACCTGCAGCGCGCGGAGGCTCGAGAACAGCGGCTGCAAGAGGCGCTAGCTGCCGAGCAGCAAGGCACTTACAACGGTGCCAAGCTTTAAGCCCGAAAGGCTATTGTGACAAGCGAAAATCTTGAACTGCTCGCCCAGAGGGTAACGCAACCCATAGGCGTGTTCTACGTTGGAGTCATGTCGGCAAGTGTCCTACGCCGAAATGCTAGACCAGAAACCCGCAAGGTTTTAGATGCAGATGAGACCACTGCAGGTATCCAACGCGCTATCAGTGATGAGCGAGTGAGAGAGATTCGCCAATATTTGCATACGGCGGACGCCAGCTTTCCTAATTCCATAATCCTTAGCCTAGACCCCCAAAGGCTTATAGAGGGGCCTGATAGAATAGAAGTTCAGGGCAAAGATGTTGGCCTTGTGAAACTTGTAATTTCTCAGAATCAAGATACATTCTCTGTCATTGATGGGCAACACCGACTTAAGGGTTTCGACGATGAGTCGGCAAATGAATTTCAGTTAATTGTCGCGATCTTTATCGGACTCGATGAGGAGGACAAGGCATATCTTTTTTCTACGATTAATTCGAAGCAAACCAAGGTTAACAAGTCATTGGTTTATGACTTGTTCGACGTTGCCGAGCGTAGAAGTCCTCAACGATCCGCGCACGACATAGCAAAGCTACTAAACTCAGACCCAAACTCACCTTTCTACAGGCGTATAAAACTTTTGGGTACCAATCCAAAGTTTGAAAACGAGGTGTTATATAGGGCGAGTTTGAGCCAAGGTACCTTTGTCGAGCGGCTGCTGGCCCTTATTACCAAGGATGCCGCGATCGATCGCGATGTAATTCGGCGTGGTGGAGTTCTCGAACCCGCACCAAAGGATAGCAAGTTAGTCTTCCGTCCAATGTGGATTGAGGATCGCGATCAAGTTATGCTGAAAGTTCTAATGAACTACTTCAATGCAGTTGCTGAAGCTTTCCATCGTGAGTGGAACGATGGGGACTGTCCGTTGGCGAGGACAATTGGATTCGGCGCACTGATGAGTCTTTTAAGTGATCTAGTCCCCGAAGGACTGCGACAGGGTGACCTTTCTGGAAAGTTCTTCGCTGGCGAAGTTGGCAAGATGCGGCGTGGATATGACGCGGGCGGTCCTCGGCTTACCTTTGAGAATTTTCCTGCGGCCGGTAACGGTGAGACGAAGCTGCTACGCCAGTTGCGCGAATGGTCGCAAGTAGGCGCCTAGTGCTTTAGCTTGTTGCCGTAGCAAGTCATTCACTTCAGTGAACCCTTAGCCGTACTTACGGCCGTTCTGGAAATACCTGAATTATTATAACGGTGCGCGACCTATTCTAATCACGTCAACCTCTCTCGGGGATATTTGTCGCCTAGTGATACGGCTTGATCGTCGATGTCAGACCAGCCTTCCTGATTTTTGAAATCTTCTCTCTGGACTGCTGAATCTTCAGCTGTTCGGCCCCAGTCTCGGCTTGTGAGGTCAGCTGCTTTGCCCGATCCTTGGCAGACTTGGCATTGTCCTTGAGTCGGCCGACGCGCTGCTCTGCGGCGCTACTTACTTCAATCTCATCTAGTCGCATATATTCTCCTTCGGAACTTCGATATTTATCTGAAATTCTCAGAGTGAGCATTGGAATTTCAATTATTAGATTAGATTTTAGCTGGTTGAAAAAGGAGTCTGAAGACTGAATCTGAGATGAGCATCTGTGGATGCGGTTTCGGAATGCAAAGGCAATAAAGCGGAATTTCCAGTCAGCAGGTAGAAGACAAATTTCTCTCAAGTCGGAAAATAGCATGCAATCCGCTCAATAATGATAAATATAGCTGCCTGTGCAACTCGGGCATCTGCATCACTTTAGGCGTCGAGATTGACTATCAAGACATGGCCCCAACTGCCGAAACAGGTAAGTGGGGCCTTTTTGTTGGCAGGTGATAAATATCATTGTCGGCAGCTTGTGTTGTCGTCACCTAAAGTCATGCAGCAAAAGGTTGGCACGCCGAGAAATCAATAGTGCTGAGACAAAGCGCCTGAAAGCGTTCCCTACTCAAATTCCGCGAGGCTGTTCGTGGTTGTGTTGTTCCCCGGTGACCTACATCGGAAGCTAGTCCAGCTAACACGTTGGCGTCTAAGCAGCACACTAAACAATAAAAGTTGTCGCGGGTATGTAAAAGTAAGGTATTGGCCCGCGAGCTGCGCAGCGAGTGATTGAAGACGAGTTGCAATAGCAGTGTCCACATTGATGGCCCGACCAAGGACGGCAATCAGGTAGTTCAACTACGCTGTGCTGGAGTTGATATAAGCAAACCACGCTCCTAAAGTTCTGATTCAATCTGTTCGATGCTCGTCTGACTCGAAAACTCTATGGGCGAAATCCAGCGATTTGTTGGTGGTTTTCCCCATACCCTTTCTGCCCTCCACTGTCTGGCCCCTGAATGCAATAGATCATTACTTTTTACTAAGAAATATATGGGATGGAGCGTCAGCGATTGCCACGAGCTTTGAGAAGCCGAAGCTTGCTGAGGCTGAGCAAAGCGAAGGGGCCTGTGTAGCGCGAAGCGATGCACAGTAAAATGGCAGATCAACTTATCACTAAATCCATCAGTAGATCGGCATTATTCTGTCGAATACATGTTGGCTTTAATGAATGAACGGCTTTGATTTGCATGAACTGATGATCGATCTGTGTGATCTTTGGCTGAAAATGCATCTTGGCGTCAAAGAGGTTGCTCTCTTGTTTTGATGAAAACACACTTGCTCTATCAACTTTATTGGAGCAAGTGATGCAAATGTTTTCGAAGCTCAAGCTGGTCAGCGCCCAAGTGGAACGCTTTTCGCCCGTCATGGCGCGTAGGGCGAAGCTGACTTCCAAGATCGATCATCAAATCGCTGCTGCCAAGGCCGCAGCCGATGGGGTGGTCTATGCGGCCAAGCGCCAGAAGTTCGTGAAGGACGACGAGACCGGAGCACGCAAGCAGGTCGAGGCCGACACCAAGGTCAAGCATTGGTGGTGGACCGCCAGTTCTGGCAAGTTGATGCTGGCCATCAAGTACGGCGCCAAGACCATCGAGCTGGCCAAGGGCAAGAACGCGATTGAGTTGGCCAGCCTGCAGGAGGTCATCGACGCGCTGGGGGCGGTCAAGGAGGCCGTGGTGGCTGGCGAACTGGATGCCCAGATCGAGCTGGTCAGTGGCTCGCTGCGCGCAGGCTTCGGCAAGAAGACGAAGGCCAAGGCATGAAGACCTACCGCGCACAGGTGCGCGTTCGTAGCGCGGCAGGGCAGGGCACGATGGTCGTGTGGGCGCAGGTCAGCGCCGACAACCCAATCGCGGCCAAACAGCAGTTGGAAGCCCAGTACGGGCGCGGCAACGTGATCAGCGTTCCAGTGCACAGCCGTTAGGCTTTCGACATCGGCCGGCCAGCATATGCATTTCCCACTTGGTGCCATTGTTGCAACCCCCGCAGCACTTCGCTTCTGCGCCTTGAACAACATTAGCCCCGTAGACTTGCTAAAACGTCACGCAGCAGGGGATTGGGGCAACTTGGGGCAAGAGGATGCCCGGGCGAACGTTGAAGCTGTGCAGCACGATCTACGCATCCTGTCCAGCTACAGCTTCCCGCGTGGCAAGGTTTGGGTCATAACGGAAGCTGACCGCAGTTCAACCTGCGTGCTGCTGCCCGACGACTACTGAGCTTCTTCCACGCAGCAAAAGGCCCGCACTATGCGGGCCTTTTTTATTTCAAAGTCGAGAACTGCCTTTTAGACCAGCCGCGCTTTATATGTCTTCGACGCTGCTTTGCATGTGTGAGCCTGCCGCGCGTGATTTCAAGCTTTCGCTTCTTCACGCTGAAATCTCCACTGATCAAGCGCTTTCGCTGCGCGGAATGCCCGGTCAAGATCCTCGCTGCCGGCGTAACCGTGCTTGCGGCATAGCTGGTCCATTGCGAAACAGATTTGCTGCTTGGACATGATCTTGCCCGACTTGGTGCGCGGAAACATGCTTTGCTTCGTATGTTCCTTCCACCATTGCATTGCTTCAGCATCGACCACGTATGGATGTGATCTTTCCTTTAGCTTAGACATACTTTAGCTCGTAGCAAATACGGGCAGACTCAAAGTCCTTGCCCAACGCATTACGCGCTGACTGGTGGCAAATTTCAGTGTAAGCGGGATTGCCGACGGCAATCTCAAGTGCTTCTACATAGACCTTGTAGGCGGCAGCGAGTGACTGTGCCTTTTCGTTGGTTGTAGCAGTGAAGCTCTCATCAACAACTATTGCTTTCATCACTGCACCTCCGCGTCAATGCAGTCAATCTGCCCGCAGTTGCACTTTGCATAGAACTGCCCGAGTTCCTCGTTCACAACCCAAAAGTCGTCGGTGTTTTCTGCAACCTCCGCTATATCTTCCATTTGGACACTATCGCCGTTCAAGTACAGCGTAATCTTTTTATTGAAAATCATTTTATTCTCACTTACCCGCACCGATTCACAACGTAGTGCCCAATGCAGCTACGCCGATCACCAAGTTAAATGCGGTAAGTGAAGTCTGACAGAACGCCTATGCGCTTGTCAAAGTTTGCTCCGCAGTAAAAACCCTCTCCATAAAAAACGTGCAATTTTGGAAATGAAAATAGCCCGCGAAGGGGCTGCTATGGGTTTAAACGGGATAGAACTATGTGTTGAGCACTTGCGCTGCACGGTCCGCTGTGGTGTTGGGCACCAAGTGCGCGTAGACCATCGTTGAGGTTAGATTCTTGTGACCAAGCAGGTGCTGCACTTCGTTGATCGACAGCCCCGCCCGCAGCATCTTGCAGGCGAAGGTGTGCCGCATCGTGTGCAAGTTGGTGTTCTCCAGGCCAGCCCGCTCACATGCGCGTCCGAACCACTCGTTGTTGTATCGGGCCTCGGAACGCTCGGGGAAGAGGTAGCCGTTGCCCGTGCGGCCGTGCAATGACTGCCCCTCGGTAAGCGCCACCTCGGCTGCGACCATCCTGCGTGCGACCAGCTCGACGACAGCAGTGCTCATGCGCAACGTGGTGTCGGTGCCGCCCTTGCTGCGATGGATGGTCAGCGTGCCTGCTTCCTGGTCGATCTGCGACAGTTGCAGAGTGGCAATTTCCTGTTCACGTGCGCCTGTGTGCAGCAGCATCGTCACGAAGTCCAGGTTGTCCTGTGCCTTGCGCTTCTCACGAAAGTGACCATTGTTCGGGTCAAGTGCTGCCAGCAGCTTGGCAACCTCGGATTCGTTCAGGAAACGAACTCGGTTGCTACCGCCCTTCAGCCGCTTGACCTTCTGGCCGGGCGTGTAGCCCGCTTTACGAAGGTGATTCTGAAGCGCATTCCAGTAGATCAACGAGACGTTGATAGTGTTGATGCTGTAGTCTTCATCTTCGACAAGGCGGAGTGCCTCTGCTTGCACGTCCGACGCTCTGACTTCGTGTATCAAGTCCTTGTGGAAGGGCCGATACATCCGCATCTTGATCTCTGCGCTGCCGTATCCTGCTGTTCCTCTTCGGCTTTCAAGAAATACTGCTATCGCCTTTTCTACCGTGATCGGCTTGCGGCCTGCCACGACTACTTCTGCGTGGACCTCGCTGATCCACTTTGCTTCAAGCTGTTCTGCAATCCGCTTATTTGCCGTCTTTGTTGACTTGGCAATCATCACCCCGCCGACTTGCGTGCGAACGTGCCAAATCTTTCCTCTTTTTATTAGTGCCATGACTGACTCCCTACGTTGAACAGCTATTTAGGTGTTCAACACAAAGTGTGCAGTCAATCTTGTTGGCGGCCTACCGAAATAGGGCGGCTGGTCTGCGCTGTGGGCTAGTTGCGGCGGTGTACGGATTTTGTATTAGTTGCTCGCACTTTCAATTATTTGGTACTAACACTGCGCGGGGTGAAAAGACTTTTAGATTCAACGATTTAAGGCAAAACGCGCCCCGTAGGGCGCGCATCTGATGAAAAGCATTAGGTTTTGGTGCGATTCGCGTTGAAATCGAACGCCTTTTGCTAGAGTGCGGAATAGCTGATGTACTGCAGTGCGGCCGCAACGCTGTCGATCAGGTCGGCCTGGCGGATGGTGGTGGTCATGGAGGAGGTCCGGGTCGATGCGCTCAGGGCGCTGGCTGGCGCCGCGATGGCGAAAAGCTGAGTGCCCCTGCCGGGGCCGTGGAATACCAGCCGTCGATCTTACCGAAGCGGGCAGATCCCGGATGCGGTGCGTGACCCTAGCGTTTGGGCAGTGGCTGCGGCAGGCTTCCCAGCTTGGCTCGCGACGCGCCGGGTTGGGGCTTTCGCTGCAGGTCGAGTAAGCACGTCGTAAGAGCCCCTGCATAAGGTAGCGGGTTATCGTCGATGTTTCCAAGTCCCAGGAGTCAAGCATGAGCGCAGATGGTCCGACCGAGTTGAAAATCTACCAACCCTCAGCCGCTTCGGTGGCGGGTGCCTATGTTCAGGGCATGGCGGCGTACCAGGCGCTGGTCCAGGAAGCCAATGACGACTACCAAGGTTTCTGGGCCTGTCAGGCACGCGAGTTGATTTCCTGGAAGACACCGTTCACCCAGGTGCTCGACGAGAGCAATGCACCATTCTTCAAATGGTTCGCGGACGGCACGCTCAATGCGTCCTACAACTGCCTGGACCGAAACATCGAACGCGGTCTGGGCGACAAGACCGCGATCATCTTCGAGGCCGATGGCGGCGAGGTCACGCGCACCAGCTACCGCGAACTGCTTGAGCGCACCTGCCAGATCGCCAACGGTCTGAAGAGCCTGGGCATCGCCAAAGGCGACCGGGTCATCATCTACCTCTCGATGTCGGTTGACGGCGTGGCCGCGATGCAGGCTTGTGCCCGCATCGGCGCGACCCATTCGGTGGTGTTCGGCGGCTTCTCGGCGCAAAGCTTGCGCGACCGCATCGAGGACACCGGCGCCAAGTTGGTGATCACCGCCGACCACCAGGTGCGCGGTGGCAAGCAACTCCCGCTCAAGAGCATCGTCGACGAGGCGCTGGCGCTCGGTGGCTGCCAATCGGTGACCAAGGTGCTGGTGGTCAAGCGCTCGGGCGCTGAGATGGCGATGGCCGCTGGACGCGATCTGTGGATGGCCGACTTGGTCGATCGCCAGCCCGTCAGCTGCGAGCCCGAGTGGGTGGGCGCCGAGCATCCCTTGTTTCTGCTCTACACCTCGGGCTCGACCGGCAAGCCCAAAGGTGTGCAGCACTCGACCGGCGGCTACTTGCTGCATGCGGCGCTGACGACCAAGCTGACCTTCGACCTGAGGCCCGATGACGTGTTCTGGTGCACTGCCGACATCGGTTGGGTCACCGGTCACACCTACATTGCCTATGGTCCGTTGGCGCTGGGTGGCACCGAGGTGGTGTTCGAGGGCGTGCCCACGTACCCCGACGCCGGCCGTTTCTGGAGGATGATCCAGGATCACAGGATCTCGATCTTCTACACCGCGCCCACCGCGATCCGTTCGCTGATCAAGGCGGCCGAAGCGAATGCCGCAGTGCACCCGAAGAGCTACAACTTGTCATCGCTGCGCATCCTGGGGTCGGTGGGTGAGCCGATCAATCCTGCAGCCTGGGAGTGGTACCACCAGCATGTGGGCGGCGGGCGTTGCCCGATCGTCGACACCTTCTGGCAGACGGAAACCGGCGGTCACATGATCACGCCACTGCCTGGTGCCACGCCGATGGTGCCGGGCTCTTGCACGCTGCCCTTCCCCGGCATTATCGCTGCGGTGGTCGACGAGACGGGCAAGGAAGTGCCTTGGGGCCAGGGCGGCATCCTGGTCGTCAAGAAGCCCTGGCCCAGCATGATCCGCAACATCTGGGGCGATCCGGAGCGCTTCAAGAAGAGCTACTACCCCGACGATTTCAAAGGCGAGTACTACCTGGCGGGCGATGGCGCCATCCGCGATGCCAAAACGGGTTACTTCACGATCACCGGGCGCATCGACGATGTACTCAACGTCTCCGGTCACCGGATGGGCACGATGGAGATTGAGTCTGCCTTGGTCAGTTGCACCGAGCTGGTGGCCGAAGCCGCAGTGGTGGGCCGGCCTGACGACACCACCGGCGAAGCGATCTGCGCCTTTGTGGTGCTCAAGCGCTCGCGCCCGGTCGGCGACGAAGCCAAGGCGATCGCCAAGCAGCTGCGCGACTGGGTCGGCAAGGAGATCGGTCCGATCGCCAAGCCCAAGGACATCCGTTTTGGTGACAACCTCCCCAAGACCCGCAGCGGCAAGATCATGCGTCGTTTGCTCCGCTCGGTGGCCAAGGGCGAAGTCATCACCCAAGACACCAGCACGTTGGAGAACCCGGCGATCCTGGAGCAGTTGGGCGAGAACTATTGAGCCCTGCTGATCCAGTCGGCGCGCCAGCGCCGGGGCGCCGCGAGGCGCCAGCCGGGCTCCGACGAAGTCAGAGCCCGGCGATCCTGGAGCAGTTGGGCGAGAACTATTGAGCCCTGCTGATCCAGTCGGTGCGCCTGCGCCGGGGCGCCGCGAGGCGCCAGCCGGGCTCCGACGAAGTCAGAACCCGGCGATCCTGGAGCAGTTGGGCGAGAACTATTGAGCCCTGCTGATCCAGTCGGCGCGCCAGCGCCGGGGCGCCGCGA
>CANFPU010000119.1 GCA_947448955.1 Burkholderiales bacterium
GATCGACAGACCGCCGCCCCAATGCGTGCCACCCGGCACCGACTGCACGCGCCGACCGCCCAGTTCGACCCAGGCGTCGTCGTAGCCGCGCCAAGCCCATGACGTGCTCGCGCCCAGCGGCGTCATCAAGCGATCGCGAAAGACCTCGTCCAGCGGGGCGCCAAAGAGATGCAGCAAGGCCAGCGCGAGCTGGTTGATCCGCACATCGTTGTACTCCCAATAGCTGCCGGGGCTGTGCAGCGGGCGGGCATCCCCTTTCGCGCCGCCGGGCGGGCGCGGGTCGTGCGCGACGGTGCGCCAGCGATCAACGGTGTCGGGCAAGCCGAAGCAACTGCCCTCCCATTCGCTGGTCTGCTCAAGCAAATGGCGCCAAGTGATGGCGCGGTTGTGCGCCGAGTCGAAACCCAGGCCGGGTAGCCTGGCCACCACCGCTTCATCGACATCGGGCAACAGGCCATCAGCGTGTGCCACACCGGCGAGCATCGCCAGGCAAGTCTTGGCCACACTGAAGGTCAGATCGGCCCGGTCAGGCTCGCCCCAGGCCGCTTGTTCGCGGCCGTGTCGCAACACCACACCGCTGACACCGCCTCGCGGATGCACCGGGCCGCGCAAGCAGTTGAAAGGCGGTGGGTCGGGGTGATGCACGCCCCAGCGCGCCGGGTCGGTCTGCGGGTCGCGCGGCCAGGCAATTTCGTGGCCGTTGGCGAATTCAATCGCTTCGGCAAAGGCAGTCGGTGATTTCATCGGACCCACTTTACACAGTCATCGCGCCTTTGACTCATGGCTCAGCATGGCCCAGCACCGCCCAGCGTGAGCAGCTGAGGTCGGAACGACTCGATCCGAGAGGCCTGACTTCCAGAAAACCACGCACCGCTTCACCAAGGGCTGCCGACCCCAGCCGAACCCTCCCCAGCCGGGTACCCGGGGATCAAAGATGCAAATCTTTGAAATGCCGGTCGGTGATCGCCGGCCAGAAACCGGCGCTGCGACTGGCGATCACCGCCTGGCCGAGTCGCGCAGCCCACCAGCCGTCACCACCATAGGCTTCGCGCCAGGACCAGAGCCTGCGGGTCGCAAAGTTCAGCGCATGGTCGTAGGTGAAACCGATCGCACCATGCACCTGGTGCGAAATCGACGCACCCCGCGTTGCGGACTCACCGCAGCGGATCTTGGCCACGGCAGCGCTGAAGACCGTTGCCGAGCAGTCGCTAGCCGTCACGCCAGGCGCATCGGCGCAGGCCACGATCGCTGCGACTTTGGCGGCCGCGACTTCGCCGGCCATCAGTGCGAGTTGCTGCTGGATCGCCTGGTTCTTGCCGATCGGCTTGCCAAACTGGACCCGGTCATTGGCATATTGCACCGACTGAGACAGCAACCACTCCAACGCGCCGACCATCATCGCGCTGGCGGCGATGGCGCCCAAGGTGCGCACCGGTCGCTCCAGATCGGGCATAGGATTTTTCGCCCAGGCCAGACATGGCGCCGCGCGCAATTCAACATCGTCGCAGGGTTCGCTGGCCGGGCTCAGATGCGAAGTGATCGTCACCGTCGCAGCGTCGCGCAAATCGACCAGCGCGATCCGGCCCGAAGCCAGCGACACCAGCGCCCAGCCGCAGGCACTGGCCCAAGTCACGCGAACCGCACGGCCGCTCAACTGCGCGCCGCCGCTGTCCTCGACCAGCGTGAACTGGCCTGAGACGTCTTCCTCGATCAAGGTGATCGGTCCGTCCGGAATCGCGAGCCCCGCCATCGACAGCAGTTGGCAAGCGATCATGGTCTCGGCAAGCGGCAATGGCACTTGCCAGTGGCCAATCGCGCGAAATATCGGGTAAGCCTCGGCCCAAGTCGCGGCGATGCCGCCAGACTCTTCGGTCGCCAGCGCGTGCGTCAGGCCTTGGTCGACCACCTGCCGCCACAGCGCCTGCGGCCATTGGCCGGCTTCAAAACGCTCCAGCAGTGCACGGTCTACATGGTCCGAGAACAGCCGCTCGGCGCTTTGTTCGATCATCGAATCGCTCATCTCAGACCCAATCCCTTGGCAATGATGCCGCGCAGAATTTCGCGGGTGCCACCGCGCAGCGAAAACGAGGGCACGGCCCGCGTGGTGTAGGACATCACGTCAGCCAGTGTCGACCCCGGGGGCGCAAGCCCCCCATACAGGTCGTGTGCGATGTCGGGCATCGCCTGTTCGACCAACGCGCCCTGGTCCTTGACCAGCGATGCCGCCACCGCCGGGTTCTCGCCGCGGGCCAGCATGCCCGAAACGCCCAGCGACATCTGACGCAATGTCGCGTAGCTCGCGGCGATGCGGCCTAACGCCACCGCGTGGCGGTGATCGTCGGTGGGTGCAGCGTCAATCATCTCGAGCAGCAACTGGCTGCTGCTGAGATAGCGCTCAGGGCCGCTGCGCTCGAAAGCCAGTTCACCCGAGACCTGGCTCCAGCCCTCGCCTTCCACGCCGATCAGGTTCTCATGCGGCACCAGCACATCGTCGAAAGTCACCTCGTTGAAATCGTGCTCACCGAGTTGGCTGAGGATCGGCCTCACCGTCAGCCCGGGCGTCTTCATGTCGACCAGGAACTGCGACAAACCGGCCTGGCGTACCTCGCCCTGCGTGCCGGTTCGCACCAGCGCGATCATGTAGTGCGTCCGGTGCGCGCCCGAGGTCCAGACCTTGCGGCCGTTGATCACCCAGCCGGCGTCGGTGCGCACGGCGCGGGTGCGCACCGAGGCCAGGTCAGACCCCGAGTCAGGCTCGCTCATGCCGATGCAGAAAAAGATTTCGCCACGCGCGATGCCTGGCACGATGCGCGGCGCCAGCAGTTCCGGGGACATGCGCATCAGCAGGAGCGCGCTCTGGCGCTCGGCCACCCAGTGCGAGCCAACCGGCGCGCCGCAGGCGAGCAACTCCTCAAGCACGACATAGCGCTCAAGCGTTGAACGCTCATGGCCGCCGTAGCGCTTGGGCCAGGTCATGCCGATCCAGCCCCGCGCGCCCAACTTGGCGCTGAACTCGGGGCTGCCGCCCGACCAGTTTCGAACCCGAAGATTCGCGGGAAAGTCGCGCAGTGTTTCGACGAGGAACGCGCGCACCTCGGCGCGCAGCGCCTCACAGTGCGGCGGCAGGGTACAGGGATCAATGCTGACGGCTTGCATCGGCTGGCCTCTCGTGGATGGGACAAGGCCGGACAAGACGCCGGCTTAACGTCACATTTTGCGTTAACTTTGTTTGTCGGGCAACAAATATTATGGTAGCCTGTGTGTGCGAATCCGGCCTATAAAACCTCTTCAGGCGTCAGACTGCCCAAGAATGCCCATGCCCATCGAGCCTAGCGCCACCCCATGCACCGGCCCATCCGAGAGCCATGCCGCCGCGCCACCCGCCACCGGTCCGCTGGCAGGCATCCGGGTGATCGACCTGACCTCGGTGGTGCTCGGACCGCTCGCGACCCAGATCCTGGGCGACTATGGGGCTGACGTGATCAAGGTCGAGAGCCTGGAAGGCGACTTGATGCGATCGAACGGTGTGTCGCTGCACGCCGGCATGGGGTCAATCTTCTTGGCGATCAACCGCAACAAGCGCTCGGTGGCGGTTGACCTGAAGTCCGACGCCGGACGCCAGGCCGTGCAACAACTGATCCAGGGCGCCGATGTGTTGGTGCACAACATGCGCGTGGCGGCGATCGAGCGCCTGGGCTTGGGCTACGACGCGGTGTCCGCGATCAACCCGAAAATCGTCTATGTCGAGGCCACTGGATACGGCCAGGAAGGGCCAGACGCGCACCGCCCGGCCTTCGACGACGTGATCCAGGCCGCTTGCGGCATCGCCTCGCTGATCGGCACTGGCCGCGAACAACCCGACTTCGCGCCAACCCTGATGGCCGACAAGACCACCGGGTTGGCGGTGGTCAACGCGGTGTTGGCTGCGCTGCTGCACCGCGAGCGCAAAGGCCAAGGCCAGTATGTCGAGGTGCCGATGCTCGAAACCATGGTGGCATTCATGCTCACCGAGCACCTGGGCGGGCTGAGCTTCGACCCGGCGCCGGCCAAGGCCGGTTATGCCCGGTTGCTGCAGGGCGGCCGCAAGCCCGCGCCCACCCGTGACGGCTTCGTCACGCTGCTGCCTTACAGCGGCGACCATTGGGTTGGCCTGTTCGAGGCCGCGGGCCGGCCAGATCTGATCAGCAAATACCAATTGCACAACCGGCAAGAGCGCAATGCGCGTGTCGTCGACCTGTACGCGGACCTCGCCAGCGTGACAAGCCTGATGACCAGCGACGAGTTGCTCGCGCTGTGCAACCGGCTCGACATGGCGGCCTCACGCATCTACAGCATCGACGAGTTGCCATCGCACCCGCACCTGCAGGCCGTGGGACTGTTCCAGCCCCTGGATCATCCCAGCGAGGGCGCGACCGTCACCGTCAGGCCGCCGACCCGCTTTGCGATGACGCCAGCGAGCGTGCGATTCGGTGCACCGCTGCTGGGGCAGCACACCCGCGAGGTGCTGGCTGAAGCCGGGCTGGATGCGGCGACGCTGGACCGCTTGGCGGCTGACAAAGTCATCCACCAGTCCGTCCCGGCGGGCTAGACAACCGACCCTGATCGCCAGGGCAAGAGGAGCGCGAGATGATGAAGAAGCTTGCAACAGCCCTGCTGCTGGCCTTGGCACCGCTGGTCGCCTTCAGCCAGGCAGCCAGTTTCCCGACCAAGCCGATACGCATTGTGGTGCCTTTCAACGCAGGCAGTGGCGCCTCGTTCTTCGTCCACGCCGAGACGCCGGACGATGTGACAAACAAGCTCTATGAGGGCTTCCGCAAGGTGATGGCCAGCCCAGAAGCGAAGGCCTATCAGGCCACCTTGCCCGCGATGCTAATGGACCTCAGCCCACCGGAGATGCGCGCTTTTGTCAGCGCCGAGTACGAGCGCTTCAAGCGCATCGCGCATTCAGCCGGCATCGAGGCGCGTTGATCCGATGACAGGCCGCAGCGCCGTGACTGCGCTGGCGGTCGAGCCACCGGTCGAGGCTTCAAGCGCCATAGCGCCAAAGCGCCGTACCCAAACCGAGCGTCGAGAAGAGGCCGAGCGCCGACTGCTCGATGCCGCGCTGTCGATTGTTGCGCGCACCGGCACCGTGCGGCTGACCCTCGCCGCAGTCGGATTGGCCGCGGGCTACAGCCGAGGTTTGGCAACCCACCGCTTCGGCAACAAGGCCGGCTTGCTTCGCGCACTGGCGGCGCACATCAACGTCAGGTTCCAAGACCAGATGCGTGCAGCGCCCAGGCGGCGCAGCGGGCTCGACACGATCCGCGGCCACATCGAGGTCTATTTCGGCCGCACCGACCGTCAATGGACGACGACCCGAGCGCTGCTGGTGATGATGACCGAGGGCTTGATGGATCAGACCGGCCTGCAGGCCGACATGGCGGCCTACAACCGGCAAGTGCTGACGATGTTCGAGACCCAGATTCGCGCCGGCATCCAGCAAGGCGAGGTTGGCGCCGACATTGACCCGGCGGCCGCTTCCGTGATGCTTCTGGGCACGCTGCGCGGCGTGATGATGCAAAGCCTGCTCGACCCCGACATCGACCTGGTGCAAGTCCGCAACAGCGTCCTGGCGATGGCTGAGCGCAGTCTGGCAGGCATGACCGCCCGGTGATTGAAACTCCGTTCGCCGAGGAAATCGTCCCCCCTTTTTTCACCCCCTTTTTTCACCCCTTTGTTCGCGCTTTTTTTTCGCCTTCTTCTTTCGCCTTCTTCTTTGGCCCTTTTGTCACCGAGGCCTGGGCATGGCCCTATGGCCACGGTGCACAGCGGCGGGCAGACTCGACACCACAACCCACCGGAGAGCACTGACCATGAGCGATATCGCCTACCAAACCGTTCTGCCTGAAGGCTGGCCTCGGCCCAGAGGCTTCTCACACGCGGTGGTGGCCCGTGGCGCCACACAAGTCCGCATCGCCGGCCAGATCGGCGTGGTCCGAGGTGACGCTTCGGTCGCGGCCGATGCCGACATGGGCACGCAGTGGGCCAGGGCGATGGGCAACCTGGTCACCGTGCTGCGGGCGGCTGGTGGACAGCCTGAGCACCTGATCATGCTCCGGGCTTATGTCACCGATATCGGCGAGTTCAACCGGGCTGGCGCTGCGGTGGGCAAGGCCTGGAGCGAAACCCTGGGCAAGCATTTTCCGGCCATGACGCTGGTCCAGGTGTCCGGGCTCATCGATCCCGCCGCCAAGGTGGAGATCGAAGGCGAGGCGCTGCTGCCTTGATGCGGCGCGATCGCCAAGGACTGCCGGCGATCTTCGGTACCCGATTCGGACGCCAGATTCCGGCGTCCGGTAGCGCCTAGTCCGGCTCGTAGCCTGCCGCCTTCATCGACCGCGCAAACATCGTGATGTAGCGCGACTGAATGTCGAAGAACTCCTTGGCAGTTGTCGTTTTAACCTCCAAACCGAGCGTGAGCATTCGCTGGCGCATCTCGGGGGTCTCGAGCACCGCGCGCAGTTCGCGGTTCCATGCATCGACCGCGGCAGGGGCTACCTTGGCGGACGTGAAGAATCCGTAATAGCTCTCGATCGCCAGCTTCGGGTAACCCAACTCAACGATCGTCGGCAGATCGGGTGCCGCCAGCATCCGCTTGGGCGACGAGACGGCGATGATGCGCATCTTGTCGGCACGGTGGTGCGTGAGGAAATCGGTCAGGCCGCCGCAGGCCGCAGTGGCATGGCCGGCAGAGATGTCCGCAATCAACGGGCCTGCGCCTTTGTAGGCAATGGGCTCGAGCGGGATACCGATGGCCTGGCCAATCTCGACGCCAAAGAAATGCGTCGAACTGCCCATCGCCGTGGTGCCGAAATTCGCCTTCGTGCGGTTCTTCTTCAACCACTCCACGTACTCGGCGAAGGTGCGGACACCAATCGTCGCGGATACCGCGTACACGGTGCACAGCGTGCCCGCTTGCGTGATCGGGACGATGTCCTTTTCCAGGTCGTAGAGCATCGTCTTCTTCGAGACTTTCTGCGCTGCGGAGCCCGCACTCGCCACGTACATGATCACCGAACCGTCGGAAGGTCCGTCGCGCAGCAGCGCGCCGGCCAAGGTACCGCTGGCGCCTGGCTTGTTCTCGATCAGCACCGTGTTGCCCAAGCGCTCCTTGAGCTTCTCGGCAATGATCCGCGCCATCACGTCCGTACCGCCGCCCGGCGGGTAGCCGACCAGAATCTTCAGCATGCCCGAAGGCAGGCCCGAGCCTTCGGCCCAAGCCTGCGTGGGCACGATGACAGCGGCCGCAGCGCCACCGGCAAATTTCAGCGTTTTGCGTCGATCTTCGGAAAACATCATGGGCGATCTCCTGAACAGTCCGATCATTCTAAAGATGGGTCATCAATGCTGCTTGCCATGCCCGAATGCCTCAGGCTTGGCGCAGACCCATCGCCGATGCTGGTCTCAGGGGCAGGTCAAAACGGCTTGGTCGACGTTGAATTTCGTTTGCGACCGGTCTCAGACCAACCTTGTCGCCGGTATCAAACCCAATGACACGGCCTTGATCTGCAAGGCCAGATACTTTGAATTGATCCGGCACTGGGCCAGCCCGCCGGCAATGAACCACAGACCCGGCTGGGGCGTGCGTTTGTACATATTGCCGAGTTCACCGTCCGGGCCAATACCCCAGACTGGGCCGATACGGGCCACCATGGCCTCGCCAAGCGCGCGCCGCACCAGCTCCATTTGCGGAAAATAGCCCGTCGCCAGAACGATCAGATCTGCGGGAACGGTCGTCCCGTCCGTCAGCAACGCGCCGGTGGCAGTGATCCGCTCGATCCTGTCGTATTGCAGCAAGCCCAGTTCACCCTTGATCATGAGGGCTGAGCTGCCGGCGTCGAGGTTGTACCCGCCGCCGCGACGAAAATACTTCATCTGATGACCGGCATCGTCATCGCCGATATCGTGCTTGAAACCTATGCGCTTGAGGCCCTCGATCATGTCTTTGTCGAGCTCGACCATCCGTTTCACGACAGCCTTGTAGGCTTTCACCATCAACGACGGCGTTGCGGACGAGGCCACCAGATCACAGTCTTCCAACGCCCCACCCTCGTCCCAGACCGCTTCGTTCAGTCTGGCGCTGGGGTCAATGGACACGACGGTCGTGGACCCCCGCTGAATCAGCGTGGTGTTGACGCCATGGCTGTGCAGATCGAGCGCGATGTCATTCGCGCTGCTGCCTGTCCCCAGAATCAGCGCGTGCTTGCCCTGCCAGGCGGCGCCGCTGTCAAAGCCCTCGGAATGGATAACTTCGCCCTTGAAATCCTGCAGACCCGGCACATCCGGCATCATCGGAAAGCTGCTAACACCATTCGCGAAGACCAGATGCTTGGGATTCACGACACGTTCAGTGCCATCACCGCGCTTCAGACGCACGGTCCAGCAGGTTGCGGACTCGTCCCAGCGTCCCGCAATGAATGCCGTGTCGGTCCAACAATTGATCGACATGGCATCGGCATAGAACTCGAACCAATTGCCCAGCATGTCCTTGGGAATGTATTTCGGCCAATTCGGCGGAAATTCCAGGTAAGGCAGGTGGTTCAGATGGATCGAATTGTGCAGCGCCAGCGAGTGGTAGCGATTGCGCCAACTGTCGCCAATGCGCGGCCATTTCTCGACCACCAGTGTGTCCACCCCCACCTGATTCAAGCGCGCTGCGATTGACAAACCTGCCTGCGCCCCGCCAATCACGAGTACCTCGGGCTCTCGATCATCGTAGGCGCTGGCCTTGCGGCGGACGTCGGCCCAATTGTCGCCACCGAAATTCCGCGAAAAAGCCGCACCAGTGGGACGTTTGGCGCCTATCTGCTCCTCATGTCCCTTCAAAGACTCAAGCGTGGTCAACAGGTGCCAGGCCTTCATCTCTTCGGTGCCGTCCAGTCCCGGCGAAAGGCGGACGATCCCGGCGCCACGACCCAAAAATGTCTCGAACTCAAAAATGGCTTCGATGCTGTCGATCCCGAGGCGTTTAACCTGGCGCGGCGGCTTACGGCCGGCGGGCAGATGAAATCCATGGGCGCCTGTCCGTGCCTGCTCGGTCGCGAGTCGTGTGGACACCAGGTCCCTGCCCTCGACTGGCGTGATGTGCCACGTGAACGCCAGGATGTCCCGCCAATGGCAGTCTGGATGGAACTGTGCGCCGATGCGCGTCGCCTCGCCAGAGGCCAGCGCGCTTTCGAAGGCATCGAGCCAGTCTTCGGCCGATTGACGAACCCGCCGTGCGGCCTGAAATTCGAGGTAGCCTGCGTCGAAATCATTCATCGTTGTGTGCCCCAATCGGCCCGCATCCGGCGGACGCTGCCCCAAGAATTATGAACCGGGGCCGACCTCGCCATCGTTTTGCACGCCGGCATGGCGAAGGTCGAATGCAGACGCCGGTGTCAGGTGAATCCACCGCCTGGTCCAGAGGGCCAGCCCGCATCGAGCGCCGCAATCACCTGCTCTTCCAGTAACTCGATACAGGCGGCGATGGCGACAAACGGCCGCAACTCTTCGCCGCAGGCTTGCTCACATACCCGCTCAATGGCGACCGTGACGGCCCTCGCGGCCTTGAGGGTCGCGTGAATCGCGTCAAGCGTCTCTTGCGGTACTCGCACAGTTTTCTCTGGCATGACCATCCTTTGGGGTCAAGCCATTTCATCCGATACGGTCGCAAATCGCGCGGTAGTTTGCTGCGCTTTCCAGCTTCCCAGCCAACGCACAGGCGGCATAAATTGACCGACTCGACCTAGTGCTCGACCTAGTGCTCGACCTAGTGCTCGATCAAGTGCTCGACCAAGCCCCCGTTCCACTCGACGATGGGACGCGATGGACCATCGTCTGGATGCCGCAGCTGCCCGCCCAGACGGCGCGACAAGCCTCGGGTGACGTCAGGCGCTGGCCTGGCCCTGGGCTCAGGTATTGCTTGGCGAAGGGTTCAACCCAAGCGCCGCCTCAGCCGCGGCGGCTGCGGTGGGCCTGCCAGTCAGCAGCGCTCCAGGCCAGCAGATCTTCCGCGCCTGAACTGCGCAGATGGGCTGCGCCGTCGATCGCCACGGTCTCGCCCGAGATGTAGCCGGCTTCGTCGGCCACCAGGTAAGCGGCCAGGTTGGCCAGCTCGGCGGATTGGCCAACGCGACCGAGCGGCACCTTGGCACCAGGCGCACTGGCTCTGGCGCGCTGCGCAGGCATCAACTGCTGGCTCGCACCCGGTGTCGGAAAGCTGCCCGGCGCAATCGCCAGCAAGCGGATGCCATGCTGGCCCCATTCCACCGCCAAGCTGCGCGTCATCGCCTGCAAGCCCGACTTGGCCATCGCCGATGGCACCGTGAAGGCCCGGCCGGTGCGCACCGAGGTCGACAAAATGCTCAGCACCACGCCGGGTCGCCCAGCAGCGATCCAACGCTGGCCCACACCCAGCGTGCAGTACACCGCGCCGTGCAGGGTGGTCGCGAGCACCGCATCGACCGCCCGCGTCGACAGCGACTCGGTCTGGGCAATGAAGGTGGCCGCGGCGTTGTTGACCAGCACATCGAGCGGGCCATTGGCCCAGACCTTGGTCAGCAGCGTATCGACCTGCGCCGCGTCGCGGATGTCACAGGGATGCACCTCGACCTCAACCGCGCCCAGGCCACGCAGTCGCTCGGCCGTGGCTTCGAGCATCTCCAAGCGCCGGCCGCACAGCACCAGGCGTGCGCCCAACCCAGCAAATCGCTCGGCCATGACGGCACCCAGGCCAGTGCCGCCCCCGGTGATCAGGATGCGTTTGGCGGCCAACAAGTCGTTTCGAAACATGGTTTTCCTCGAAATGGATGGCCGCACCGGCTGCGGCTCGACGGTCTTGATTTGAACATCCGAAGGGATGTAACCGCCAGAAACACCACATTCAGTGCAGTGCAGCGGCCGCCACCTCGCGACTGGCCTTGGCATCGAGCGCGGCCCTGGCGGTCGGCGACAGATACCAACCCAGCGGATAAAGCACCCCGTCAGTGCGCTGCGCCAGCCGCACCACGCAGTCGGGGTGGGCCGGGTCGAAGCGCGCACATTCGCGCACCAGCAAGGCCTCGGCACGTCGGCCGTTGGCGCCGCTACCGCCGGCGTTGAGCAAGGTCAGCAGCGGTCCGATCGCGTCGGCATACAGGCGCAAGGGGCCAGCATCGACCGGCGCCCCAGGCTGGTAAGGCGAACCGGCGTCGGCCTGAAGGCCCCAGGACTGGCGCAGACAAGTCAGCCGGGCGTCACCTTGGCAGTCAACGCGGACGCCGTTCTGGATCACGATCACGGTGGGTCGCAGGCTGCGAAGCCAAGCCAGCCTAGGCTGACAAGCCTCATCCGCAGCGGCGTCGCATTGCTGGCGCGCGACAAATGCATGCAGCGCAGCGAGCGCGTCCGCCACGGTATGGGTGCCCGAGTTGTCGAAGTAACCGCCGTCAGCCAGATGCTCGGCGCGGCCGTCAGCCGCCGTCAGCAACCCGATCGCGTTGACGAAAGGGAATCGCGCCGCATTGTGTGCCGCAGTCGACAGCGGCAAGTCCAGCGCAGCGCCCTGCCCGGCAGCGAAACTCAAGGGGTCGCGGGCACCCGCAAAGACCGACTGCACACCGGGCTGCCAATCGGCTTGCACGCTCGACGCGATGGTCCGCTCACCCGACTCGACCCAGGTGCTGTTGAGGAACAAATGCGGCATGTGTCCGCCGGCCGCCTTGACCGTTTGGGCAGACTGCGCCAGACCCTGCGCCAGCGCCGGCACGGCCTGCTCCAAGGCCTGCTCGAACCACAGGCCGCGCGAGAGGAATCCGCAACCGGTTTGGACACAGAGACCGCGCCCGCCGCCGAGCGTCGCACTGGGCACTGCACTAGGCATCGCGTTGGGGAGCGTGGTCGGCAACATAGTCGGCAACATAGGCGGCCAGGTGGTCGGCAACAGCCGCGCCAGTGCGTCCTCGAACAACCAAGCCCCCAACAGCGGTGTCAGCAAGTCGGTCCGGCCGAAGCGGTCGACACAGTCCGCACCCGTCATCCTCGGCTGCAAGCTACAAGCCAGGTAGACCGCTTCGCCGACCGCGCCGCCCGACACGCCCGACAACATGAAGCTGCGCTGGTCGAACCGAGGCAGTTGTTCGCGCAAGGCCAGCAACGTGCGCGCCGTCCAGTAAGCAGCCCGAATACCACCGCCTTCGGAGGCGACAAAGAACACCCGTTGGCCCGGGATGCGAAGCTCAGGCTCGGCCCACATCGCATCGACCCACTGCGCGATCGCGGTGTCGACCAGCACACGCGGCGCTGGCGGCCTGGCCGGCGCACCGCTGGCCGTGAAGCGGTCGACCGCTCCCAGCACCGCGATGCCCGCCA
>CANFPU010000120.1 GCA_947448955.1 Burkholderiales bacterium
CGCCGCATCCGTTTCGGATGGTGATGGGAACAGTGGGTTGGCCTCCGGCGCGCAAGGCATCGCGCCGGCGACCCCCTTGACACCTCGCGACCGAGGGCGCGATCGTTTGCACCGCCATCACTCAATGCTGGCAATCCAATCTCGATCACGCAACTTATCCAGTCGCCAAGACAGAACGTCCTGTCTCGGCCACATGCGCCGGTCCATCGGCCTCAGCACCTCCTTGCCTTCGATGGCCAACAAGGACTGATAGTCGGCGATGCGGGTATCGATGGCCTTGCTCACGTGCCAGACATAGTCAGGTCCCGGGGCAATCAGGTTCTTGTCCATCGCCCAATGCATGTTCGGGGTCAGCGCCAGACCGTTGCGTGGATCGTCATCCCCGGCTTCGCAGAACGGATGAATATGGGCCGCTTCAACCATCGCTTCGCCGTTGTCGAGCAGCAGGCGCAATCCGGTCGCAGCGCAGCGATAGTCGTAGAGCTGCACCACCACGCGTCTGAACGCCGGGCTACGGACCCAGCTGGGCGGCGGCGGTTCGCGCGCGGCGAGCGCTGTGCCGTCGCGCAGTTGGCGCTCATAGTGACTGACGTCCGTGCTGCGACCCACCACAGCTCGCAAGTCCTGCAGTCCGCGATCGAACCATCGGCGTGCCAGCACTTCGGACAAGGCGTCGATGGCGGCCGGCGCTCGCAGCAAGTCGAACAGCGCAGGGTCGAATTCGGCGTGCGACACGTTGTCGGTAATGTCAGCCACGCTGCGTGCCGTGCTCAAGGCAGTCAGCGCTTGCTCTCGGCCTGGCAGGGGGCGAAGGTGCCAGAAGCTGGCCTGCCCTCCGCGCAGCGCGCCGCCCAAGTGGAAAAATGGAAAGTAGGCGTTCGCGTGGTCGCTGGGCCCTCGTACCGCCGCGAAGAACATTGAGTAGCGCTCCAGCAAGGGCGGCGCAAACAGGACACGGTTGTCACGCAAGGCGCCGCTGCGCGACAGATCCAGCACGGCGAGCAGCATGCAGATCTTGTGCGGGCTGGCCCGCCCTTGGCGCACATTCACCACCAGCCTGGCGAAGCGATCCTGATAGACGGCCAAGCTCATCAAGCGGGCTCGGCAAAGGATTCAGGCCGCGAAAGATGCACGGTAGGTGCTGGCATCGAGCAGGCAATGGCGGTCGATCGGGCCGTCAAGTTCGAACAAACGCGGTGCGGCCCGGAAATCGAACAAGCGGTACAGCCTGAATTGCGTGGCATGGTCCTGCGCGAAGAGCAGTTCGTTCGCGGAGACGAAGAAGGGCGTGCGCTCGCCAAAACTCGTCGTCTTGACTTCAATGAAACGCTGCTGCCCGTCGGTTTCGAAAGACCGGATGTCGTAGCCCAGACCATCACCTTCCGACACCGACACATGCGCCACCTGATCCGCCAGTTGTCCAGCCCCGAGTTGAATCAGACGCCAACGTTCAAAACGCAGCGCGAATTCCTCGCCTGCCCGACCGAGCGAACGGTTCAGTGCCTCGCGCGCCAGGTAGTCACGCTGGATAGGCGGGCGCAGGTAGGCCGGCTGCGCTTCACGCGCTGTGGTCTCGCGCCGGGGTGCATCGGTCCTCACGCGGCTGAAGTCGGCCAGCTCCGCCAGAACGACCGGACGCTGTACTGCCGCCAAAGCCGCCTCGTCGAGCAAGTGATGGCGCGCCACTTGTTCAGAAACTTCCTGCAGCAGAACCGCGCGTTGGAAATTCGCCCGAGGCTGGTAACCCTTGAGGTACGGAAACCCCAGTTGAAGCATCACCGCGCTGATGTTGGCGTGCTTGAACTCGACCGCACCTGCTGTCCGACCTGGCAGGCTTTGCATCAGTTGGCGGCGATGGGCCGATTTGTTGTAAGTCTGGCCAGTGAGTTCGCAGGTCAACATCGACAGGTAGTCCGCAACGATCAGCGCGACCTCGTGACGTTGCCAATCGTGCCCCTGGATGTCAGCGATTCGCCGAACCTCGAAACCCAGGCGGGTCAGTCGAGGCACCACAGTGGCTTCACCGCCAGAAAACTGGTCAGCTCCCAATCCGCCGCTGCCTGGATGTTGATAGGCTAACGCCACACCTGCAATGGCCTTGGAATCTGCCCAATCACCGGTACGCGGATTGCGCACCAGAAAGTCACTGGCTTTGCCAAAGCCGTGGCGGTTCAGAAACACCGCTTGACCCGTTTGCGAATACTCGTCCAGGGCAGCCTGCACGGCCGCCACATCGGTCAGATCTGACAGCTTGAGTGCCATCGGCTGATCAAATTGGCAGTGGTCAAACGTCGATATTCGCCGCCCTTAACGCATTGCCCTCGATGAAGTTGCGGCGCGGCTCGACCTCGTCGCCCATCAGCATCGTGAAGACGCGATCGGCCTCGATCGCGTCGTCGATCTGCACTTTCAGCAGTCGGCGCACGGCTGGGTCCATCGTCGTTTCCCACAGCTGCGACGGGTTCATCTCACCCAGGCCTTTGTAGCGCTGGCGTCCTACGGCGTGCTCGGCCTGGGCGATCAGCCAGGCCATCGCGACGCGGAAGTCGACCGCCCGCTGTTCCTTGGCGCGCTCGCCTTCACCACGTCGCACGATCGCGCCGTCGCCGAGCAAACCCTTGAAGGTCTGGCCGGCTTCGCTGAGCGCGGCGTAATCGGCGCCGTGCACGAAGTCCTGCGTGATCACACTGCTCTTGATGTTGCCGTGCAGCCGGCGGCTGATGCGCAGCAGGTGTTTGTCGGTGCGCACATCGAACTGCGATTCCACCGTGGCGTCGACCAGCGCGGCCTGCATCGCGACGGCGCTGGCCTCCGCGGCGGCAGCGTTGTCCAGGTCCAGCCGTAGGCCGTTGGTGATCGCGCGCAGGGCGTCGACGTCCATCCAGTTGCTGAGCCGATCCATCACATGGGTGGCCAGCACGTACTTGGAGGCCAGGCCCTCGAGCTCGGGGCCACTGAGCGCGGGTCTGAAGGTCTTGCCCGGCGCGTCGTCGGCTCGGGCCGCGCCGTCGGGCAGCACCGAGGCCCCCTCCAGCGCCACCTTCAGCAAGAAGTTGTCCAGCTCGAGCCCGTCTTTGAGGTACTGCTCGTGCTTGCCGACCTTGACCTTGTAGAGCGGCGGCTGCGCGATGTAGATGTGACCACGCTCCACCAGCACCGGCATCTGGCGGTAGAAGAAGGTCAGCAGCAGCGTGCGGATGTGCGCGCCGTCGACATCGGCATCGGTCATGATGATGATGCGGTGGTAGCGCAGCTTGTCGACGTTGAAGTCGTCATTGCCAATGCTGGTGCCCAGCGCGGTGATCAGCGTGACGATGCTGTCACTCGATAACAGCTTCTCGTAGCGTGCTTTCTCGACATTGAGGATCTTGCCGCGCAGCGGCAGGATTGCCTGGAATTTGCGGTCGCGCCCCTGCTTGGCGCTGCCGCCGGCCGAGTCGCCCTCGACGATGTAGATCTCGCAAAGCGCCGGGTCTTTTTCCTGGCAATCGGCCAGCTTGCCGGGCAGGCCCATGCCGTCGAGCACGCCTTTGCGGCGGGTCATCTCGCGGGCCTTGCGTGCGGCCTCACGGGCGCGGGCAGCCTCGACGATCTTGCCGCAGATGATCTTGGCGTCGATCGGGTGCTCTTGCAGCCAGTCGGTCAGCAGCTTGCTGACGATCTCTTCGACTGGACCGCGGACTTCGCTCGAGACCAGCTTGTCCTTGGTCTGGCTCGAGAATTTGGGCTCGGGCACCTTGATGCTGACGATGCAGGCCAAGCCTTCGCGCATGTCGTCACCGGCGATCTCGACCTTGGCTTTCTTGGCCAGCTCGGTGTCGTCGATATACTTGTTGATCACCCGGGTCATCGCCGCACGCAGGCCGGTCAGATGGGTGCCACCGTCACGCTGCGGGATGTTGTTGGTGAAGCACAGCACGTTCTCGTTGTAGCCGTCGTTCCACTGCATCGCCACCTCGACACCGACGTTGGTGCCCTGGTCGCTGACCTTGTCGCCAGCGGCATGGAAGATGTTGGGGTGCAGGACCTTTTTGCCTTTGTTGATGAACTCAACGAAGCCCTTGACGCCGCCGGCGAAGGCGAAGTCGTCCTCCTTGTTGTTGCGCTCGTCGACCAACCGGATGCGAACGCCGTTGTTCAGGAAGCTCAGCTCGCGAAGACGTTTTGCCAGCACGTCGTAATGGAAGTCGACATGGGTGAAGATGCTCTCGTCGGGCGAGAAATGCACCTCGGTGCCGCGCTTCTCGGTCTCACCGCTGATGCGCAACGGCCGGGTCTCGACACCGTCCCGGAGCTCGATCAGTCCGTTCTGCGGGATGCCCTTGACGAAGTCCATGTAGTGCACCTGGCCCTCGCGGCGCACCGTCAGACGCAGCTGCTTGCTCAGCGCGTTGACGCAGGACACGCCCACGCCGTGCAGCCCGCCCGAGACCTTGTAGCTGTTTTGGTTGAACTTGCCACCGGCGTGAAGTTCGGTCAGTGCGATCTCGGCAGCGCTGCGGCGGGGTTCGTGCTTGTCGTCCATCTTGACGCCGGTGGGGATACCGCGGCCGTTGTCGATCACGCTGATGCTGTTGTCGCTGTGGATCGTGACGATGATGTCGTCGCAATGCCCGGCCAGCGATTCGTCGATCGAGTTGTCGACCACTTCGAACACCAGGTGGTGCAGACCGGTGCCGTCGGAAGTGTCCCCGATGTACATGCCGGGGCGCTTGCGCACCGCTTCCAGACCCTCCAGGATCTGGATGTCGCCCTCGCCGTAGGCGACCGAAGCTTCGGCGCCGGTCGAGGCCACGAAGCCCTCAGAGGTCGGCAGTTCACGCTGGGTGACGCCGGCGCCGGGGGCGGCCTGCGGGGCTGCACCGGCGGGGTGGCTGGGGTCTTGGGGGTGGGTAGCGTCGGTCATGGGTGCTCTTGAAGGCCTCACAGCGGCCGCTAAGACAATCTGGCTAGAACTCCCGCCTAGCGGGGGCAGGGGGTGCGCAAACGCCACCGCAGGATGCCGATGAGCGTCTGCTGCGCCCGCAGGGCGCGTCAGATCCTCATCGGCATCACCACGTACTTGAATCCGGTCTGGTCGGGCACCGTGATCAGCGCACTGGCGTTGCCGTCCTGCAGCTCGATCTTGACCATGTCCTGGACGATGTTGGACAGCGCGTCCATCAGGTAGGTGACGTTGAAACCGACCTCGATCGAATCGCCTTCGTAGTCGATCTCGATCTCTTCCTTGGCTTCTTCCTGCTCGGCGTTGCTGCTGGCAATGCGCAGCAGACCAGGTTCGATGTTGACGCGGACACCCTTGAACTTCTCGCTCGTCAGGATCGCTGCGCGCTGTAGGCTGGCCAGCAAGGTGGTGCGGCCCAGGACCACGGCGTTCTGGTGGTTCTTCGGGATCACCCGGTTGTAGTCTGGGAACTTGCCCTCGACCAGCTTGGTGACGAACTCCAGCCCCGAGAAGTTGAAGCGGGCCTGGTTGCCGGCAAAGCGCATCTCGATCGCGGTGTCTTCGTCCTTGAGCAGGCGTTGCAGTTCAAGCACCGTCTTGCGCGGCAGGATCACCTCCTGCTTGGGGATGTCGGTCTCAAGCTGGGCCTGCGCCAGCCCCAGGCGGTGACCGTCGGTGGCGACCAGCGTGAGCTGCTTGCCTTCGGCGACGAACAGGATGCCGTTGAGGTAGTAGCGGATGTCGTGCACCGCCATCGCGAAGTGCACCTGGTTGATCAGGGTCTTGAGCGTCTTCTGCGGCACCGAGAACGCCGGGCCGAAATCGGCCGATTCATTGACCAGCGGGAAGTCTTCGGCCGGCAGCGTCTGCAGTGTGAATCGGCTTTTCCCGCCCGCCAGCGTGAGCTTGTTGGACGAGGCCGAAAGCGTGACCACCTGATCGGCCGGCAAGCTTCTGAGGATATCGATCAGCTTGCGCGCGCCCACGGTGGTGGCGAAATCGCCAGCGTCGCCGTCCAGCGTGGCCTGGGTGCGAACCTGGATCTCCAGATCACTGGTCGTGAATTCGACGTCACCACCGGTCTTGCGCAGCAGCACATTGGCCAGGATCGGCAAGGTGTGTCGCCGCTCCACGATGCCGGCCACGCTTTGCAGGGTTTCGAGCAATTTTTGCTGCGGCGCTTTCAGGACGATCATCTCTTCCTCTTGGACGGGTAGTTGTGGCAGGTGGCGGGATCTTGGCGATTGCCTGAGGTTTTCAGGCAAAACGCCTTATTTTCGCTTGTCTTCGCGGCGGCAGGTCTGGCCGTGCCGCAAAGGTGGGACTCAACCCTTGAGGGTTTGTTCCAGCACGTGCAGCTGTTGGTTCAGTTCGCTGTCCTTGGTGCGGTCGCCACCGATCTTGCGCACCGCGTGCAGCACGGTGGTGTGGTCGCGCCCGCCGAACAGCTCGCCAATCTCGGGCAAGCTTTTCTGCGTCATCTCCTTGGCCAGGTACATCGCAATCTGACGCGGCTTGGCGATGCTGGCCGGGCGCTTCTTGCTGTACATGTCAGCGATCTTGATCTTGTAGAAGTCGGCCACCGTCTTCTGGATGTTCTCGACGCCGATCTGCCGGTTCTGGATGCTCAGCAGGTCTTTCAGCGCCTCCCGCGCCAGCCCAATGTTGATGTCCTTGTGGCTGAACCGGCTGTAGGCCAGCACTTTGCGTAGCGCGCCTTCTAGCTCGCGCACGTTGGCACGGACGTTCTTGGCGACGAAGAAGGCCACGTCCTCAGGCATCTCGGTGCCTTCGGCCAGCGCCTTGCGGATCAGGATCGCCACCCGCATTTCCAGCTCGGGCGGCTCAATCGCCACGGTCAAACCGGCATCAAACCGGCTGGTCAGCCGCTCGTCGATGTCGACCAGCCCCTTGGGGTAGGTGTCGCTGGTCATGATGATGTGGGCCCGCTTGGCCAGCAGCGCTTCGAAGGCGTTGAAGAACTCCTCCTGGGTGCGGTCCTTGCCGGCGAAGAACTGCACGTCGTCGATCAGCAGCAGGTCGAGGTTGTGGTACTTGGCCTTGAGCTCGTCGAACGTCTTGCGCTGGTAGTTCTTGACCACGTCGCTGATGAACTGCTCGGCATGCAGGTAGAGCACCCGCGCGTCGGGCTTGTCGCGCAGCAAGGCATTGCCCACCGCGTGGATCAGGTGGGTCTTGCCCAGGCCGACACCGCCGTAGATGAACAACGGGTTGTACATCACGCCCGGTGCGCCCGCCACGTGCAGCGCAGCGGTTCGCGCCATCTGGTTGGCGCGGCCCGCCACCAGGTTGTCGAAGGTCAGCGCCGTGTTGAGCTTGTGGCTGTTGGCAGCCGGTGGCAAGTGGTAACCCGGGCCGGCCGGCATCCGATGGCCACCCGCGCCAAGCTCGGGACCGGCCGAGACGGGCCGCACGCTGGTGGCGTGGCCCTGGGCGTTGAGCAGCGCAGCGGCCCGCACTGGGGCGTTGGTCGCGGGCGACGGCGCGGCCGGGCTGGGGTCACGGCTGGCCAGCGCCAACTCGAGTCGCACCGGCTTGCCAGCGAGTTCGCTCAGAATCTTCTCGATCCGCTGGGCATATTGAGAGCGAATCCAGTCCAGCTTGAAGCGGTTAGGCACCCGCACCTGCGCCACCGCGCCCGATTGACCGTCTTCGACGATGTCGGCGGCGGGCAAGGGGCGGATCCAGGTGTTGAATTGCTGTTCAGGCAGTTCGGTGGCGAGTTGATCGCAACCGCGCTGCCAGAGGTCTGGGCTCATTGTGGACAAGTTGATTTCGGAGCGGCCGCATTGTAGGCCTCTCGACCCGACCTGACGAAGGTTATCCACAGTTTCGCTTTTCGCGTCAATGACCCCGCATGGCGCTGGCCACGGCAGGCCGGTTTGACCGCCGCGTGGCTTTTTGCTCTAATAATGGGTTTCCCCGACGCGCAGGCCAAACTTGGCGAGCCCGGCAAAGTAGCTGGGCGGACGCTGATTTCAACAAGCTTCAACAAGCGAGGGCCGTCGTGATTGCCAGCAACCGCTGGCGCGCAAGGGGAACAGCCCAAGGAAAAGACCATGAAGCGCACCTATCAGCCTTCCAAGACCCGCCGCGCCCGCACGCACGGTTTTCTCGTGCGCATGAAGACCCGTGGCGGCCGCGCCGTGATCGCCGCGCGCCGCGCCAAGGGCCGCAAGCGCTTGTCGCAGGTCTGAATCCCGACCGGCTCACCGCGGTCTGACTGCGGTTGCGCTTGCTCAAGGCGCCAGATTCAATCGCCGCGGGGTCACTCGCTGCGGATGCCATGGTCGGGCACCTCTTGCGCTCGGCGGATTTTCAGACGGTACTGGCTACCGCGCCGCGGTCGCGGAGTGCGCACTTCTCGGCACACCATGTCGCGACCTGCCCCAGCGTGCCGCGCAAGCCGGTCAAGAAAGCACTTGCCAATGAGTTATCCACAGGCGATGCACCGAGTTGCCCACCGCTTGTGGATGACTTGCGAAAAATGGCACCCCATGGGCAATGGCTGGGCTTGGTTGTCCCCAAACGGCACGCCAAACGCTCGGTCACGCGCAACCTGCTCAAGCGGCAAATGCGCATCGTGATGCAGACCCACGCCAGCAGCTTGGCGCCGGGCCTGTGGGTGCTGCGGCTCAAAGCGCCGTTCGACCGCAAACAATTCACCAGCCCCGCCTCCGACCCGCTACGAAGCGCGGCACACGACGAGCTCGCGCAATTGCTCCAGCGCGCAGCCGCCCGACGCTGAGCAAGCGCCGCCGCCCCATGCCCGACCCGATGACCCCCAGTCTGCCCACCAGCGCCCTGATGGCCGCGGTACGGGCCTACCGATTTTTCCTGAAGCCGTGGTTGGGCAACGCCTGCCGGTTCGAGCCGACTTGCTCGGCTTATGCCTTGCTGGCGCTGCAACAGCACGGTGCGGCCAGCGGCAGCTACCTGACCACGCGGCGCATCCTGCGCTGTCATCCCTGGTGTGACGGCGGTTGCGACCCCGTGCCCGACGCACCACCGCCTTTGTTCACCCGTTTGCTTTCTTCGAAGACCCGCCCATGAACGACATGCGCCGCACCATCCTCTGGGTGCTGTTCTCCGTCTCGCTTGTCCTGCTGTGGGATGCCTGGAACAAGGACCACGGCGGCACGTCGATGTTCACTCCCAAGCCGCCGGCCGTGGCGGCCTCGGCCGCCAAACCTGCCATCACCCCTGCCACCACACCCGGCACCCCGCCGACCAGCGCCGTGCCGGCGGCCGCCACGCTGCCAGGCATCGCCGCCGCGGCGCAGCCACCTCTGGCAGCGGCTTCGGCCGCAGCCGGGGGTGAGAAGTTCACGGTCACCACCGACGTGTTCAAGGCCACGCTCGACAGCCGGGGTGGCGACCTGTTGCGCTTGGAGTTGCTCAAGTACGCCGACGCAGCCGACGAAAAGCAGCATGTGGTGCTGTTCGACCAGAGTGCCAAGCGCGTCTACCTGGCACAGACCGGGCTGATCACCACCCAAGCCGGCATCAGCCTGCCCAACCACCTGACGCTGATGCAGGCGCTGCCGGGTGAGCGCACGCTCAAGGACGGCGCCAAAGAACTCAGCGTCAGCTTCGAGTCGCCCGAAGTCGACGGGGCCAAGCTGGTCAAGACCTACACCTTCACACGGGGCGCATACACCATCGCGGTCAAGCACGAATTCCGCAACGGCTCGGCCGCGACGGTCTCGCCACAGCTCTACCTGCAGCTCACACGCGACGGCAACCCGCCGGAGGGCGAGTCGAGCTTCTACTCCACCTTCACCGGCCCGGCGATGTACACCGAGCTGAACAAGTTCAAGAAGATCGAGTTCAAGGAGATCGAGAAGAAGTCGGCCGAGCACGACAAGACCGGCGACGCCGGCTGGGTGGCGATGGTGCAGCATTACTTCGCCAGCGCCTGGCTCGCCCCAGAGAAGGTGATTCGCGAGTTCCGCACCGCCAAGGTCAGCGACAACCTGTACTCGATCGCGATGGTGCTGCCGCTGGGCGATGTCGCCGCAGGCGCGAGCAAGACCCATCAAGCCACGCTGTTTGCTGGCCCGCAAGAAGAGAAGAAGCTCGAGGCGCTGGCGCCCGGACTGGAACTGGTCAAGGACTACGGTTGGCTGACGATCCTGTCCAAGCCGCTGTACTGGCTGCTCGACCAACTGCACAAGCTGATCGGCAACTGGGGTTGGGCAATCGTCGCGCTGGTGGTGCTGCTCAAGATCGCTTTCTACGCACTCAATGCCCACGCCTACAAGTCGATGGCCAAGATGAAAGCCATCAACCCCAAGGTGATGGACATGCGGGAGCGCTACAAAGACAAGCCGCAGCAGATGCAGCAGGAAATGATGCGCATCTACCGCGAGGAAAAGGTCAACCCGCTGGGCGGATGCCTGCCGATCTTCGTGCAGATGCCATTCTTCATCGCGCTGTACTGGGTGCTGCTGTCAACCGTCGAGATGCGCAATGCGCCCTGGATTGGCTGGATCCATGACCTGTCGACCAAGGACCCGTTCTTCATCCTGCCGCTGCTGATGACGGCGTCGACGATGTTCCAGACCTGGCTGAACCCGACGCCGCCCGATCCGGTCCAGGCCAAGATGATGTGGATCATGCCGCTGGTGTTCTCGGTGATGTTCTTCTACTTTCCCGCTGGCCTGGTGCTGTACTGGCTGACCAACAACATCCTGGGCATTGCCCAGCAGTGGTTCATCAACAAGAAGCTCGGCGTCAAATAGGCTGGACATCGGCCGTGCCCGACCAGCCTGCGTGACGGCTGGCACGGCATCGGCGGCCGCCACTTGAACCGGGGTTTGCAAGCCCCGCGCAAACCCCGATGATCGGCGTCCCTGAGCAGGCATGACCTAAGTCAAGCATTGCCCAGGCCACCGATCAATGCGGGGAATCCCGGCGCCTACCAGCACCGGCTCTGGAGTGTTCTGAAGGGGCTCACGCGGGCCTCCCAGCGCTCCACCCCGCACCATCTGCGACGCGCTGAAGGCCAGGCTCGGACTTGGTTCGCTGACAATGCGACGGGTGTCTGTGCCCCACCCCCAAGACCCGATCGCCGCCATCGCCACCGCCCCCGGGCGCGGCGCGGTGGGCATCGTTCGGATCTCGGGACGCGCCATCGCGCCGCTGCTGGTCGCGCTGTGCGGCCGCCTGCCGGCGCCGCGCCAGGCCGCCTACGGACCGTTCAAGGCGGCTGACGGCCAGGCCATCGACCAGGGGTTGGCACTGTGGTTTCCGGCGCCGCACTCCTACACCGGCGAGGACGTTTTTGAGCTGCAAGCCCACGGCGGTCCGGTGGTGCTGCAGCTGCTGCTGGCGCGCTGCCTGGAGGCCGCGGCCGAGTTCGAGACTGGTGCCGACAGGCCACGGCTGGCCCGCCTAAGGCTGGCCGAGCCGGGCGAGTTCACGCAACGCGCCTTCCTCAACGACAAGCTCGACCTGGCCCAGGCTGAAGCCGTGGCCGACCTGATCGAGGCCAGCACCGAGGCTGCAGCGCGCTCGGCCGGGCGTTCGCTGTCGGGTGAGTTCTCGCAGCAGATCGACGCCTTGCAACAGCGCATCGTCCGGCTGCGCACGCTGGTCGAAGCGACGCTCGATTTTCCCGAAGAAGAGATCGACTTCCTGCAGCAGGCCGACGCCCATGGCCAGCTCGCCGCGATCACCGCCACGCTGGCGAGCGTGATGGCAAAAGCGCGCCAAGGCGCGCTGCTGCGCGAGGGGCTGCAGGTGGTGCTGGCAGGGCAGCCCAACGTCGGCAAGAGCTCGCTGCTCAATGCGCTGGCCGGCGCCGAGCTGGCGATCGTCACCGCGATCCCAGGCACCACCCGCGACAAGGTCAGCCAGACGATACAGATCGAGGGCGTGCCGCTGCACGTGATCGACACCGCCGGCCTGCGCGCCGAAGGTGAGGCCGCGGACGAGGTCGAGCGCATCGGCATCGCCCGCAGCTGGGAAGCGATCGCACAGGCCGACGCAGTGATCTTTCTGCACGACCTGACGCGGCGCGGCCAAGCCGACTACGAAGCGGCGGAGGACGCCATCGCCCAGCGGCTGGCAGACCGCGGCGCGGCTGGCCACCACATCGTCCACGTCCACAACAAGGCCGATGCCGCCGCCACCCACGGTGACGGTGGCATCACGCTGTCGGCCCGCACCGGCGCGGGCCTGGACGCCCTGCGCCAGGCGCTGCTGGCGCGCGCCGGCTGGCAAGCGGCCACCGAAGGCGTCTTCATTGCCAGAAAGCGCCACCTGCTGGCACTGCAGCGAACCGAGGCGCACC
>CANFPU010000121.1 GCA_947448955.1 Burkholderiales bacterium
GTGTTGGCTCCGGCTTCGCACGCTTCTCGCAGAGAGCGTGCTCTCTGCACGACCTCATCACGCGGGGTGCGCGCTTTCGGAAGTGCAGAGAGCACGCTCTCTGCGCCAAGCATCCGTTTCCCCGATGCCGAAGTGACTTGGGCGAGAGGCCCTCTTTTTTCCAGGCACGATAAACCCGACGGGTTGAAGACCCAAACGAAACGCCTACAAGGTACTCACCGCGCGCGTGGGCGAGATTTGAATGATTGGCAACAGGCTACCGCTTCGATAAATACCGCGCGAAGGGTTTCACGCAGTTTTAAATCAGACTATTTCCAACGACGCAAGTCGCTTCACGCCTGACTCGTTCCGGTCATGGCCTTGATGTCTTTCATCAAGCGGAACAGGTGAAACGGGTCAGATGGGCTGGGCTCAAACTCCCAATTCAGGTACCACTGCCGTGCCGACTCGTCCTTGGCATGCACCAGCAGTGCGCGAATGCCGGCAATGTCGGCCGCCTGTGCGGTGCGCAGTAGCGCATCCTTGAGCAGTGCTTTGCCGAGCCCTGCGCCTTGGTGCTGAAGATCCACGGCAAGCCTGGCCAAAATCATCACCGGACCTGGGTGTTGTGGCATGCCTTTGGTCACACGCGGGGCTGCCTTTGAGGGCTCAACGCTGCCAACAGCCAAACTGTAAAACCCGACCACCGAACCCGAATGGCAACTCACGTAGGTCTGCGCACTGTTGGATTTTTGGTTGACAAGCGCGAAGCGCTGCAAGAATTGGTTCAGTGCGATCTGACCACAATCAAAGGATTCGACGGCGTCCGAACCGGCCAGTTTGCGAACTGGCTCGTAAGCCTGCGAACTCAACCAAGCAACCCCGGTTCAGACAACAGCTTCTTGAGCCTGGGCTTGGCGATGACGGGTTGGTCCAGTGCAGCCTGAAAGGCCAACCACTGCTCGTCGCTCAGTTCAAATCGGGTGCGGTCAGCCAATGTTTGGTTGGCGGCGATGATGCCTGCGTCAAGCAAAAATTCGCTCACATTTTTGTGCGCCACACGCGCCGCTTCCTGCAGCAACTGCTTCACAGGCGCGCTGGCGCGCACGTCGATGCGCTCGGACTTGGAATGACTGACAGCGGTCATGGTCGACCTTTTTTGAAAAGTTGCACCTTTATATCGTCCGGACAACGTACTGACAATCGTTTTTGACGATTGCCCTCGTCATGCGCCGCCAACACCTCCAGCGCTGCAACCAAGATGCAGTTGGCCTCGTTTTCTTGACTGTATTTGAAATGCATCGAACAATGCATTGAACTATTCTTCTTGGCGCTCTGATGAACATCCATCATCTGCCTGCAACATCGAACTCGGCTCAGCAGATCGAGCGGCTTCTTCGAGGTGGTCCACAGACGGCGGCCCAGCTGATGACCGCGACCGGACTCAGCCAGCCAGCCATCTCACGAACTATGCGCTGGCTGTCCGCATCTGTGACATCCTTTCGCGTCAGGGGCGATAGAACGCCGATGTACGCGCTGCTGCGCCAACTGCCATTCGGGATCAACCCTCGACAGCACATCTACCGCTTGCTGGCCAGCGGATCCATCGAGCCCTTCGCCGACGTCGAATTTCTCTCGGGTGGCGCCACTCTCGAGCGCATCGGCTCGTTCACCCGGATGTATTCGGGACTCCCGCCGTACATGGCCTTCGCGGCCCCGTCCGGATTCCTGGGGCGGCAACTGGCTCAAGAGGCTGTGCGTTCACAGCAGTTCCCGTCTAGCCTCAAGGATTGGGGCGACGAGCACCATGTGGCCTATCTCTTCACGCGCGGTCTGAACCTGCCTGGCAACCTGGTGTTTGGCGACACCTCGCTGCAGCTGGAAATGGACTTCAGGGGCCTCGATCCGACGCCGACCACGGAGAAGGCGGCCCACTACCTCGCGATGGTCATGACACTCAAGGCCGCCGCTTATGGCTCGAGCGCTGGCGGCGAGCAGCCGAAGTTCCTGGGCATTGCCGAGGATTCGGGCCACGTCATCGTGAAGTTTGCCAAGCTTGGCAGCCGCATGGCCGAGTTGCTGCCGCTTGAGCACCTCGCACTGCGGTCACTGGCGGAGGTCGGCGTGCCGTCGTCAACGACCCAGTTGCTGAGCTCGGGTGACTACGTGTTCCTCGAGGTTCAGCGCTTCGACCGCATCGGCAAGTCCGGCCGCGTGGGCATGCTCTCGGCCGGTGCCGTCGACGACGAATTTTTCGGGATGCGGGACACTTGGCCGGAGTTTGCGGCCCGCTGCGTGCAGGCCAAGCACCTCTCGGCCGCGCACGCACGTCACGTTGACACCCTGGCGGCGTTCAGCGAGCTCATCGGCAACAGCGACCGTCACTTCGAGAACATCTCGCTGCTCATCGACGAAACGGGCGAATACGCTGGCATCGCGCCCGCTTACGACATATTGCCGATGCGCTATGCGTCGATCGGTGGGGGCGTGGACCCGGAGCTGACGCCGGTGGCACCCAGGGTGGGCACGATTGGCGCCAAGCCAGCGGTCTGGGCGCTTGCTTCGCAGGCCGCCGAACGATTCTGGCTCGCGGTGCAGACTGAAGAGCTGCCTGCTCCGATTTCCAAGAAGATGCGGCGTCTGGCGGCAACGAACCTCGCCGTGGCCAAGGCGTTTGTGGCGCCGCTCTTGCCGCCTGCCGGGTCAGCGTCAGCGGCGCCTCGGCGAGCGCGACGAGGCTGATACTTGGTGAGGGCAGTGGCGTTCATCGAATCGCAAACATCCACGCCTCAGGTGGCCATCCGGCCACCTTGCTTCAAGGCAGAAAGTCTTCCAGCGTCTGCCCGCAGCGCAGCCCGTCGATTTGCGCGAAGTGCGCATCGCGCGTCAGCAGTCCAGCGCCATGCTCCAGCGCGCTGGCGGCGATCCACAAGTCGTTGGTTGGGATCGGCTGGCCCTTGCGCCGCAGGCCTGAGTAAACCAGCGCGTAGCTGTCAGCTGTCTGCGCCGTGACCGGCAGCACCTCGACACGAGGTGAATCCAGAAACTGCGCCAGCTCGGCGCGGTTTTTTGCCTCGCGCGTGCCGGCCGCAAAGCCGCCGAGCAACTCGCCCAGCACGACGCTGTTCAGGCACAGCAGTTCGGCGTGCGCCACGACCTCCACCACCGCCGCATCGCCCAGCTTGAAGGCGGTGTAGGCGTTGGTGTCGAGCAGGATCGAACGCATGGCCTACTGCCAGAGTTCGGCGTCGACCTTCGCGAAGGGCGCTGTGGCAACTTCAAACTCGCTGGCGTCCTGTTTGCGCCACGTGCCCGCCAGCGCGTCGAGGTCGTCGTGCCGGGTCAGCGACGGTTTGGCGCGCCGAAGTCCCAGACCTTGTTCGATGAGCCGCACCACCAGCGTGTTGACGCTGGCTTCTTCTTGGGCGGCGCGCCGCTTGAGTGTGGCAAGCGCCTTGTCGTCGAGTCCGCGGATGCTGAGGTTGGTCATGCAGGCAATATCTGTCATCAAAGTGATGGCAGAAGATGATACCAACGGCCTGGCGTAGTTAGGCTCTTCAAACGCCTTTTTCGTTGCAGACGGCAGCTCTTGTTTGGGGCTCGAGTCGCGTGAGTCGGCTCTTGAGGCTGGCTGAGGTCTGCTGAGTGTTGAAAGCGTTGCCAAAAATCGTCTTGCTCGGGCGCTGCCTGCGATCTTGACCGAGCGTGTGGGTGGATTGATAATAATAGTTATTAACCGTTAGGAAGACTTGATGCCCACCAGTGTTGCCTTGAGCGCTCATTTTGAAACCTTCATCCGTGACCAGATCGAGGGTGGCCGTTACAACAACGTCAGCGAAGTGGTTCGGGCGGGGCTGCGCTTGCTCGAAGACACCGAGCGGCAGCAGGCTCAACTGCAATCAATGCGTGCGGACATCGCAGCAGGCAAGGCCAGCGGGGTCGCGCAAGCCGCCGAGCCAGTTTTTGATCGTCTGCAAGCCAAGTACGCCCAGCAGGCTAAAGCGCGGCAACCGCGTCGCGCTGCAGGGGGCTCTAAAGGAGTCTGAATCTCTACAGGCTGCGGCCACGCTCGTGTCGGTTTTTGCTTGACCACAGGCTGAGGGTTGGCGGCCAGGTGCACCCTATGAGCCACTGAGCGCCGACCATGGCTGGGTGAACTCACCACCTGCACCCACTTCAGCCTCGCTGCTTCCGCGGCCAACTTCGCTGTGCCGGCTGGCGAGGGTTTGGCCCCGCACCGCGCTGGCTGATTCGCCGCAGGCGCTGCCGCCTGGGGGCTGGCCGCGATGACCGCGATGAACCCTCCGGACCCGCTTCAGCGCCGCGCTGAGGACTTGTGCGCGCTGCTCGAGCGGTATGGTGCTGAGCTGTTCGCAGCGCCCAGGCTGGCCGGGCTGGACCCTTATGCAGATGATTTTGGTGCGCGCTGGCTGAGCGAGTTTTCAGCGGCGCTGGGCCCGTTGTGGCCGGCTTGTCTGTCGCTGTTCGGACGCCAGTTGCCCGAGCAAGCGGTGTTGCAGCAGTGCTGGTCGGTGGCGATGGCACAGCCGCTGTGGCTGGGCATGCTGTATCGCGCTGCTTGCGCCGCTGGCTCGTCGCGTGCGGTGTCGCCAATGTTGTTGGCCGAGGCGTCCCGGCTCAAGGCGATCACAGCGGCGCGCTGGCGCACCGATGCGATGGCTGTGGCGCTGATGGCGGTCGATGCCACTGCTGTGGTCGTGCCTGATTTGGGTCCGCAGACGGCGCTCAAGGGCAGCTTGCGCTTGCGTTATCGGCTCGCGAGTCTTGCGGCAACCGGCGCCGCGCTGCAGGGCTTGATCGACGCGGCTGGGCACCAGTCGGGTGTCACCGATTACCAGCGCCGGGTGGAACTGGCCCGGGCGGTGCACGGTGCGCAGTCGGCCGGCCGGCGCTGGCGGCTGCTGCGTGAGGTGGAATATCTATTGCTCACGCCCAAGTCTCGGCAGTTGGTGATTGGCACGCCGGCGCTGTGGCCTTTGCTGCTGGGGACTGCATTGCAGCGGCTGGCGGCATTGCCAGACCATCTGGCTGGGCGCATCGAAGAGCGCGACCGCTTGAGCCGATGGCTGGCGTCGATGATGTTGGCGGTTCGCGAACGCCGGCTCGACCAGGCTGGCGTCGACATCGCCCGGCTGCACGACAGCGCGCTGCTGCGGCAACTGGTGCTGGCACTGCGGCGCGAGCAAGGTGGTCTGCGCCGCTTGGACGCAGATTTTGGTTTGGCCACGCTGCACGGCAGAGATGGACGGGCCTGGGCGCCGATGGAGCCTGTGGCGCTGGCGCGCCTGTCATCGCTGTGCGGCAGGGCGATGCCGGTCTGGTGGGCGATGAGCGCTGGCAAGGTCGCGCAGCAGTTGGCGATCGGGGTGCTGGGAAGCAGCGACCTGCCTTTGCACGACCTGGTGCTGTTGCGCCGAGGTTGGTGCGAGGCCGATGAGTGGTTGTTGATCTCGGCCGGCAAGGGTGGTTTGCTGCTGGCCGATGCGGTGGGCTGGCGCTCGGCGCCACTCGCCGACTTGGTCCGCGTTGCCAATGAGCCCGGTAAGTTTGGCAACTTCGGTCGCCAAAAGCTGGCCGACAGGCTGCTGGCGCTGCCCGATGCACGACCCTGGCTGTTGTGCATGGCTGGACCGCAGGCACGCGCGCTGCGGGACTTGGCCGACAGGGCGATCAGCAGCTGCGCCCAAACCTTTGCGCGCAGCTGGGGCCGCTTTGTTTCCAGCGCGATCGGCACGCCTGAATGGCACGGTGTCATCGACGCGGTGCAAGACCAACCCGGCGCGCACCCGCTGGTGTTCATGTACGGCCTGGCGCTGCTGGCCGACGGTCGCACGCCGGTGGCGCCGCAGGGCTTCGGGCAGGCGATGCTGGCGTCGTTGTGCTGGGCTGTTGGCGATGGCGCGGTGCCTCTGCCGTCATCGGCAGGTTTGCATGGGCCGCTGCACGAGCAGGCTGATCAAGCCGCTCAAGCCGCAGCCTTGTCGCTCAACACCCAGCGCCTGCTGCGCCACTTGTTGCCGGCGGTGCTGCGCTGGCTGGTGCTGGACCCGCAGGCCACCGATGGGCTGGTCGATGAGGGGCCTGAGCCGCTGCTGCTGGCGCTGGCGGCGCACCCTGAGTCGCCGCTGCCCTTGCTCGATCGCCTGCGTTTCAGCAGCCGGCCGGTGCTGCAACGCGCGGCCTGGCGCCAGCGCCTGCAGCGGGTCACCAGCCTGGACGACCTTCGGGATTTGACGCTGCACTTGCCGCCCCAGGTCGGTTTGCTGCCTTGGCGCACGCGCTGGCTGTCTTTGGCCACTGGCGACCCGCTGCAACGCGCGGTGACGCTGCTGACCTGCGCTCGGCGCAACGGCTGGTGGCTTCGCGGCCTGCACAAACACCTGGGCGAGCCGCTGTGGCTGGACGGTTTGCAGGGCGCGATTAGGTTGCTGAAGGCCAGCGCACCGCGCGAGGCGGCGATGCTGGAACTCGTGCGTGCGGTCGGCGCTGAGTTGGCACCGCCGCTGATGGCGGTGTTTGCTGCGGCCAGGCGCTCGGCGTCACCCGGTCACAAGCTTGACACGTCCTACACCCGATCGCTGCGGCCCAAGAAGTCGGGTGGGCAGCGCGTGATCCTCGCGCCCGGCCGAGCGTTGAAGCGGGTTCAGCGCGCCGTACTCGATCACCTGCTGCTACCGCTGGGCAGCCACGCCTGTGCATTCGGTTTTGTGCCTGGGCGGTCCATCTGCGACAACGCGGCGCCGCATGTGGGCCAGCCAGTGGTGGTCAATGCCGATGTCAGCAACTGTTTTCCGAGCGTGAAGTGGCCGTTGGTGCTGGGCGCGCTCCGGCGTGACCTGGGGGACCGCTTGGGGCCGGTGGCGGTGTCGATGCTGGTCGACATCTGCACCGCAGAGGGCGGCTTGCCGGTGGGTGCGCCCACCAGCCCGACGCTGCTCAATCGGGTGCTGTGGCGCAGCGATGAGATGCTGGCACAGGCCGCCGAGCAGCGCGGTCTGCGCTACACCCGTTATGCCGATGACTTGAGCTTTTCAGGCGGCGATTCGGCGGTGCAGATGCTGGGGGTGGCGCGCCGCACGCTGGCGCAGATTGGCCTGGCACTGGACCCGAAGAAGACCAACATCTTTCGGCGCGGGCGCCGGCAGATGGTGACCGGTTTGGTGGTCAACCAGCAGGTCAGCGTGCCGCGCCACATCCGGCGCCGACTGCGCGCTGCGGTGCACCGGGTAGAGCAGGGCGGCGTGTCGCAGTGGGACGGCGCGGAGCAGTCGGCCGCTGCGCTGCGCGGCCGGGTCGCGTTCGTCAAGATGGTCCACGCCCAAGAAGGCCGGTCGCTACTGCGGCGTTTGAGGCATGCCGGGGCCGAGGCTGGTTTGAAGGATGGCCAATCTATCGAGCAGAACCCATTGACCGAGGACGGCGATGAGACAAAAGCCTGACGGCACCAAGCCAGGTCACACGAAGCCTGCCCACAAGAAGCCTGCCCACAAGAAGCCTGAGGCGGCTGCAGCGATCGAACTGCCGGTGATGGTGGTGTACGCGGCGATGCTGCTGGCCTGTGAGTCAGGCGGCGATGCGGCCGGGTTGGGGGCGTCGTTGCGCGCGGCCTTGGTTGAGCGGCGACTGGCGAGCCCGACCGGGCGGATGCTGCGCAACATGATGGACTCGGGCATGCCCGGCTCGGTGATGCCGTTCAACCGCAGCGCGTTCGACCAGGCTTACGCCTGCGCGATGGCCGACAGCGGCGAGAGTTTCAGTTTTTTCACCGAGGGTGCCGAGGTTGAGGCCGGTTACTTCCAGATCAACTTTCGCCGCGTGGACTATGTCGACCGGGTGGGCAAGGGTTGGCGGGCGTCTGAACTGCTGGCCGCGCCAGCCTTGCGGCGTTTGTTGAAATTGCTGCGCGGTGCCGAGCGCAAGCCTTTGTTCATCGAGGTGCCCGAGGACGACTCGGTGGCACTGCGCATCGTGGGCTGCGCTTGGCTGCGCGCGCCAGCCGGGCCGCTGCGGCTGAGCCTGCTGCGTCCTGGCCTGCCGGCTCGCAGCTTGGGACCGGCATCGCTGGCACCCGGCCCGAGCGGCCTGGCGCTGACGGGCATGCGTGTCGAGCACCTGATGGAGATGCAGGCGGCGTCGATCCAAGGCAGTTGGTTGCTGGCCGAGGGCTCACTGCGCTGCCTGGCGCCGCTGCCCGACCTGACCGAAGCCGGCGCACGCAGCCCCGCCTGGGTGTGCCCGCTGAACGCGTTGTCTGAAGGCCTGGGTGGCGCTGCCAGGGCCTCGATGCCGATCGACGCTGCACTGGCGCAGTGCTTGATACAGCGCTTTGCGTGGGCCGCTGCGGCCGACCCTGCCGATTGGCTGGCGGCTTGCGCCGCCGCCTTGCCACAAACCCTTGAACTGACCCAGCCTGCAATCCTATGAAACCCTCCCGCCTGAAGGATGTTCTCGAGTCCATGCTGGGCCAGCGTTGGCCGGCTTTCATCTGGGGCCCACCCGGCATCGGCAAGAGCTCGATCGTGCATGCGATCGCGGCCGAGCGCGGCCTGCCGGTGATCGACCTGCGGGCCTCGCTGCTCGACCCGACCGACCTGCGCGGCATTCCGGCGATCGAGGGCGGTCGTGCGGTCTGGTGTCCACCGGCTTTTCTGCCACGCGAGGGCGAGCCGCCCGGTGTGCTGTTTCTCGACGAGATCAACGCCGCCCCGCCGTTGGTGCAGGCCAGCTTGTACCAACTGGTGCTGGACCGCCGGGTCGGCGAGTACGTGCTGCCCGAGGGTTGGTGGATCGTGGCCGCTGGCAATCGGCAGCAGGACCGGGCGGTGACTTTCAGGATGTCGAGCGCGCTGGCCAACCGCTTTGTGCACCTGGACCTGGAGGTCGATGTCGAGGACTGGCGTGACTGGGCGCTGACGCGGCGCTTGCAGCCGCTGGTGGTGTCGTTCATCGGCGTGCGACCGCAACTGCTGTGGCAGGAGCCGGGTGATTCGGCCGCCTACCCGACGCCGAGATCCTGGCAGATGCTGTCTGACTTGCTGGGCAGTTTTGGCGGGCACAAGGCCTGTGCAGATGTGCTGCCCGGTATCGTCGGCGCGGGCGCGGCGATCGAGTTTGCGGCCTTCGTCAAAAAAGCCATCAACGAACGCCAGATGCGCGCGATCGTCGACGACCCCAAGAATGCCGAGATCCCGACCGGGTTGGACGGCATCTATTTGCTGACTTCTTGGCTGGCGCACAACGCCGGTGAGATGGCCGTGTCACAGGCCAGCGCTGAATTGCTGGGCCGGTTGCCACCAGAGTTTGGCGTGGTGCTGGCGCGTGACATGCTCAAGGCCAGGCCGGGATTCCTGCGCGAGGCGGGCTACAAGGATTTCTTGAAGACCCATGGCCACCTCATCACGCGCTGAGGGCTCGATGCACAGGCGCAGGGCTTTGCTGCCGTCGGCAAAAATGTCAGCGGGGAGACCCACCGTGAAATCCACCGTGATATCCCCCGTACCACCCGCACCGATGTCGGCGGCAAGCCGCGACGCCGTGCGCCAGCGCGTGCTGCGCGCGCGCATCCGCTTGACGCTGGCGCAGCCCTTTTTGGCCTCAGCCGTGATGCGATTACCCGTGCTCGATGTTTTGGGGCTGAGCTGGTGCGATACCGCTGCGACTGACGGTTATCACATTTTCTACAATCCCGCTTGGGTCAGCGGACTGAGTGACGCGCAGTTGCGCGGACTGCTCGCCCACGAGGTGATGCATGTGTTGATGGATCACGCCGGTCGCCGCGGTGAGCGCGATGCACTGGGCTGGAATCTCGCTTGCGACCATGCGATCAATCTGCTGCTGAGGGACCAAGGGTTCGCGCTGCCTGCGGGCGGCTTGATCGATAACGCTTTCGTTGGCATGCCGGCTGAGCAGATCTACCCGAAGCTGGACCCACGCAGTTCAGCGCGCAGTCCACCGAGTGGGCTTGACTGGCCTGGACGGCGTCGCACGCCGGGTGCGCAGGATCTGCAGGAGAGGCAGGATGACGAGTCGGGCAGCTTGCCAACGATCGGGGCCGACCTGGTCGACGCCGATGACCCTCGGGTGCGACCGCTGCGCAGCGGCGATTCGCCCGATCCTGAGCAACTGGATGCGCTGCGGCGTGAGTTGCGTGACGAGGCCTTGGCCAAGATGCATGGCGCAGCGGCGGCGAGCTTGCGCCAGGCCTGCGGCGCCGAAGGAGCTGGCCGGCTTGACTGGCGCGCGCTGCTGCGGGCCTGGCTGCAAGACCGCATCAAGAGCGACTGGAGCAGCTACCCGTTCAGCAAGAAGCATTTGCACCGGGGCCTTTACATGCCCTCGCTGGGCGTTGCGGCGCCCGGGCATGTGGTGTTTGCGATCGACACCTCGGGCTCGATGTCGCAGAGGGTGCTGGGTGAGATCGTGGCCGAGTTGCGGGCCTTCCGGGAAACTTTTCCGTGCCGGCTGACGGTGATCCAGGCCGATGCGGCGATCCAGCAGGTGCAGGCGTGGTCTGAGTTTGACGGCACCGAGTTGCCAGCGACGATGACGATGCTGGGGCGTGGCGGCACCGATTTCAGGCCGGTGTTCGACTGGTTGGCACAGCAGCACGATGCAGCCACGGTGGTGTTGTATGCGACCGATGGCATGGGCAGTTTCCCGAGCAAGCCGCCGCCCTGGCCGGTGATCTGGCTGCTGACCCCGGATGGCGTGCGGCTCAGTGAACTGCCGTTCGGCGTTGGGGTGCGGTTGACTGAGAGTGTGAGTTTCGCCTCGGCTGAGGATCTCAAGCGATGATCAGCCTGCCCACCTTGGCGTGGCGATGTGCCGCCTTTGAATCGTCGCGACCATGGTCGTTGCGATCTGCGCCGCCGCGAACCCGTGGCAGCACCCGACCCCTGACCCTGGAGGGCCAACCCTTGCCCCGATTCCTGTGCGTGCTCGCTTCAGTCTTTTCTGGCCACCTTGGTTGTTTTCGTCGTTTTGGTCGCTCTGGTCGTTTCAGCTTTTTGGGATGTTTGAGCTTGTTGAGTCTGGTGGCGGTGTCTGCCCAAGCCCAAGCCCAGGCCCAAGCCCAAGCCCAGGCGCAGGCGCAGGCGCAGGCGCAGGCGCAGGCGCAAGCCCAGGCGCAGTACCAGCCGTCGCTGAGTTGGGTGCGCGAATCGCTCAGCATCCAGGTCAACCGCGACGGCAGCAACACGCAGGTGATCGAACGGGTGCTGCGCGTGGAGACCGAGCAAGGCATCCGCAGCGCCGGCGAGCAGCGGATCAGCTTCAACAGCGCGCTGGAGGAGGTCGAGGTGCTGGAGGCCTACACGCTGCAGCCCGACGGCAGCCGCGTCGAAGTGGCCACCGACAAGATCCGCACCCAGGACGTGGTTGCCGACGGCGATATCGCCTTCAGCGACGAGAAGGTCAAGGTCATCATTTTTGCGAAGGTGGCCGTGGGCAGCCTGCTGGGCTACCGCTTCAAGTCAACCCAGCACACGGCGTATTTCCCGGGCCATTTCTTCCAGTCTGAAGTCATCACCCCGCATTACAGGCACGAAGACTTCAGCATCGACCTGACCTACGACCCGAGCCTGGCGCTGCAGATGCACGCCGACCGGATGCTGGGCGGGCCGGTGCCTTCGCTGCCAACCGATCCGCCCGGCAGTGTTCGGCATCGCTACACCTACCGTGAATTGCAGGCGTATCCACCGGAGATCGGGCAACTCGATCTGGCCGACTTCGCGCCGCATTTGTTGATCAGCAGTTTTGCCAGCTATGCGGAACTGGCCAAGGCCTATGAGGCGCGCGCCAAGCCCAAGGCTGGCGTGAGCCCGGCGATTGCGGCGCTGTCGGCACAGTTGGTGGCTGGCGCAACCGATGAACGCGACAAGGTGCGGCGCCTGTACCACTGGGTGGCCCGCAACATCCGCTATGTGTCGGTGTCGGTTGGGACGGGCGGCTATGTGCCGCATGAAGCGCAGAGCGTGCTCGAGTTGCGCTATGGCGATTGCAAAGACCATGTCGTGCTGCTGGAAGCGCTGCTGGGCGCGGCCGGCATTGCCAGTACTGCCGTGCTGATCAACACCGAGGATTCGTACCAGCCCAGGTTCAACTGGTCGTCGCAACACAGGTACGGCTCAACGCGTTTGAACACGCGGTGGCCCAGAATAAGTGAATTGGGTTGCGGTCTGATTTCTCTCTCTTGCATTCGGGCCCCTGCCAGGCCGCCGGAGGCGCCCCGGTTGA
>CANFPU010000122.1 GCA_947448955.1 Burkholderiales bacterium
AATCCATCGCGTCAAATCAGTTGCGGCTGATGAAAGAGCGGGGCAGCGACCTGACGATCTTCAGCCCACGCGCCAGTTTCATGGCCCACCATATCGGCGACTTTCAGATCTCGAGCACCTGGGCGGCGATTTGCAATGAACTGTGTTATCGGGTGGCCCAACTCTTCCCCGACAACTTCATTCCCGCGGCGATGCTGCCTCAATCGCCAGGCGTGGACCCGGCGACCTCGATTCCTGAACTCGTCAAGTGCGTCGAGCAATTCGGCAATGTGGGCATCAACCTCAACCCCGATCCATCGGGTGGCCACTGGACTTCGCCACCGCTGAGCGATCGCGCTTGGTACCCTCTCTACGAGAAAATGGTCGAGTACGACATCCCGGCAATGGTCCATGTCAGCACCAGCTGCAACGCCTGCTTCCACACCACGGGCGCGCATTACCTGAACGCTGACACGACGGCGTTCATGCAGTGCTTGACCAGCGATTTGTTCCAGGATTTTCCGACGCTGCGTTTCATCATCCCGCATGGCGGCGGCGCGGTACCCTACCACTGGGGACGCTTTCGTGGCTTGGCGCAAGAGCTGAAAAAACCGCTGCTGACCGAGCACCTGCTCAACAACATCTTCTTCGACACCTGCGTCTACCACCAGCCTGGCATTGACCTGCTGACCCAAGTGATCCCGGTGAAGAACATCTTGTTCGCCAGCGAGATGATCGGCGCGGTGCGCGGCATCGACCCCGAGACAGGGCATTACTTCGATGACACCAAGCGCTACATCGAGGCCTCGACGATCGTCGTCGGCGACGACCGCCATGCGATCTACGAGGGCAATGCGCGCCGCGTGTACCCGCGGCTGGACGCCGCGCTCAAAGCCAAAGGACTTTGAGATGAACCTTCCCATGAACCAACTCGGCATCGTCAAGCGAAACATCGTGCGTGCCGACCGCGCTGCGGTCGACAAACTCTCGCGCTTCGGTGTCGCGACAATCCACGAGGCGATGGGCCGAGTCGGCCTGATGAAGCCTTACATCAAAGGCATCTACGCCGACGCCCATGTCTGCGGGACCGCGGTGACGGTGCTGCTGCAGCCCGGCGACAACTGGATGATGCATGTGGCGGCCGAGCAGTTGCAGACCGGCGATGTGGTCGTCGCGGCCTGCACCAGCGACAACGAGGACGGCTTCTTCGGCGACCTGCTGGCGACCTCATTCCGCGCCCGCGGCGCGCTCGGCCTGATCATCGACGGCGGTGTCCGCGACGTCAAAGACCTGACCGAAATGGGGTTCCCCGTTTTCAGTCGAGCGGTCAATGCCAAGGGAACGGTCAAGGGGACGCTGGGGTCGGTCAATATCGCCGTGGTTTGCGCTGGAGAGGTGGTCAATCCAGGCGACGTGGTGATCGCTGATGCTGACGGCGTGGTCGTGGTGCCGGCGGCTATCGCGCAGCAGGTTGCTGATGCGGCCGAGGCGCGCGAGGCCAACGAGACCGACAAGCGCGCCAAGCTTGCGGCCGGCGTGCTGGGTCTGGACATGTACAAGATGCGCGAGGCACTGGCGAAAGCCGGTTTGCGCTACATCGATTGATGCCATGAACCCTGATCCCCGGCATTGGCGCATTGGCCTGGTCGGCTATGGCGAGGTCGGCCGTATCCTGGCCGAAGACCTGCGGGCGCAAAAAGTGACCGTGCTAGCGCATGACCTGAAACTGGACGGCTCGCACGCGGGCCCGCTACAAGCGCATGCGGCGCTGCACGGTGTGACGCTGCTAGCCTCGCATGAGGCATTGGCGGCTCGAGCCGACTTGATCATCTCGGCCGTGACCGCCAGCCAGGCCGTACCTGTGGCTGCTGCGGTGGCGCCAGCGATCCGGCGGGGGACCTGGTTCCTGGACTTCAACTCGGCATCGCCCGGCGCCAAGCAACACGCCTCGGCATGGGTCGATGGGGCCGGAGGTCGCTATGTCGAAGGCGCGGTGATGACCTCGATCCCGCCGTACCGCCTCAAGGTGCCGCTGTTGCTGGGCGGCGCGGCCGCGGCCGAGTTGATGCCACATCTCGCCACGCTGGGATTCACGCCCAAGGTCGCCAGTGAACGGCTCGGCGTCGCATCAGCGACCAAGATGTGTCGTAGCGTGATGATCAAAGGTCTGGAGGCGATGGTGATCGAGAGCTTCACGACAGCCCGGCACTATGGCGTCGAGGACGCATTGATCGCCTCGTTGATCGAGACCTTTCCAGCGATCGATTGGGAAAAACAGGGCGCCTACTTTTTTCAGCGAGTCATCGAGCACGGCCGGCGGCGCAGCGAAGAGGTGCGCGAAGTCGCCGTGACGGTTCGCGATGCCGGGCTGACACCCTGGAGCGCCGAAGGCACCGCAGAACGCCAGGGCTTCATCGCCGATCTGGCCGATGCCGGGGTTTTCGGTGCCAAGGGTCAACCGGGATTCGCCCGCAACGCAGACTGGCGCGTGGAAGCCGACCGTCTGCTGGCCCAGGCCAAGCACAAGGATTGAGCCGCATGAGTTTCGAAAAAACCCCTGGCTGGCTGGACTGGTACCAAGGTCCGACCCGGCCGCGTTTCCAGGTGCCTGTCGGCAGTGTCGACGCGCACTGCCATGTGTTTGGTCCAGGCGCCGAATTCCCCTACGCGCCTGAGCGCAAATACACGCCTTGCGATGCGTCCAAGACCCAGCTCTACGCCTTGCGCGACCACCTCGGGTTCGCCCGCAACGTCGTGGTGCAGGCCACCTGCCACGGTGCGGACAACCGGGCGATGGTCGATGCGTTGGTGCACAGTGGCGGCAAGGCGCGCGGCGTGGCGACGGTCAAGCGCAGCATCAGCGATGCCGAGTTGCAGGCGTTGCACCAAGCCGGCGTTCGAGGCGTTCGCTTCAATTTCGTCAAGCGACTGGTCGATTTCACGCCCAAGGACGAGCTGATGGAAATCGCCGCTCGCATCCAGAAGCTTGGCTGGCATGTGGTGATTTACTTCGAGGCCGTCGACCTGCCCGAGCTGTGGGACTTCTTCACCCAATTGCCGACGACCGTCGTGGTCGACCACATGGGCCGTCCCGATGTCAGTTTGCCCGTCGATGGACCACAGTTCGCGCTGTTCGAGCGATTCATGCGTGAGCATTCAAACGTCTGGAGCAAAGTCAGCTGCCCCGAGCGCCTGTCGCTCACCGGACCCAAAGCCTTGAACAGTGAAATGGGTTTGGTCCATGGGGCGTACCGGGATGTGGTGCCGTTCGCGCGCCGTATCGTCGAACAGTTTCCAGACCGTGTGCTCTGGGGCACCGACTGGCCGCACCCCAACCTCAGAGACCACATGCCGGACGACGGTCTGCTGGTCGACTTCATCCCGCACATCGCCACCACTGCCGAGTTGCAGCGCAAGCTGCTGGTCGACAACCCGATGCGGCTGTACTGGCCCGAGGAGGCATGACCATGGCGCTCGACAAACCCTATCTGGACGTGCCCGGCACGACGATCTTCGATGCGGAGCAATCGCGCAAGGGCTACCACTTGAACCAGTTCTGCATGTCGCTGATGAAGGCCGCCAACCGCGAGCGCTTCAAAGCCGACGAGCGTGCTTACCTTGACGAATGGCCGATGACCGAGGAGCAGAAGCAGGGCGTGTTGACGCGTGACCTGAATCGCTGCATCGCCGCCGGCGGCAATATCTATTTCCTGGCCAAGATTGGCGCGACCGATGGCAAGAGCTTCCAGTACATGGCCGCGAGCATGACCGGCATGACGCAGGAGGCATACGCCGCGATGATGTTGGCCGGTGGTCGCTCGGTCAAAGGCAATCGATCTGTCGCGGAAATCAAGAAGGTGCAAAGCAACTGATGGCCAAGATCACCGCCAGCGTCTTCACCTCGCATGTCCCCGCAATCGGCGCGGCGCTCGACTTGGGGAAAAGCAACGAGGCTTACTGGCAGCCGTTGTTCAAGGGCTACGAGGTCTCCAAACAATGGATGGTCGACAACCGGCCGGACGTGATCTTCCTGGTCTTCAACGACCATGCAACCGCTTTCAGTCTGGACATGATCCCGACCTTTGCGATCGGCACCGCTGCCAGCTATGCGCCGGCCGATGAAGGCTGGGGACCGAGACCGGTGCCCCAGGTGGTGGGCCATCCCGAACTGGCGGCGCATATCGCGCAGTCGGTGATCCAGGACGATTTCGACCTGACCATCGTCAACAAGATGGATGTCGACCATGGCCTGACCGTGCCCTTGAGTCTGATGTGCGGGCAACCGGGCGGTGACCCTCCCGCCTGGCCTTGCCCGGTGATCCCTTTTGCTGTCAACGTCGTGCAATATCCGGTGCCCAGTGGCGCGCGCTGCTTCAAGTTGGGCCAGGCCATCCGCAAGGCGGTCGAGTGCTTCGATCAGGACCTGAAGGTGCAGATCTGGGGCACCGGTGGCATGAGCCATCAGCTTCAAGGTGCACGTGCTGGCTTGATCAACCGCGAATTCGACAACGCGTTTTTGGATCGGCTGATCGCGGATCCGGTGGCCCAAGCCGCTGTGCCGCACATTGACTATGTTCGCGAGGCCGGCAGCGAGGGCATCGAGTTGGTGATGTGGTTGATCGCCCGCGGCGCGATGGATGACGTGGCTGGCGGCAAGCCACCGATCGTCAAGCATCGCTTCTACCATGTGCCCGCCAGCAACACCGCGGTCGGCCATTTGATCCTGGAGAACCCAGCATGAAAAAGACGATCAAGGTGGCCTTGGCCGGTGCCGGTGCTTTTGGCATCAAGCACATCGAGGGTATCCAGAACATCGACGACGTCGAAGTCGTCTCGCTGGTCAGTCGAGATCTGGGCAAGACACGCGAAGTGGCGGCCAAATACGGCATCGCTCACACCAGCATCGACTTGGTCGACAGTCTCGCATTGCCCGAAGTCGACGCGGTGATCCTGTGCACGCCGACGCAGATGCACGCGGCGCAAACTATCGCCTGCTTGAAAGCGGGCAAACATGTGCAGTGCGAGATTCCACTGGCAGACACGCTGGCCGGTGCACAACAAGTGGTCGCGCTGCAAAAGAGCACCGGCCTGGTCGCGATGGCTGGCCACACCCGGCGCTTCAACCCCAGCCACCAATGGCTGAACCAAAAAATCAAGGCCCGCGAGTTCAATATCCAGCAACTGGATGTTCAGACTTACTTCTTCCGCCGCAGCAACATCAATGCCCTGGGACAGGCGCGCAGCTGGACCGACCACCTGCTGTGGCACCACGCCGCGCACACAGTGGACCTGTTCGCCTACCAATGTGGTTCGCCCATCGTTCGCGCCAACGCGCTGCAAGGGCCCATCCACCCGGTGCTGGGCATCGCGATGGACATGAGCATCCAGTTGAAGGCAGCCAATGGCGCGATCTGCACGCTGAGCCTGTCATTCAACAATGACGGCCCGCTGGGAACTTTTTTTCGATACATCGGCGACACCGGCACCTACCTGGCGCGCTATGACGACTTGTTCACGGCCAAGGACGAGAAGATCGACGTCTCGCAAGTGGCGGTGTCCATGAACGGCATCGAACTGCAAGACCGCGAGTTCTTCGCTGCGATTCGCGAGGGCCGTGAGCCCAATGCGAGTGTGGCCCAGGTTCTGCCCTGCTACCAGGTGCTGCACGACCTGGAACAACAGCTCGCACTGGCTTGATGGTGATGCTCTTGATGGCGATGCTTGAAGGGCATGCAGAAGCACCCAATCGGCGCGCTCGAGATCATGGCGGCCCGACCCTTCGGTATCTAGGCCGGAGTCATCCCAGCGGCAAGAAGCGTTCGCTGTGACGCGGACCTTTCAGCCATTGCGATAGCGACTCGGCGGCCGCCGACTCGATCGTCTGGGCCAGGATGGCATTAACCCCTTGGGCCAGGGCATAGGTCTCCATCAAGGTCATCTGCCCGTCGCGCAGATCGGGTCGCCTCAGCAACTCAGCCTGAAGACCTGGATGTGCTCGACGCAAGGTTAACTGCAGGCCCAGCACGGCAGCCTGCACCACGGCAAGGTCGGTCGGGTCGATGCGGTAGTAGACATAGAGCCGTTCGGCCAGGTGTTGAGCCATCTGTTCGGTCATCGGTTCGGTCATCACTTCGTCGATGAGTTCGGCAATGTAGTCAGCGCTGGTTTTGCGATTGAAGAACCTCAGGCCTGCTCGGTAAGCAGCGCGTAGGGCAGGGTGCTGGCTACCAGCCTTGCGCCGTCGACCGATCCTGCGTGCAGACTGCCGGATTCCAGCGCTGCCAGCTTGACCTCGACCAATGCGGTCCAGCCGCCATCAGGTGAGGGCGCGGCCAACGCCACCTGACCCGCAGGTTGGCCTGGGTCAGCGCTGTGAAACACCTCCTGACCCGCGCGGAGTGCGTGGGCGCAGTCAAACACCAGCGCCCGGCGCTTGAGCGTGCCGCGGTACTGGCTGCGCGCCACCACCTCCTGGCCTGGGTAACAGCCTTTCTGGAAATTAACCCCGCCGACCAACTCGAGATTGACCATCTGCGGCACGAAATGTTCGACAGTCGGCGCGCTGATGCGAACCATGCCGCTGCGGACCTCCAACCACTGCCAGCTTGCCGCCGGCAACACCGGCAGCGCGGGGGCAGGGGACTCGGCTGGCAACGCCAGCATGAATCTCGGCAGGTCTTGGACATCAGGCAGGCGGACCCCTTGGCCAGCACCCAACGGGGCGACGCCCCAAGGTGTTACCGAAGCGGCATCCCCGATCCAACGCTGCGCTTCGGCGCCCACCAGCCCATACAGCGAGACCTCGGCCGACGCGTCGCTGAGCTTGCACTTGGCACGCATCACGAACATCGTCAATCGCTTCAGCGTTGGCCCGAGCAGATCGGCGCTGCAGGCCAGGTAAATCGTTTGATCGTCCACACGCCACAGCACGAAGCTGGCCAGCAACCGGCCCTTGGCCGAACAGAAACCCGCGAGTCTGGCCTGGTCTGTCGGCAAGGACAACACGTCCTGTGTCAGTTGACCGTGCAAAAAGCTGGCGGCGTCGGCGCCCTGGGCCCGGATCAGGCCCCAATCGGTCAGGCGTAGCGCGCCGCAGAGGGATTCGGTAGAGGTCATGGGCCGATTATCATCACGCCCCCTCTCTCGCACTGGCGTGTCGGTCATTGGCCACACGCGGTCAGCCCGGTCCAGCATGGTTGGCATGAAAGTCTTGCGCGCTGTTTGTCTGTTGTTCCTGTTGTGCTGCGCCGGCACCGCCGGCATCGTCTGGTGGTGGTTGACGCACGATTTGGCATTGGCGAGCCAGGCCGTCGAGCTATCGATCGAAGTTGGCACACCGCCACGGGAGATCGCCAACGCATGGGTCCGGGCCGGGGTGCAGACCGACCCCTGGCTGCTGTACCAATGGTTTCGCGCGAGCGGCCAAGCCCGGCGCATTCGGGCCGGCAGCTACCAGGTCGAGGCCGGCATCACACCGCGAAGCCTACTGACCCGGATGGTGCAGGGCGACGAGTCCTACGAGCGGGTGCGTCTGATCGAGGGATGGACCTTCCGCCAGTTTCGCGCCGAACTGGCACGGGCAACCAAGCTTCGGCCGCTCAGCGCCAGCATGACGGAGGCTCAATTGATGGCAGCGATTGGTCAGCCTGGACAGTCGCCCGAGGGCCGCTTTTATCCCGACACTTATGTCTACAGCAGAGGGGTCAGTGACCTGACCGTACTGAAACGGGCGGCGCTGTTGCAGCGCCAGCGACTTGACGCAGTCTGGGCCGGACGCGCCACAGACCTGCCGATCAGCACCGCCGACCAAGCCCTCATACTGGCCTCGATCGTCGAGAAGGAAACTGGTCTGGCAGCAGATCGCGGCAAGATCGCTGGCGTGTTCATCAACCGGCTGCGCATCGGCATGCCGCTGCAAACCGATCCGAGCGTGATTTATGGTCTGGGCGAGGCATTTGATGGCAAGCTACACAAGCGTGACTTGCTGACCGACACCCCCTTCAACACCTACACGCGTACCGGCCTGCCGCCCACACCGATCGCAATGCCCGGGCTGGCGGCGCTTCGCGCGGTGGTTCAACCCGAGACTACCCGAGCGCTGTACTTCGTCGCGCGCGGGGATGGCAGCAGCGAGTTCAGCGATGACCTAACCGCGCACAATCGGGCTGTGAACCACTACATCCGCGGACAAAGACCGTGACGGCGCCATGAGCCTGCCGGGCCGATTCATCAGCTTCGAGGGCATTGACGGCGCAGGCAAGTCCTCACACCTCGATGCCGTTGCGACCTGGCTGCGCGAGCGCGGTCGCGTGGTGTTGCTCACCCGTGAACCCGGCGGCACGGCGTTGGCAGAGAGACTGCGCGAGCTGTTTCTGCAGCACGAGATGGATGCACTGACCGAAGCGCTGCTGGTGTTTGCGGGTCGCCGAGATCACCTGCGGGCGGTGATCGCGCCGGCATTGGCGCGCGGCGAGATCGTGTTGTGCGATCGTTTCACGGACGCCACTTTCGCCTACCAAGGCGGTGGGCGCGGCTTCGACATGGGTTTGCTGTCTCAGCTTGAACAATGGGTTCAGCACGGTCCAACTGGGTTGCTGCAGCCCGACCTGACGCTATGGTTCGATTTGCCCGCGGCCGTGGCCGCGGAACGCCGCGCCTCAGCCCGCGCCGCCGACCGGCTCGAACGCGAGGACTTGGTGTTTTTCGAACGCGTCAGCGCCGCTTATGCGGCGCGGGCCCGCGCTGCGCCGCAACGGTTCGTTCGCATCGTGGCAGACCAAGCGCGCGAAGCAGTTTGGGCCGAGCTGTTGCTGGCCTTGCAGTCCAGAATGAAAGACTGAACCGGATGAGCAAGAACCCAGCCCGTCAGATTGGCGTGGCCAACGATGGCAGTTTGCCGCTACCTTGGTTGACGACTGCACTGGCCCAGGCCGCCAGCTTGGCCAAAGCCCACGCCTTGCTGATCCACGGACCGGTGGGCGGCGGCCACCTCGAATTCGGGCTCTTGTTAGCCCAGGCTGCGCTTTGCGAAGACCCAACCGCGGCGCGCTCGCAGCAGCCCTGTGGTCGTTGTGCCAGCTGCCATTTGGTGGGCACCCGAGTGCACCCCGACCTGCTGCTGGTGCTGCCCGATGCGCTGAGGGTTCAACTGGGCTGGGTGATGGATGAGGACAGCAAGCTCAACAAAGCCGATGCCAAACCCAGCCGAGAGATCCGCGTTGAGCAGGTTCGCCAAGCCATCGCCTGGGCTCAGCAGACCAGCGGGCGGGGCCGCGGCAAGGTGATGCTGATTCACCCGGCTGACGCGCTCAATGGCACCGCTGCCAACGCGCTGCTCAAGACGCTGGAAGAACCACCCGGCGCCTTGCGCTTGCTGCTGACCAGCGCAGACCCCGAGCGTCTGTTGCCGACCGTGCGCAGTCGATGCCAGCGTTTGCGGCTGGAACTGCCCGCCACCGATGTCGCGCTGGACTGGCTGTTGACACAAGGCATGGTTGATCCAGGGCCGGTGTTGAGGGCCGCTGGCGGCAGCCCATTGGAGGCGCTGACCTGGGCCACCGAGGGCTTGAGTCCGGTCTTGTTGGCTGAACTGCCGCGGCGCATCGCAGCGGGCGACGTCTCGTCATTGGCGGGCAGGGCGCTGCCGCGGGTGATCGACCTGTTGCTCAAGTTGGCCCACGATGTGCAGGTCTTGGCAGCAGGCGGTAGCCCAAGGTTTTTTGCGGTCGAATCATTGCCCACAGGCACCGACCTCTCAGCGCTGAGGGCCTGGCAGCGCGAACTGATGCGCGCGGCGCGGCACGATGAGCATCCCTGGAATGCCGGTTTACTGATCGAGTCCCTGGTCAGCCAAGCGGCTGGGCTTTGGCGGCGTCAACCCCAGACAGGCGGACGCGCCACCAGCGGCGCGTCGCTAAACTCAGCGCGATGAACAAGACCAGCCTGGCCGGCCCACCACCGGAATCGCAAGGGGTTCGACCCAGCGTGATCCAACTCGTCTTCCGAGAGAAGGGCGCGCTCTATGCGGCGTTCATCCCCTTGTTCAGCGAGGGCGGTTTGTTCGTTCCCAGCCATCGGACTTACCAGCTTGGCGAAGACCTCTACCTGCTGCTGTCGTTGCCGGACGATCCGCAGCGCTATCCGGTGGCGGGTAAAGTGGCTTGGATCACACCGGCCAATGCATCGGGTGGACGCACCCAGGGTGTGGGAGTGCGATTCCCTGTCGATGAGAAGTCGCGCCAACTCAAGCTCAAGATCGAACAGATTCTGGGCACTCAGATCGCTTCTTCCAAACCGACCCAGACGGTCTGACCGCCATCGCGGACTCTGCGGATACCGCAGACCGCGCGCCGCATCGCCCACGACCAGCCACGATGTACGTTGACTCCCATTGCCATTTGAGCTTTCCTGCGTTGTACGGCCGCATCGATTCGTTGCGCGCCGACATGGCTGAGGCTTTGGTGGATCGCGCGTTGGTGATCTGCACCACCCTTGAGGAGTTCGATGTGGTGCACGGACTGGCGCTGGCGCACGACAACTTTTGGTGCACCGCCGGCGTACATCCAGACAACGAAGGCGTTGAGGAGCCTGACGTCCATCGATTGAGTGCACTCGCGCTTCAACCCAAGGTGGTGGCCATCGGCGAGACCGGGCTCGATTACTTTCGCTTGAATGGCCGTACGCTAGCTGATATGGCCTGGCAGCGTGAGCGCTTTGCGGTGCACATCGCCGTGGCCGCGGCGGTGGACAAGCCATTGGTGATTCACACCCGCAGCGCCTCGATGGACACCTTGGCCATGCTGCGCGATGCGCAGTCCGCTGCAGGCGGCAGGCTGAGGGGGGTTTTCCACTGTTTCACCGAGACTGCCGAAGTGGCGCGGGCTGCGCTGGACATGGGATTTTTCATCTCTTTCTCAGGCATTCTGACCTTCAAGACGGCCGCCGACCTGCGCGCGGTGGCCGCCTTTGTGCCGCTGGATCGCTGCTTGATAGAGACCGACAGCCCTTACCTGGCGCCAGTGCCGCACCGCGGACGGACGAACTCCCCGGCTTGGGTGCCGCATGTGGCGGCCGAACTTGCGCGTGTCAAGGGCTTGCCGACGGCTGCTGTAGCCGACGCCACCAGCCGCAATTTCGAACACCTGTTTGGCCTTCCTGGGCCTCAAAGACAGACTTGATAATTTTGAGATACTACATGAAGTTTTTTGTCTATCTTGTTATTATTATTAGCTTTTCTTCGGCTCATGCAGGCGCTTACGAGGACTTTTTCAGAGCCGTCAAGCTCGATGATGTCAGTACCGTAGAGAGCCTGCTCGCACGCGGTTTCGACCCCAATGCCCGCGACGAAGGTGGCCAGACGCCGCTTTACCTGAGTTTTCGCGAGGCCTCTTTCAGGTCCGCGACCGTGTTGTTGCGACAGCCACAGGTGCGGTTGGAACTGCGCAACGTGAACGGTGAGACCGCCTTGATGATGGCCGCCCTGAAGGGTCATGTCGATTGGGTGCAGCAGTTGCTGGATCGGGGTGCTGGTGTCGAGGCAATCGACCCGAAAGCCTGGGCGGCGCTGCACTATGCGGCGGCAGGCCCTGAGCCAGCAACCGTGCGATTGCTGCTGGCACGCGGCGCGCAAATCGATGCCAGGTCACCCAATGGCAGCACGCCATTGATGATGGCGGCGCGCTATGGTCCTGAGGGCGCTGTCGATGCGTTGCTGCAGCAAGGCGCGAACCCCCGCTTGCGCAACGACCTTGATCTGACGGCGGCCGATTTTGCCAGGCAGGTAGGACGTGAGAAGCTGGCCGATCGGCTGGCGCAAGCAGCACGTTGAGTCCTTTGCCGCGGCGGTGGCAGCAGGGATTGGGGGGGTGCCATGTGTGTCAGAACTGCGCCATGCAAGCGTGCAACGACCTCCTTCTCAGACCAACCAGAATGCGCTACGATGTATATTATGTCAAATAAACAATCAATGGCATAATAGCGCCAGCTGGGCCGGATCTCGTATTCAGCCGCAGTGACGCGCAGCACCCTGCACCGCCACTTGAACGCCCAAACGCACCTAGCCATGGCCAAAGCTGACACCAAGACATCCATCGATTCCGACGGGCTGCGCTATCGCAGCAAAACCCCTGGATCGCCGTTCACCGCTGCTGGCGCCTTTGGCGCTGCAACGATGTCGTGTTTTCTATGCGGTAAGCACAGGCCACGCAGCTTACTGAAGTCGCGACGTTTGCTAGGCAAGGCC
>CANFPU010000123.1 GCA_947448955.1 Burkholderiales bacterium
AGCTTGCCCGCCTTGCGGCCTTCGGCCGTGTGGTTCCATGCCGGGTTGATGGTGGCGACCGGCGAGAGCTCGGTCATGCCGTAAGCCTGAAAGAACTCGACCCCTGGCAAAGCGGCCATCGCGCGATCGAGAACGGCTTCGGAAATCGTCGAAGCGCCATAGATCACGCGCTTCAGGCTCGAGCAATCATGACCTGCCTTCATGGCCGGGTGATCCACCAACATCTGGATCATCGTGGGCACCAGCAGCACATCGGTCACCTGATCGCGCGCGATGCATTCAAGCACCGCCTCTGGATTGAACGCCGGAATGATCGCGTGCGCGTTGCCTGCCAGATGTTGAGGGATCGACAGGCCGAAATCGGCGAGGTGGAACATCGGCGCGGCGTGCAAGTACACGCTGCCACGCGGCGAAATGCCTTCGCCCAGCAAGGACATACCCGACGCAAAAAGATTGGCATGGCTCAGCATCACACCCTTCGGAAAACCCGTGGTGCCACCGGTGTAGAAGATGCCAAGCAGATCGTCACCTTGTCGGCCGATATCGACGATCGGTGAATGTGCCGCAACCAAGGCTTCGTAGCCTTGCATGCCGGCAGGCGCCTCGCCGTCACCAGCATGAATGACCACCCGAACGCTGGGAGAATCGCGCTGGATCGCTGCAGCCAGGGCTTGAAAGCTGTCGTCGACGATCAGGATCGTCGACCCGGAATCGACCAGCGAATAGACAATCTCAGCCACACTCCAACGGACATTGCAGGGATTCAGGACACCACCACCCCAAGGCACGGCAAGTTGGTATTCCAGGTATCGGTCGGAGTTCATCGCCAGCATCGCGACCCGATCGCCTGGCAACATGCCCAGCGATTGCAACGCCGCAGCAAGTCGCGCAACGCGATCGCCGAGTTCGGCGAAACTTCGCCGGCGCTGACCAAACAAAACTGCGGTGCGTTGAGGATGCTGCTGCAATGCGCGGTGCAAACCTTGGGTCAAATACATATGAGTTCTCCTGTGGATCTGGTCAGCCCATTCGAGCAACGTTAGGGTCGGCGCCGTGGATCAAGCCAGTTCACTGCGCCATGTTCAGCAGGCTCTTGAACATCGCACGCATGAATGTGTCCATGCCTTCGACTTCCTTGAGGAAAGCAGGATCTTGCAGCAGGCGCTTGTCCCTGATGTCCAAGCCGCTCGCCTCTGAAACTTCCATCGCCCCCTCAAGCGACCTCACCCGACCGTGGTCAATGAGGACCGCGGCCTCGCTCTTGTCCCGGATCGCATCGACCAACTGGTCAAAGACCTCCCGAACATCCGGTGGAATATTTTTTAGTTTTTCAAGAAAGGTACGCTTGCTGATGGCATAGCACCAAACATCGGAGACCGCCCGCACCGTCGCCGACCTGAGCTTGTCAGAAATGATGCCCATTTCACCGAATATGGCATCTTGATCAAGCATGGCCAACTTGATGTGCTGGTTGTCGCGGACTTTGAAGACCTCTACCGATCCTTCGCATATCAAAAAAGCGGCATCGGCAATATAGCCTTCTTCAAAAATTATTTGATTTTTCCAAAAATGTACGTTGGGTGTCACAATAATATAACCTCCCGGTATTTATAATGATATATACCGTCAGCCAGTTAGGCTAAAAAATCTCGACCTGCATCGTCCATCCACCACCCGGAGCCGCCATCACCATCGCGCGGCAGATAGCGCCTCAGCCCTGCGCTGGATGGCTGTCCGGCAGCCGGGGCCGACCAAACAGCTTCTGGCGCAAGCTGCCGGCGCGGTAGGCGGTTTTGAACGCCCCGCGTGACTGCAGTTCCGGCACCACCAACTTGCCGAAGTCGGCAAAACATTCTGGCGCCACCGTGCGCGAGAGGTTAAAACCGTCGACACCGGCATCCTCGGTCCAGCGGATCAAAGCTTCGGCCACAGGCCCCGCAGCACCCACCAGCGGCGCCTGCCGACTCCCCAGCACCATCTGTTGGAGCAGCTTGCGCGTGGTCCATTGTGGCCCATGGCTGCGTGCCAACGCTTCAGCGTTGGAGGTGATGGCCTGGCTGGCCGAGGTATCGACCGGCTCGTCGAGATCGAAGCGCGCGAGGTCGACACCCAGCGACGCCGCAGCATGCACGAGCGCCGCTTCCGAACTGACGTACTGCCGGTAGTCGTCGAACTTGTCGCGTGCCTCGGCCTCGGTGGCGCCGGTCACCACGGTGACACCCAAAAAGGTCTTGATGTCTGCTGGCGCGCGGCCGGCGGTCAAAGCCTGCAACCGGATGTCGTCAATGATGGCTTTGACGCCCGCCACACCTTGGCCATTGACGAAAACGCATTCGGCATGATTCGCCGCAAAACGCCGGCCGCGAGGCGACGAACCGGCCTGATAAAGCACCGGCGTGCGCTGCGGCGACGGCTCGCTCAAGTGGATCGCGTTGACCCGGTACTGCTTGCCATGGTGGTGCACGGCACGAACCTTGACCGGGTCGGCATAGACGCCGCTCTGGCGATCGGCCAACACCGCATCACCGTCCCAACTGTGCTCCCAGAGCTTGTAGACCAGACTCATGTACTCGTCGCCGAGATCGTAGCGGTCATCGTGCGCTGGCTGCGCGGTCATGCCCGCGGCGCGCGCCGCGCTGTCGAGGTAGCCCGTGACGATGTTCCAACCGATCCGGCCGCGGGTCAGGTGGTCGAGTGTGGACATCCGACGCGCGAACAAGTACGGCGCCTCATAGAGCAGGTTGGCCGTGACGCCGAAGCCCAGGTGCGTGGTGGCTGCGGCCATCGCCGGGATCAGCAACATCGGGTCGTTGACCGGCACCTGTACCGCACCACGCAGCGCCGCATCGGCATTGCCGCCGAAAACGTCATAAACGCCAATCACGTCGGCGAGGAACAAGCCGTCAAACAGCCCCTCCTCCAGCGTCTTGGCCAGTTCAGTCCAATACGCCAAGTCGAGATAACGCGTTGACTGGTCACGCGGATGCCGCCACAGACCCTGCTGGATGTGACCAACGCAGTTCATGTCGAAAGCGTTGAGCAAGATCTCTCGAGACATGGCGGAATGCCCTTTTAGGGCCGAAGGCGGATGCCAGGTGTCAGATGCTTCCAGGGTAGGTCGGCAGGGTCAGCCGCCATGGGTCCGGCCGCCTTGGCCACCAGCACGGCGCTGGCAATCGGCTCGAAATCAGCACGAAAGTGATTCGAGCTCTTGACGACGATGACACGCATGTGCTCGGCAAAGATGCCCACCATGCGCAGCAGTTCGCGATCGAGCAACTGCTTCTTGCCGCTGACGACCGCAATGCGGATGCCCTCGATCTCGAGGCAGGCGCAGGCTCCGAGTTGCACCGTCATGCCGGTCATCATCGGGCCCTTGAGCGTGCATTGGCCGTCGCTCACCGCCAGCACCTTGAAGCGGCCACGCAGCGGCGGGTCGCTCGGCAGACCGGTGAAGGTCGGCACTGCAGTGCCCAGCACCAGTTCCAGCTCGGCACCCACACCGGCCTCGCGCGCTGCGCGGGCGGCCGCCGCGTCGTACATCAGCCCCAGCGCCACCTGGCCCGGGAATCTCCAGCCTGCACCCTGGGCCAGCAGCGCATGCAGCATGCCGGTGGTGTTGCTGTCGCCGCCGGCACCGGGGTTGTCCTGGGTGTCAGCAATCACCACTGGCTTGGAGGCCTTCTCAGCCAAGGCCAGGGCCTGAACCACTGACTCGCGCGCCGGCAGGATGTCCATCTGCCACTGGGTGGGTTCGGCCACCAATGCGAAGAGCTGATCGACCGCACGCCCAGCCGCCTCGCCGTGGCCCCAGACCATCGGCGCGCATTCGTCGAAATCGGACGCCGGAAAACCCATGCAAAAGCTCAGCACCGTCCCGTGGACACGGTCAAGCGCGATCAGTTCGTCGTACAAGCCCTGGGCCGGCACCGTCCAGGTGCTTTGCGCATTCAGCGGAATCAGAAAAGGCAAACGGCGGCAATGCATCGGCTCACGCCGCCCGGCTTTAAGGCGCCGGGCCAGCAACTCAGCCGCCAACTCACCCGTGACGGCCATGTCCACATGCGGGTAAGTGCGGTAGGCCACCAGCGCGTCAGCCTCTCGCAGCATCCGCTGGGTCACGTTGGCGTGCAGGTCCAGGCTGACGACGATTGGCAGCTCCGGCCCGACGATTGCGCGCAACCTGGCCAGCAACTCGCCCTCGCTGTCGGCGGCGTGCTCGGCCACAGCGGCGCCATGCAGGTCGAGGTAGATTGCATCGAGCCCGCCGGCCAGTGCCGAAACGACATCCTCACAGACTGCGCTGGCAATGTTTTCAAAGGCCTCGCGGGTGACGAAGCTCGAGGGGATCGCACCAGCCCAGCAGGACGGCAGCAACGTCCAGCCCTGTCGTTTCGCCTCGTCAATGAAGCCGCCCACGGGGATATTGATGCCCGTCAGCGACTGCTGCATCGCGGCGCCGCGTATGAAGGCTGGGAAGGAATCGCCGCGGTTGAACGCTGCCCAATCGGCCAAGCTGGGCGCGAAGGTGTTGGTTTCGTGCTGGTAGCCAGCGATCAGGACACGGGTCACAGTGGTTTCTCTTCCATTCAACGGGCTGGTCAAGCCAGCCTGGCCGCCTGTCAGGCGCCAAAGGCGAAATCGCGCCCAGGCGCGGCAGCGAACAGCGCGCGGGTGTACTCGTGCTGCGGCGCACCGAAGACCTGGTGCGCTGGGCCATACTCGACCACCCGGCCTTTTGACATCACCGCCAGCTGGTCGCAGACTTGACTGGCCACCCGCAAGTCGTGGGTGATGAACAGCATCGCCAGGTTCAGCCGGCTGCGAATTTCCTCAAACAACTCGAGTACCTGGGCCTGGACCGAAACGTCGAGTGCGGACACCGCTTCGTCGGCCACCAGCAGCTCGGGCTCCATCATCAACGCGCGGGCGATGCAGATGCGCTGGCGTTGGCCGCCCGAAAACTGGTGCGGGTAGCGATCCATCGCGCTGGCATCCATGCGCACCAGTGCCAGCAGCGAGCGGGCACGCTGCAACGCATCGTCTCGGCTCAGGCCGTAGTTCATCGGCCCTTCGACCATCGCCTGAGCCACCGTGCGGCGCGGGTTGAGCGAACGGTAAGGGTCCTGGAACACGATCTGCACGCGACGGCGCAGCGGCCGCAGCTGCGATGGCGGCATCATTGCGATGTCCTCATTGCCAAGTTGCACCGCGCCCGCGCTCGGGTCCACCAGACGCACGATGCAGCGCGCGACCGTGCTCTTGCCCGAACCCGATTCGCCGACGATGCCCAGGGTCTGGCCACGCCGAATCTCGAAGCTCACGTCTTGTGCGGCATGGACGCTGCGGTCAGGGCCGATCCAGCGCTTGTCGACATAAGTCTTTTCAAGCCCACTGACTTTCAGCACCACCGGCGCCGCAGTGTCGAGCGGCCGCTGCTTCAGATGCAGCGTGGGGACAGCGCCTATCAGCATCTTGGTGTAGGCGTGCTGGGGTCGCTGCAACACATCATGCTTGGGGCCGACCTCGACCAAATCGCCCAGGCGCAGCACCGCGACCCGGTGCGCGACTTCAGCAACCACCCCGAAATCGTGGGTGATGAACAGCACACCGGCGCCGTGGCGATGCTGCAGGTCTAGCACCAGTTTGAGGATCTGAGCCTGCGTCGTGACATCGAGCGCAGTGGTTGGCTCGTCGGCAATCAACAGCACCGGGTCGAGCACCAGCGCCATCGCGATCATGATGCGCTGACGCTGACCGCCTGAGAGTTGGTGCGGATAGCTCGCCACCATGCGCTCTGGGTCGGGCAGCAACACCTCGCGCACGATCGCCAGCACCTTCTCGCGTCGCGCCAAAGGCGATAGCCGGCTGTGCTGCGACAGCACCTCGTCGATCTGGTCGCCGCAGGTCATCACGGGATTCAGCGCGGTCATCGGCTCCTGGAAAATCATCGACATGCGCGTCGCGCGCAACTCGCGCAACCGGCTCAGTGGCGCCTGCGTGATGTCCTCACCCTGCAGCAGGATCTGGCCGGACATGACTGGCAGGGTCTTGGGCAGCAAGCCCATCACGCCTTGCGCGATCACCGACTTGCCCGAGCCCGATTCGCCGACCAAGCAGACGATCTCGCCCCGGCCGACCGTGAATGACACGTCGCGTACGGCGGTTGACCGGTCACCGTCCGAAGGCAGCGCGATCGTCAGATTGCGCACCTCGAGAATGGCTGGGTTCGTGGTCACCGTCATACCCGTTTCGCCATCTTTGGGTCCAGCGTGTCGCGCAGACCGTCGCCCAGGATGTTGACCGACAGCACCGTCAGCGCCAGGAAGACGCCTGGAAAGAAGATGTTGTGCGGGTACTCGTTGAACTGCGCCCTGCCCTCAGCCATCACATTGCCCCAAGTCGGAATATCGGGCGGCAAACCCACGCCGAGGAAGGACAGAATGGCCTCGGTCAGGATGCCCGAGGCACAGATGAAGGTGCCCTGAACCACCAGCGGCGCAACGCAGTTGGGCAAAATGTGGCGGCCCATGATCTTCCAGGTCGGCGTGCCCAGAGACACCGCGGCCTCCACATAAGGCTCCTCACGGATGCTCAGGACCAGTGACCGCACCAAGCGGGTGACGCGCGGAATCTCTGGGATCGCGATCGCGATCACCACCGTGACCAAGCTGCCACGCCACATCGCCACCAGCGAGATCGCGATCAGGATCGCCGGGATTGCCATCACACCATCCATCACCCGCATCAGCGGGCCGTCGAGCCAGCGCAGAAAGCCAGCCAGCAGGCCGAACAAGATGCCGAAGGCCATCGCCACCAACGCGGTACACAGTCCCACGATCAGCGAGACCTGGGTGCCATAGATCACCCGGCTGTAGATGTCGCGACCGAAACTGTCGCTGCCCATCAGAAAGCGGTGCTTGAGCGTCTCACCCTCGAGCGTGGTGATCTCACCGGTCTTGCCTGGGAGCAAGTCACGGCTGGCGGGGTCGAACAACGAGGGGTCGACCGTCCACAGCCAAGGCGCTGCCAGCGCGATCAGCAGCAGCACCAGCAGCACCAGCCCACCCAGGCGCACCGAGCCACTTTGACGCACACGGTCCCAAGCGCTGGGCTGACGCAGCACCGAGGCGGATTCAACCGACAACGAATCGAAATCGGGGGCGCTCATGTCAGTACCGGATGCGGGGGTCGAAGAAGACATAGGACAGGTCGACCAACAGGTTGACCATCACGTAAACAAAAGAAAACAGCAAGATCACGCCCTGGATGGTGGGGAAGTCACGCGCAAGCACTGCATCCACGGTCAGTCGCCCCAAGCCGGGGATCGCGTAAACCGATTCGGTGACCACCACGCCACCGATCAACAGCGCCACACCGATGCCGATGACGGTGACGATGGGCACCGCCGCATTGGCCAGCGCATGGCGCAGCAGCACAACGGACTCGGGCAGGCCCTTGGCGCGCGCGGTGCGAATGTAGTCCTCGCCGAGGGTCTCGAGCACCGAGGCACGGGTCACACGGGCGATCAACGCGATGTAGATCACTGAGAGCGTGACCGCGGGCAAGGTCAGGTGGTACATCCAGGACCCGGCACCGTCGGCCAATCGCTTGTAACCCTGCACCGGAAACCAGCCCAGTTTGAGCGAAACCAACCAGATCAGCACATAGGCCAGCACGAACACCGGCACCGAAAAACCCATCACTGAAAAACCCATCAGCGCACGGTCTAACCACCCCCCGAAACGCCAGGCCGCCAACACCCCGAGCGGCACCGCCACCAACACCGCCAGCGTGATCGTCACCAGCGCCAGTGACAGCGTGGGCTCCAAACGCTGGCCGATCAGCGTCGTGACCTTGGTCTTGTAATAAAAAGATTCCCCAAGGTCCCCGGTCAGCACATTGACGAACCAAATGCCAAACTGTTGAGGGATCGAGCGATCCAAGCCGAGGCTGGTACGGATTTGGGCGATCTGATCCGTGCTGGCCGCATCACCAGCCAGCATCGCTGCCGGATCGCCCGGTGTCAGCCTCAGCATCAAGAAGACCAGCACCGCCACAATCATCAGCACCGGCAGAGTGGACAGCAGGCGCCGCGCGAGAAATGAGAGCATCGAAAAATAGGATCAGAGGCTGAAGGGGCCGCCAGCCCGCGGGCCTGCGGAGTGTTGCCGCCAAGAGGTTGCGCGCTGGCGCCGCCGCGCTGACCCCGGCGAGACTCAGTTCTTCTTCAGGTTCCAGTAGATATTGCCATTGGTGATGAAGAAGCCACTGACATTCTTGCCAGCAGCCATCGGCTGATCGTACTCACCCAATGGCGCATGGGTGGCGATCTCGAAAGCCCTCGCATGGATCTGATCGGCCAGCTTCTTCTTGATCGGCTCGTCGGTGGCGCGCATGAACTGATTGCGCAGTTCGATCAATTTGTCGTCGCTAGCCCAGCCAAACCAGCCCGATTTTTCGCCTCGGGTATCCATGGTCGGGTTGGCAATAGGACTCCAGACGTCAAACACGTTCCAAGCCGTCAGGAACATGTGCCAGCCGCCCTTTTCGACCGGATCCTTCTTCGCGCGCCGACCCACCAGGGTCTGCCAGTCCATGGCCTGCAGGTCAACCTTGAAGCCGGCTTGACGCAACAGTTGAGCGGCGACATCGGGCAACTTCTGAATCGAGGCCAGATCGGTCGGCTTCATGATCACGATCGGTGTACCGTCATAGCCTGAGGCCTTGAGCAGATCCTGGGCCTTCTTCATGTTGCTCTTGGCCTGGATCTCGCTGCCGACGATGCTGCCGTAAGGCGTGCCGCAGATGAACATCGAGGCGCAGGTTCGGTAGAGCGATTTAACGCCCACCTGGGCCCGTAGAAACGGTTCCTGTGTCATCGCGGCCAGCGCCGCCTGGCGAACCTTGACATTGTCAAAGGGCTTTTGCAGGTGGTTGAAACGCGCCATGTATTGCAGACCGAGGTTTGCATACTTTGGCACCTGCAGGTTGGTGTCGGCCTTGACGGACTCGTAGTGGTCGAAAGGCAGTTGTTCGATGATGTCAATTTCACCTTTTTGAAGTGCATTGACCTGCGCCTGCGCGTCGCGCAAAGCCAGATTCCATTCGACCCGATCGACATAGACCTTCTTGCCACCCGCGGTGCCCGACGGCGCCTCGCTGCGGGGCACGTATTTAGTGTTTTTAAGGTACACCGCTTTGTCACCTGGCTTGAATTCGTCCTTTTTGAAGGTGAACGGACCCGAACCGATGTGCTCCTCGATCTGCTTGAAGGCATCGGTTTCGGCGATGCGCTTTGGCATGATGAAAGGCACGTTTGAGGAAGGCTTGCCCAGCGCTTCGAGCACAAAACCGCAAGCCTCACCCAGGAAGATGCGGAAGGTGTCGGGCGTCGGCGAATCCATGCGCTGCACAAACTGGAACAGCCCAGAGCCCATCGCATCGCGCTTGCCCCAGCGTTGCAGCGAGGCGATCACATCCTCGCCAGTAACCGGTTTGCCATCGTGAAACTCGAGCCCTTTGCGCAGCTTGAAAGTCCACAACCGGTGGTCGCCGCTCTCGGTCCAACTCTCGACCATTTGCGGCTTGATCTTGGCGTTCTCATCGGTGCCGAACAGCGTGTCGTAAATCATGTAGCCGTGGTTGCGGCTCATGTAAGCCGTGGTCCAGATCGGGTCCAGGATGGCAAGGTTGGAGTGCGGCACGACGCGCATCACATTGTTTTGAGCCTGCGCGGGCGTGGCCACGGCCAGGGTAAAAGCCGACAAGGCCGCCACAGCGGTCAGGCGAATGATTGAGATCATCAGGTTGAAACTCCGTTGTAATGACGACAGGCGCAAGGCTAACCCAATTTTGCCTGTGAACCCATCGGGGTTTGCGGCAAACAATCCATCAGCAAGCAATTACCAGGCCAATGAAAACTACTGGGACGCGATGTTGCACCATCACGGCATCGCGACTCCCCGGTCATGCCGCTGACAGCAAGCGAAGTTGCAGCTCTAGCCTGGCCTGCCAAGGCGACATCCGGGCGGCCGGTCCACTGTCAGGCCCGACCAGCACGCCACCGGCGCAGCGCGTGCATCGCCAGACCGGCAGTCCGGCCGCCAAGGCTTGGTCGAGCGCCAGCACCAGCGACTGGTGCAGCGTCCCATTGCCAGTGCCCGCCACAACCAGACCCTGCACCCCGGCGGCGCACAGCGCCGCCACAGCATCGGCGCGTGCACCACCGTGGCTGGTGATGATCTCGACCCAAGGCCATCGCGCCGGGTCTTGGTCCAGCACGCCCAGACCCAGCGCTGAGCCCGTCGGCCATTCGCGAAAGCGCCGCAACTGGCCATCCTCGACCACCCCCAATGGCCCGGCGTCACCCGAATCAAAAGCGTCGAGCCGGTGACTGTGAACCTTGCGCAGGTCGCCCGCCAAATGAACACGACCCGCCAGCACCGCCAGCACTCCTTTGGCGCCGGTCGTGCGCGCCACGGTCAATGCGTCGAGCAGGTTCTGCGGACCGTCCGCCGACAAGGCCGTTGCCGGACGCATCGCCGCGACCAGCACCACCGGCTTGCTAGGCGCCAGCACGCGCTGCAGCAACCAGGCGGTCTCCTCCAGAGTGTCGGTACCGTGGGTGATCACCAGACCGGCCACCTCAGGGCGGGATAGATGATGGGCCACGCGACCGGCCAGCAGTCGCCAGATCGCTGGCCCCATGTCCTTGCTGTCGATCTGAGACACCTGCTCGGCCTCGATCTCGGTGCGGGACAACGCAGGCACCCAGGACAGCAGATCGGCCAGCAAATCCAGCAGCGAGCGCTGGGCGGCGACGTAGCCGGTACTGTCTGTGGCATCGGCTGAAGTTCCTGCGATCGTGCCGCCTGTCCCCAAGAACACAACAGTGCTTGGCATTTGGACCTCATCTGGTTAAAAATACAGTGACTGGATAAAACGTCAGGACTCATGATGAACCCGGATTGTCAAGAAAGCCCCAGGCTGACCGCGCGTCAGCAACAGATTCTCGACCTGGTGCACGAAGCGATTGAGCGCACTGGCGCACCGCCCACCCGTGCCGAGATCGCCGCCGAGTTGGGCTTCAAGTCGGCCAACGCGGCAGAGGAGCATCTCCAAGCCCTGGCGCGCAAAGGCATGCTTGAGTTGGTGGGCGGCACGTCGCGCGGCATCCGCCTCAGTCGCCAAGCCTTGCGCGGGCTGAATGAGTCGCGCAACAGACCATACTCGCTGCCGATGCCAGGTCTTGAGCAGATTTCCCTGGCGCTGGTGGGACGGGTCGCCGCTGGCAGCCCGATCCTGGCACAGGAGCATGTTGACCAGCGCTTTTCCGTCGAGGCCTCACTCTTCCCTGGCAAACCCGACTACCTGCTGCGCGTGCGCGGTATGAGCATGCAGGGCGCTGGCATCTTCGACGGCGACCTGCTCGCGGTGCGCAAGACGCACGAAGCGCATGAAGGCCAAATCGTCGTCGCGCGCTTGGGTGACGAGGTCACCGTCAAGCGGCTGCACCGCACCAAACACGGCATCGAGTTGCTGCCCGAAAACCCCGACTTCAAACCTATCGTGGTAGGCGCCGACGATGCTTTCGAGCTCGAAGGTATCGCCGTGGGCCTGATCCGCAACACCCCGTTGATGTAGCCATGGCGAGCACCCAACGATTCAAATCACCCAAGGTTGCCACAGCCAAGGACTGCAGGCACTTGGAGCAATTGCCCAACATCGGGCCCGTGATGGCCGATGACCTGCGCTCGATCGGTATCCTGCATCCCAGCGAACTGGCCCAGCAAGATCCGTTTGCTCTCTACCAAGCCTTGTGCTTGCACAGCGGCAAACGCCAGGACCCTTGTGTGCTCGACACTTTCATGGCCGCCTCCGATTTCATGCAAGGCGCTGCCGCTGCCCCTTGGTGGGCTTACACAGCGCAGCGCAAGCAACGCTACGGGACGGTCTAGCCCGCCCCGATCTAGGCTGCCCCGAAAGCGTTCAGCGCTGGGTGCCGGAGGGCTGGATCACCAAGGTTTGGACCGGCGCACCTGCAGACGGCCAGAGCGGCACCCCTTCGGACTGCAGCCAGCGCTGGTTGAAGCTTCGAAAAAGCGGAGACCATGG
>CANFPU010000124.1 GCA_947448955.1 Burkholderiales bacterium
CCGGCATCGACTTGGCCACCGGCCGCTCGGTAACCAGCAAAGAGTTCATCGCGCAGACCGAATCCGCCGACAGGCCGCTGCGACTGGCCGTAGCGCCAGGGGTTGGCGCAGAGCCAGCCCAGGTCGGCCATCGGGTCCCCCAGGTAGGCCAGCTCCCAATCGAGTACGCCGCGCAAGCGGCCACCGTCCTCGTCGAGGTCCACCATCAGGTTGCCATTGCGAAAGTCCCCGTGCACCAGCGCCAGCGACGCATCGGCAGGCGCCCGGTCTTGCAACCAGCGCAGCGCGAGCTGAAACACCGGTTTGGCACGGCCATGGCCTGAATGCCAGTTGCGCAAGTGCTCAACCTCGGCGGCGGGCTGCGTGCTGCGCAAGTCAGGCAGGCCTGACAACGCCAGCCCATGGATGCCGGCCAGGGCCTGACCGCATTGAAAGGCCAACGCTGGCCGGTAGGCGCTGGCGATGCGACGACCCAGCGTCTCGCCGGCCAGGCGCTGCATGATGAAACCCTCGCCCAAGCCGTGCTCGGGTTGCAGCATCGCGATCACGTCGGGCACTGGCACCCCGGCAGCACCCGCCTTGCCGATCAGCGCTGCTTCGGCCGCCAGACCCGGTCCACCGCTGCCGCTCAAGCGTGCGCCAGGCGGTGCGCGACGCAGGATCAATCGCTGCACCGCGTCGGATCCGGTCACCCGCTCAAAAGCCCAGAGCTCCTGGCTGGCACCCCCCGACAGGCGCTGCAGACTCTGAACCCGCGATGATGGCTGCGGATCCAGGCGCTGCAGCAAGTCGGCAAGCGCCGATTGCATCGCGCCCACCTGGTCGACACGTTGGCCCGCGGACATCAACCCACCAAGCGTCAGAGCCGCTCGACGATCGTGACGTTGGCCAGACCGCCGCCTTCGCACATGGTCTGCAGCCCGTAGCGGCCGCCGCGCGCCGTCAACCCATGCAGCAGCGTGGTCATCAGCTTGGCACCACTGCCGCCCAACGGGTGGCCGAGCGCAATCGCGCCGCCGTTGACATTGAGCTTGGCCGGGTCAGCACCGGTGACCTTCAACCAAGCCACTGGGATGGACGCGAACGCCTCGTTGACCTCGAACAAATCGATGTCGTTGATGCCCATGCCGGCCTTCTTCAGCGCGTGCAGCGTGGCAGGAATCGGCGTCTCGAGCATCATCACAGGGTCGCCGCCGATCACGGTCATTTGGTGCACCCGGGCCAGCGGCTTCACGCCCAGGGTCTTCAGACCGCGCTCGTTGACGACCATCAGCCCGGCCGATCCGTCGCAAATCTGGCTGGCATTGGCCGCCGTGCAGACGCCGCCTTCTTGCAGCAGCTTGACACCGCCGATGCTGGCCAGCGATGCGTCGAAGCGGATGCCTTCGTCGGCAGCATGCATCTCACCGGTCTCGGTGCCGTCGTTCATGCGCACCGCCAGCGGCAGGATCTCGGCGCTGAACGCGCCGCCGCGGGTCGCGGCGATCGCACGCTGGTGACTTTCGAAGGCATAGGCGTCGACCTGATCGCGCGTCAACCCATGCTTCTTGGCCACCATCTCGGCGCCGGTGAACTGGCTGAACTGCACGCCAGGGTAGCGCTCTTGCAGCTTGGGGCTGACATAAAAACCCATGCCGGCCTTGGCCGCCAGCGACGACGGCAGACCCATCGGCACGCGCGACATGCTCTCAACGCCAGCGGCGATCACGATGTCCATGCTGCCCGACATCACCGCCTGGGCGGCGAAATGCAGCGCCTGCTGAGACGAACCGCACTGGCGGTCGACCGATGTCGCGGGCACCGACTCGGGCAGACACGAAGCCATCACCGCGTTGCGCGCGATGTTGACCGCCTGCTCACCCGCTTGGCCGACACAGCCCATGATCACGTCCTCGACCAGCGCCGGGTCACAGCCGGTGCGTGCGATCAGCTCATCGAGCACACTGGCCGCCAGATCGACCGGGTGCCAGCCCGAGAGTTTGCCGTTGCGTTTGCCGCCAGCGGTACGAACGGCGGCGACGATATAGGCTTCAGCCATGTCAATGCTCCTGAGTTTGAACGCCAATGATTGTTGGACTTGAGCCGCTGACGCGCACTCGTCGGAAGCGATGATTCCACAGCGCCCGACAATGCGCCAGATGCCCGCTTTGGCGCCTGCCAATCCTTGTCTGACGCTGCGAACACTGGACCGTGGCGACGGCCTGCTCGGCCTGCAGCCCTGCGGTCCGGTGCGCCCGCCCGCGCGGACGCCGCTGTTCGGCGCGCGAGGACCGCAGCTGACCGTGGCACAGCTGTCCTGGGGAGACACAGCGCCATCGTCCGCCCAGCAGGACGCGGCCATGGACCGCTTGCGCGCCAGCGGCCTGCACCCGCTGCCGGCAGATGCGCTGCAATGGCGCGGCGACAAGTCGGCGTTGGGCGACGCGCCCGAACTCTGGAGCTTGGTGCGCGAGGCGGATTTCGCCGATTACTGGGCCGATACCCTGCCGCAACTCCAGGCCGAGGGCTGGACGGTTGAACTGCTGCCGGGATTCGCCCACGCCAGCCTGCCCGTCACAGGCTGGAAAATCGAACTCCAGCCACTGTCGCAACCCCGCGGCATGGGCTCGTGGTTGCTGAGCCTGGGCATCGAACTGCAGACCCGCGACGGTTGCGAGACACTGGACCTGGTGCCGCTGCTGGCGCGCCTGATTTCCAGCGACAAGCGCTGGACCGACGCGCAAGCGCTTGAATCGATCGCCGACGACGCGCTGATCAGGCTCCAACTGCCCGGCGGACGACGCCTCGACGCGCTGGCCGGACCGCTCAAGGCCATCACCCGAGCCATGGTCGACCTCTTGATGCAACCACGCCGGCGCCACAACGACTCGCTGCTGATCTCTTCCTGGGACGCGCAGCGGCTGGCACTGCTGCGGGCAGGCTTGCGCGACGCCGGGTCGGGAAATGAAGCGGGCCACCCCGGCGCACGCCGAGACTGGGCGCTGCAAGGTGACGCCGGACTGCAATGGCTGGACCATCAAGCCAGCGGCACCGCGCCGTGCCAGGTCGACTCGCCTCAAGCGCTGGGCATCACGCTGCGTCCCTACCAACGCGAAGGCCTGGCCTGGCTGCAGCAATTGCGCAGGCACAAGCTGGCCGGCATCCTGGCCGACGACATGGGGCTGGGCAAGACCGCGCAGGCGCTGGCACACCTGCTGGTCGAGCAGCAAGCTGGTCGACTGGACCGGCCTGCGCTGGTGGTCGCGCCGGCTTCTTTGGTCTTCAACTGGCACGCCGAAGCACAGCGCGTGGCGCCGACCTTGAAGCTGCTGACGCTGCAAGGTCCGCGCCGCAGCGCCGACATCGCCCGCATGCCGCAGTTCGATGTCGTGCTGACCAGCTACCCGCTGCTGTGGCGCGACGCGATGGCGCTGCAGCGCCAGCCCTGGCACCTGGTGATTCTGGACGAAGCGCAGATGGTCAAGAACGCCGGCAGCCGCACGGCCACCGCCGCACGCCGGCTCAACGCCCGCCACCGGCTCTGCCTGACCGGCACACCGATGGAAAACCACCTCGGTGAGCTGTGGGCGCAGTTCCATTTCTTGCTGCCGGGCTACCTGGGCGACGCGCGCAGCTTTGCCCGCGACTGGCGGACGCCGATCGAGAAGAACGGTGAGACCCTGCGCGCCCAGTTGCTGGCGCATCGGGTGCGGCCGTTCATCTTGCGTCGACGCAAGAGCGAGGTCGCGACCGAATTGCCACCGCTGACCGAGCAGATCCACCGCCTGACCTTGGTCGGACGCCAGCGGATGCTGTACGAGAGCGTTCGGCTGGCCGCCGACGAGCAGGTGCGACGCATCCTGACGCAGCAGAAATTCAACGGCGCGATGGTCAGCATCCTCGATGCACTGCTCAAGCTGCGCCAGGCCTGCAACGACCCGCGCCTGCTCGAGCCCGCTGGACCGGCAGAACTGGCCGGACCCGACATCGGTGCCTGCGAGGGTGCCGGCGTCAAACTTGGTTGGCTGCGCGAGACCCTGCCCACGCTGGTGGCCGAGGGTCGGCGCATCCTCGTCTTCTCGCAGTTCACGCGCATGCTGCGCCTGGTCGAGCCCGAGCTGCGAGCGCTCGGCATGACCTGGCTGACACTGACCGGCGACACCGTCACCGCCGAACGCGGCAGCCGGGTCGCACAGTTCCAACGCGGCGAGGCGCCGGTCTTCCTGGTCAGTCTGAAGGCCGGCGGCGTCGGCCTGAACCTGACGGCGGCCGACACCGTGATCCACCTCGACCCCTGGTGGAACCCTGCCGTTGAGCAGCAAGCCAGCGCCCGCGCCCACCGCATCGGCCAGCAAAAGCCCGTCACCGTTTACCGTCTGGTCGCCGCAGGCAGCATCGAAGAGAGGCTGCTGGGCTTGCAGGCGCGCAAGGCAGCGCTGGCCGAGGCGGTGCTGGGGCCAGGCGCCGAGGCCGGCACAACAGCGCACTTTGACTGGGCCGAACTGCAGGCCTTGTTGGCGCCGCTGGATGAGGCTGCCACCCACCTCGCTGCCACAAACCGGGCTGGTACATCCCAAGCTGGCACAACCCACCCTGTCGCGGGACCGCTCAATCGACCAGACTGGCCAGTGTGACGCCGGCGCTGCGCACCGCTGCGGCCAGCACCTTGGCATAGAGATCGCCCTGCGGGTCACTGGCACCGACGTCGCGCGAGGAGATTTCGCAGGCCTCGCGGGTCAGCGGCCGGGTCGCACCGGCCATCGAGTGGGTCAGCAACTGCACCTCGCAGGCCCGATGCATCACGTACATCCAGTAAAAGGCCTGGGCCAGGTCGCGCTCGGCCACCAGCAAGCCGTGGTTGCGCAGGATCAGGCAGTGCTTGTCACCCAGGCTGGCGACCAAAGCCGGTTGTTCATCGGTGTGCACGGTGACACCGGCGAAGTCGTGGTACGCCACGCGCCCGTACAGGAAAGCCGCATAGAAGTTGTCGTAGCTGAGGCCACCCTCCTTGCAGGCCACCGCCATGCCAGCACTGTGGTGGGTGTGGATCACGCAGTGGGCGTCGTCGCGGGCAGCATGGATCGCGCTGTGGATCACGAAACCGGCTCGGTTGACCGGGTAAGGGCTGTCGTCGATCGCCTGCCCAGCCATGTCGATCTTGACCAGGTTGTGCGCCGTGACCTCGCTGTAGTGCAACCCGAATGGGTTGATCAGAAAATGAAGCTGCGGTCCCGGCACCCGCAGCGTGATGTGGTTGAAAATCTCCTCGGCCCAGCCGCGGCTGGCGAAAACGCGGTAGCAGGCCGCGAGTTCGACCCGGGCCTGCCATTCGTCGGCGCGGCACGCAGCGGGCCGGGCGGCCTCGACTTGCTGCGCGTCGAACATCATGAATTGCACTCGATCAGCCATCGATGACTCCGTCAAAGCGCCTGCGCCGCCGCAAAGGCGGGCAGGCTGGGTGCTGGCTCGCCGACAGGCTGGCGGTGGCAGGTGGGTCGGGCCAGCGGCGCCAGACCCTAACACCGACCCGATCTGCGGCGCAGTCGCTTGCGACAAGCCGCATCAACTGGCCCGCCGGGCCGCACCGGCCAAGCGCCCATCCATGGCCGCTGCGCCGATAATCAGCAGTCCAGCGCGGGCCGCATCTTGGCCTGGCGCGCCGTTCACCCAGCGCCATCGCCCAACAAGTTCTTGTGAAACCGTTTTTGTGAAACCGTCCTTGTGAAACGATTGAGCGCTCGCCCAGACTTCAGCTTGCACACCCGGAAACTTTGAACCATGGCCCAGTACGTCTTTACCATGAACCGCGTCGGCAAGATCGTGCCGCCGAAGCGCCAGATCCTGAAGAACATCTCGCTGTCCTTCTTTCCAGGCGCGAAGATCGGCATGCTCGGCATCAACGGCTCGGGCAAGAGCACGCTGCTCAAGATCATGGCCGGCATCGACAAAGACTTCGAAGGCGAGGCCCACGCGATGCCCGACCTGAAGATCGGCTATCTGCCTCAGGAGCCTCTCTTGCCAGCCGAGCAGACGGTTCGCGAAGCGGTCGAAGAAGGCATAGGTGGCGTGCTGGCGGCCAAGAAGCGGCTCGATGAGGTCTATGCCGAGTACGCAGACGAAAACGCCGATTTCGACAAGCTAGCGGCTGAGCAGGCCAACCTGGAGGCCATCATTGCCGCCGGTGGCAGCGAGAACACCGACCTGCAGCTTGAGCTGGCCGCCGACGCGCTGCGTCTGCCGCCCTGGGATGCCAAGATCGGCTTGCTGTCGGGGGGCGAAAAGCGCCGCGTCGCGCTGTGCCGCCTGCTGCTGAGCAAGCCCGACATGCTGCTGCTCGACGAGCCAACCAACCACCTGGACGCCGAGAGCGTGGACTGGCTCGAACAGTTCCTGAAGCGTTACTCGGGCACAGTGGTGGCGATCACCCACGATCGCTACTTCCTCGACAACGCTGCGGAGTGGATTCTTGAACTCGACCGTGGCATGGGCATCCCTTGGAAGGGCAACTACTCTGACTGGCTGGACCAGAAAGAAAAGCGCCTCGAGCAGGAGCAGAAGACCGAAGACTCGCGCATGAAGGCGATGAAGGAAGAGCTCAAGTGGGTGCGCAGCAACGCCAAGGGCCGCCAAGCCAAGAGCAAGGCGAGGCTGGCGCGCTTTGAAGAGCTCAGCGACGTCGACTACCAGAAGCGCAACGAGACCAACGAGATCTTCATTCCAGTGGCCGAGCGCCTGGGCAACGAAGTGATCGAGTTCAACAGCGTGTCGAAGAGCTTTGGCGACCGGTTGCTGATCGACAAGCTCAGCTTCAAGGTGCCGGCCGGCGCGATCGTCGGCATCATCGGCCCGAACGGCGCCGGCAAGTCGACGCTGTTCCGGATGATCCAGGGCAAGGAAAAAGCCGACGCCGGCGAGGTGATGATTGGCAAGACCGCGCAGGTGGCCTTCGTCGACCAAAGCCGAGAGAGCCTGGCCGATGACAAGACCGTCTGGCAGGACGTCTCGGGCGGGCTGGACAACATCGTCGTTGGCAAATTCGTGATGCCGAGCCGGGCCTACTTGGGACGCTTCAACTTCAAGGGCAATGACCAGCAGAAGATGGTCGGCAGCCTGTCAGGCGGCGAGCGCGGCCGTTTGCACTTGGCCAAGACGCTGGCCCAGGGCGGCAACGTGCTGATGCTGGACGAGCCGTCGAACGACCTGGACGTCGAAACCCTGCGTGCGCTGGAAGACGCGCTGCTGGAGTTCGCCGGCTCGGCGATGATCATCAGCCACGACCGCTGGTTCCTCGACCGTATCTGCACCCACATCCTGGCTTGCGAAGGCGACAGCCATTGGGTCTTCTACGACGGCAACTACCAGGAGTACGAGGCCGACAAGAAGAAGCGCCTGGGTGAAGAAGGCGCCAAGCCGCACCGGCTGCGCTTCAAGGCTTTGAAGTGATGCGTTGACGCATTGCAATTGACGCAGTGCGATTGACGCCTGCGCCGGGTCAGGCCTGGTTTCAACCGCCGCCAAATGTTGCCGCGCGGTCAGACACCGAGGCCGCGTCCCAGCCACGCCGCGCCACGCACGCCCGATGCGTCGCCATGCAACGCCGGCAGCAGACGGGTGCGCACCGGCTCACGCACACCACCCGAGCAGACCCAGCGGTCCCACAGCAAGGGCACGACCGAATAGGTACTGGCGATCCGCGACAGACCGCCGCCGAGCACGATCACATCCGGGTCTAGCAAGTTGATCACGCCTGACAGCGCCTGCGCCAGGTGCCCGTGCCAGCGGGCCAAGGTGGCGACAGCATCGGGGCTGCCGCCGGCCGCAGCAGCGGCGATCTGCACCGCAGTCAGGACAACGCCGCAGCGGCGTTGGTGGTCGGCCGCCAAACCAGGGCCGCTGAGCCAGGTTTCGGCGCAACCGACCTGCCCGCAGTAGCAGGCCAGGCGCGGCGCGGCCTCATCCAGCCAAGGCATCGGGTTGTGACCCCATTCGCCCGCCAGGCGGTTCGGTCCGGTCAGCACCTGGCCATTGACCGCGATGCCGGCACCGCAACCGGTGCCCAGGATCGCGGCAAACACCACCGCTGCGCCTCGGCCAGCGCCATCGGCGGCCTCGGAGGACACCAGGCAATTGGCGTCGTTGGCGAGTTCGACGCGCTGGCCCAGGCAGGCCTGCAGATCGGCTTGCAGTGCCCGACCGTTCAGGCACAGGGTATTGGCATTCTTGACCAGGCCGGCCGCAGTCAGGCTGCCAGGCGTGCCCAGGCCGATCGTCGCGGGCAGGCCGCCCATGGCCTGGCGCGCTTGCGCCACCAAGCCTGCCAGGGCCTGAAGCACCGCGTCATAGCCTTGAGACTGGGGCGTGGCGATGCGCCGACGCCAGCGTTCGATGCCGGCGCCATCCAGCACCACCGCCTCGGTCTTGGTACCTCCGAGGTCGATGCCGATCGCTAGACCAGCATCACTCGAGCTCGTCACCAGATCGTCACCGGATCGGCTCGGTGCGCAGTTGCAGCCAGGCCAAAGCGTCACCCGCTACCCAGGGTGCGAGCCGTTCGCGCACCATCGCGTGGTAGGCGTTGAGCCAAGCGACCTCGTCCTCGCGTAGCAGGCTGCGGTCGATGCAGCGGGCGTCAATCGGACACAGCGTCAAGGTCTCGAACTCAAGCATGTCGCCGAACACCCCGCCCTCGACCGTCGACACCGGCACGTTGAGCAGCAGGTTCTCGATGCGAACACCCCATTGGCCGGGCCGATACACACCCGGCTCGTCGGACGTGACCATGCCGGGCTCCATCGCATGATGTGCCTCGGGCAACGCCTTGCTGATGGTCTGAGGGCCTTCATGGACATTGAGAAAATAACCCACACCGTGACCGGTACCGTGGCCAAAGTCCAGGCCCTGCTCCCACAGCGGCGCGCGCGCCAGCGTGTCAAGAAATGGGCTGAGCGTGCCGCGCGGGAAGCGCGCCCGCGCCAAATTCATCATGCCTTTGAGTACCAGCGTGAAATCGCGCCGATGCGCCGCGCTGATATTGCCAATTGGCCAAACGCGGGTGATGTCTGTCGTACCGCCTAAGTATTGGCCGCCCGAATCAATCAGCAACAGGCCATCACCCTGGAGCCAGGCAAATGCATCGGGCAGCGCGCGGTAATGCGGCAACGCGCCGTTGGCGTTGTAGCCGGCGATGGTGGGGAAGCTCAAACCGACAAAACCAGGTCGTTTCGCGCGCTCAGCCGAGAGCTTTTCATCGATCGTGAGTTCACTGATGCGCTCACCCCGCGCCAGCGCGGCCTCGAACCAGGCGTAGAACTCGCACATCGCAGCGCCGTCCTGGACCATCGCCTGCCGGATGAAACCGGCCTCGGCATCGCTCTTGCGGCTCTTGAACAAAGTACTCGGGTTGATCGCCTCGACCACCCGGACGCCCGCAGCGACCTGTTGACGAAACCCCAGCGTGACGCGGCGCGGGTCGAGCAGCAAGGTGCTGCCCGAGGGCAGCGCAGCCAGCACCGATGCGGCCCGAGCGTAATCGGCCAACGCAAAACCGTCCGCCGCCAGTTGTGCGGCCAAGGCCTCGGGGACCTTGCCGGCACCGACAAACAGCGTCGCCCGCGTGGCATCGATCAGCAGGTGGGCCAGAAACACCGGGTTGTATTCGACATCAGCGCCACGCAAATTGCACAGCCAAGCGATGTCGTCGACCGTCGAGATGAAGTGATGGCTGGCCCCTTGGCGTGCAAGCGCTTCGCGCACCCGGGCCAGACGCAGAGCGCGCGGCTCTGGCGCTTGCGGCGCGTCGTGGGCATAGACCGCAGCGGTGGGCAGCGTCGGACGATCTGCCCAAATTTCGTCGACCAGATCGACGTCAGTGCGCAGCGCAATGCCAGCCGCCTCAAGAGCACCGCGCAGCTGTTGCGCAGCCGCCAGGCCCAGGACCTGGCCGTCGGCCGACAGGGTCTGACCGCGGGCCAAGTGATCGACCAGCCACTGGATGTGGTGGGTCGCCGCGCCGGTCGGGATCTTGACCAGCGCGATCCCGCTGCCGGTCAACTGCGCCTCGGCCTGCTGCCAGTAACGGCTGTCGGCAAACAGCGCCGCCGCATCGGCGGTGACTGCCAATGTGGCCATCGAACCGGTGAATCCCGACAGCCACTGGCGGGTCTGCCAACGTGCCGGCAAATACTCCGACAAATGCGGATCGGCACTGGGCACCAACAACGCGTGCATGCCGTGCCGGGCCATCGCGCCGCGCAAGCTCGCCAGGCGTTGAAGCACAGCGGGCGCTGCAGCAGCTTGTGAAGGTTCAATCGTTGCGCGGGCGTCCATACGGGGCTCCGTTGACAGGGCCTGGCCGGAATGGCACCCCCCGAGAAGGATTCAGGTGTCGCGATTTTAGAAGCCCATTCGGCAGGCGGCGTCAGCGCTGAGAAGCCCGCTTGGCAGACTGATGCGGCAGATCCGACCGAGCCTCAGACTACAATTCAAACTGTTGGACCGCTACCAGTCACGGTCTCACAGTCGACTCTCGACCTCTGCACAGCATCATCAGCCTCCCCGACTGGGGCCCTTGGCAACAAGCGGCTGCAGGCCGATCGCATCGCGCTCCCCACGGGGGCCAAAGCAAAACCCCATGAAATTCACCGACCTCGGCTTGGCCGAGCCGCTCCTGCGCGCCATTGGCGACCAGGGCTACGACACCCCGACACCGATCCAGGCGCAAGCCATCCCCGCCGTGCTGAAAGGCGGCGACCTGATGGGCGGCGCGCAAACCGGCACCGGCAAGACGGCAGGCTTCACGCTGCCCATGCTGCAACTGTTGTCCTCAGAGCCGACCAAGAAGGACGCCAAAGGTCGCGTCTGCATCCGCGCGCTGATCCTGACGCCGACCCGCGAACTAGCAGCCCAGGTCGAGGAAAGCGTTCGCACCTACGGCAAGTACCTCAAGCTGACCAGCATGGTGATGTTCGGCGGCGTCGGCATGCAGCCGCAGATCAACGCGCTGCGACGCGGTGTCGACATCCTGGTGGCCACCCCTGGTCGCCTGCTCGACCACCATCAGCAGGGCACGCTCGACCTGTCGCATGTCCAGATCTTTGTGCTCGACGAGGCCGACCGCATGCTCGACATGGGCTTCGTGCACGACATCAAGAAGGTGCTGAACTACCTGCCGGCGAAGAAGCAGAGCCTGCTGTTCTCGGCCACTTTCTCAGACGAGATCAAGACGCTGGCCGACAAGTTGCTCAACAACCCCGTGCTGATCGAAGTGGCGCGCCGCAACCAGACTGCCGAGACCATCGCCCAGAAGGTCCATCCTGTCGGGCGCGACAAGAAGAAGGCGCTGCTGTCGCACCTGATCAAGACCGGCAACTGGCACCAAGTGCTGGTCTTCACGCGCATGAAGCACGGCGCCAATCGTCTGGCCGAGTTCCTCAATGACGAGGGCATCAGCGCGATGGCCATCCATGGCAACAAGAGCCAGGGCGCGCGCACCAAAGCGCTGGCTGAATTCAAGACCGGCGACCTGCAGGTGCTGGTGGCCACTGACATCGCCGCGCGCGGCATCGACATCGACATGCTACCGCATGTGGTGAACTTCGAACTGCCCAACGTTGCGGAGGACTATGTGCACCGTATCGGCCGCACCGGCCGTGCTGGCGCGCTGGGCGAGGCGATCTCGCTGGTCTGCGTCGACGAAGACATCTTCCTGCGCGACATCGAAAAGCTGATCAAGCGCAGCATCCCGAGCGAGATTGTTCCAGGCTTCGAGCCACCCTCGACCGAGAAGGCCGAGCCGATCGTGCTGGGCCGCATGACGATTGGCGTTGGCGGCACGCGACGCAACGCCGGGGGGAGTGGTGGCGACCGAGGTGGCCGTCCGAGCGGAGGTGGAGGCGGCGGCGGTGGCCAGGGACGTCGGGACAGCGGGTATGGCGGCGGCGGC
>CANFPU010000125.1 GCA_947448955.1 Burkholderiales bacterium
AGACCCGGGCGTCTAGAAAAGCACCCAAGCGTTGACCCGACACCTTCTCCACCACCGCACCGAGCACATCGGTGGAGAAGCTGTACTCGAACACCGTGCCGGGCTGGTGCGCCAGCGGCAATGGGGTGATGCGGTCGATGAAGGCAGCGGTGTTGCCTTCCAGCGCCGGTTGCGTGCCATCAGGGTAGAGGCGGCTGATGGGATGGTTGCCGCGCCCGCCATAAGTCAGCCCGGAGGTATGGCGAAACAGGTCCTGGATGAAGATCGGCCGCACCTGCGGATCGAGCCGCAGCGAGCCATCCGCTTGCGCCACGCCAACCTTCATGGTTTTGAAGCCAGGGTAGTAGTCAGCCAGCTGGCTCTTGAGCGGCAGCCGACCCTCCTCGTTGAGCTGCAAGGCGGCCACGCTGGTCATGATCTTGGTCATCGACGCCAGCGCGAAGATCGCGTCCAGCGGCATGGGTGTGCCCTTGTCCTTGTCAAGAAAGCCGTGAGCCTTGTAGTGAACCAGCTTGCCGTCGCGCGCAATCGCGATCACGGCACCGGGCACACGGTTGGCCTCGATCTCACGGGCGAAGAAGGCGTCGATGCGCGCCAGGCCAGGGTCCGAGAAGCCAGCCTGCGCGGCGGTCGTGGTCGGCAGCGGCTGTGCCAGGGCACCGAGACTGGCCAGCAGCGCGGCAGTCAACGTCAAGAGTTTTTTCATGGGGATGGCTAGGGTTGGCAGATGGATGGGATAGACGGCAGCGCTCGAGCCCACGAGCGCCACAGCCCAAGTCTGCCTCGGGAGTCCAGTCGCCGCAACCGCGGATTGCCCTGACCCAGTGGCGCCATGCCGCTGCAGAGCTGGAATTGGCAGCGCCGAGCGGGCAGCACCGAGCGGGCGCGCGTTGATCGGATGCGCCGATAGAACCGCCGCCAAAGCCTGCGCCGCCGGGCGGGAATGGATACGACCCCGCTAGGCCATGGGTTCAACCCAGATCCGTGCCATCCCGACAACCCATCCCGACAACCCATCCCGAAAACGTTTACGAGGCCAGCCTGGCCCGTGTCGAAACAAGGCCCTGATCCCGCCGCTTTTCGCGCCAATGCCGGCGAGGCGCTGCGCCGATAGTGAGGTGACTCTCTGCCGCCCGAAGCCATCCAACCCATCCCCATGAACGACACCAGCGCTGCACGGTCCGCCATTGACCTGTCGAAGATGCTGCCGGCCGCCAAGCGCCAGCCTTCGCTATGGCGGCGATGGTTCTCGCCAGCGCCGGCCATGGCCGCCCCCAGCCCGATGCTGACCGAGTTCAGCGATCGCCTGGACCAGGCCGCGCAGCTCTGGACCGCGCATGTGGGCACCGCCCAATCGCAGATACGCGATGCCACAGGCCAATTGCTCGAAGGCTTCGGTGCGATCTTGAATGAGCTCGATCTGCTGATCATTCCGCCCGACCTCGGCACGGCTGGCCCAGCCAACCAGGCCAGCGCCAACATTGACGAACGCGCCGCGATGCTTGAGCTGTGTGAACAACGATTGCGCGGCCTGCTCGTCACGCTCGAAGGCTTCGTGACGTCGCGCGACATGGTGCTCGGCTCGGTGCGCTCGCTCTCGGCCGCATCGGCCAATCTGGGCGACATGGCCGAGGACGTGGGCAAGCTCGCCCGCCAGACCAACCTGCTGTCCATCAATGCAGCGATCGAGGCAGCGCGCGCCGGCGAGAGCGGTCGTGGCTTCGCCGTGGTCGCCGGCGAGGTGCGACGGCTGTCGAGCGAATCGGGCGAGACCGGCAGGCGCATTGCAGAACAGGTGCAGCAGTTCGGTCTCCAGATGCAGCAAGCGCTGACCCAGGCCGACGACCAGGCGGTGCGCGGCGCCAGCGCGATCCAAGCCTCAGAGGCAACGATCCAACAAGTGGTGATTGATGTCGATGGCGCGGTGTCGCAGCTCAACGCGCGCACGACCGAGCTGCGGATCCGCGGCGAGGCCGTCAAAGCGCTGGTACAGCAGCTGATGCAGGCTTTCCAGTTCCAGGACCGAGTCAGCCAGATCCTCGACCAGGTCAGCGCGTCGATCAACGATGCCACCACGCAACTCAAGACCGCGCTGTTCGAAGGCCGTGCGCCCAACGCAGGCGATTGGACCGCGCTGCTGAGCGCGGGCTACACCACCGCCGAACAGCGCGCAGGCAGCGGCCATTCGGCGGTCCAAAGCAGCAGCGAAACCACCTTCTTTTGAAAGGCTGGCGCTAGCGGGCTCAAGTTGCGTGCCCCGGCGCCCGAAAAACCTGTCATGGCCAAGACCGTGTTGATCGTCGATGACTCCAGTTCGCTACGCACCGTCGTGAAGATGGCGCTGGAGCGCGCCGGCTACGAGGTGTTGGAGGGTGTCGATGGACGCGACGGACTGGCAAAGCTGGACCAAGCGGCCAAGGTGCACCTGATCGTCAGCGACGTGAACATGCCCAACATGGACGGCATCGCCTTCGTCGCCCAGGTCAAGCGGCACCCGCGCCACAAGTTCACCCCCGTGATCATGCTCACGACCGAAGGCCAGGACGAGAAGAAAGCGCAGGGCCGCGCAGCCGGTGCCAAGGCCTGGATCGTCAAGCCCTTCAACCCGCCGCAGCTGCTGGACGCGGTATCCAAGCTGATCCTGCCCTGAGCCCCCTGAAGGACTGCCCTGCACGCCATGACGAACGCCACCCTGCTCGCCCCAATGCCTGCCACCCGGGCCGACGCCCTGTCCGCCGCCGTGTCGACCGACGCATCACTGCACCTGCCTGCTGAATTGACGATCTACACCGTGGCCGAAATCCGCAGCGCCTGGCTGCCCTGGCTGACGCTGCAGCGCAGTGCGCCAGGCACCGATGCAGCGGTCGTTGATGCCTGCGCGGTGGACCAGGTGGATACGGCCGGCGTGCAGCTGTTGGCCTCGCTGGCGCTGGCCTTGACGCCTCGACGGTTGCAGCTGCTCGCGCCTAGCGAGCCGCTGCGCAGCGCCTGCCAGTCCCTGGGCCTGCAAGCCTTGCTGGCTGAACACGCAGCCAACGTGGCGGCTGGCTTGGCACCTAACGTAGCCGCTAACGAGGCGCACGCGTGAGATCCAGCGAGCAAGACTTCATCACCGACGCGCTGCCAGCGTTCATCAGCGAGGCGCGTGAGCAGGTCGAAACCATCGAGCAGCTGATGCTGCAGCTCGAGGACGCACCCGACGACCGCGAACTGCTGGACGCACTGTTTCGATGCGCACACACCGTCAAGGGATCGGCGGGCATCTTCGGCCTGGACGCAGTGGTGGGCTTTACCCACCATGTCGAGACCTTGCTCGACCAGCTGCGCGAAGGCCAGCGCGTGCTCAGCCCTGAGCTGAGCACACTGCTGCTGCAGTGCAACGACCAGATCCGCTCGCTGGTGGCTGCGGCGCTGGCCCCGCAAGTCGAGGTCGACGAAGCGCTGGCCGCGCGCGCTTTGCTGGTCGAGAGGCTGCAAGCCGCCAGTGGCTCGGCAAACCAGTCCGACAACGACCGGAACCCAACAACGCCCACCGTGGTGAGGACACCTCGCCCACCGGGCACCTGGCAGGTTTCGGTGCAGTTCGGCCTCGACACCTTGCGCAATGGCATGGACCCGCTGGCGCTGCTGGGCTACCTGGCCGGGATCGGCGAGATCTCAGGCCTGCACTGCGACCAAGCTTCGCTGCCGGCGATCGACTCGCTGGACGCCGAGGACTGCCATTTGGGATTCGACTTCAGCCTGGTCACCGAAGCCGCGCAGCCAGAGATCGAAGCGGCTTTCAGCTTCGTTCGAGACGATTGTGTGCTGCGATTGACTGGCGGCGAGACGGTCGTCGATGACGCGCCGCCAATGCGCCAGGCGACGGCGCTTGCCGAGGCCGACCCGAGCCAAGCCACGAAGCCCACGCGCTCGCGCAAAAGCGCCGAAGACGACCACCATTTCATCCGCGTCCACGCTGACCGTCTCGACGCGGTGATCAACCTACTCGGCGAGCTGGTCATCGCCGGCGCCGGCGCGCAACTGCTGGCGCGCCAGACCCGGCAACGCGCGCTGGTCGAAGCCAACAACCAGATCGGCAGGCTGGTCGAAGAAATTCGCAATGCGACGCTGCAGCTGCGCATGGTGCCGATTGGTGAAAGCTTCTCACGGCTGCGCCGCGCGGTGCGCGACACCGCGTCCGAGCTGGGCAAAGAGGTCGCGCTGGAGATTGAGGGCGGCGAGACCGAGCTTGACAAATCAGTGGTTGAGCGCATCGCCGACCCGCTGATGCACCTGGTGCGCAATGCGCTGGATCACGGCCTGGAAACACCTGCACAGCGCCTGGCCTCGGGCAAATCGGCGCAGGGTCACCTGACGCTATCGGCCTGCCATGAGTCTGGCAGCATCCTGATTCGCATCGACGACGATGGCCGCGGCATCAACCGCGACAAGGTGTTGCAGCGCGCCTGGGACAGCGGCCTGCTCGAACGGGGCAGCCAGCCGGCCGATGACGAGATTGTCAAGCTGATCTTCGAACCCGGTTTTTCTACGGCCAGCGAGGTCACCAAGCTCAGCGGCCGCGGCGTCGGCATGGATGTGGTACGCCGCAACATCGAGGCCTTGCGCGGCACCGTCACAGTGGCCAGCGATCCCGGCCAAGGCACGCAGATCGAGATCAGGATGCCGCTGACGCTGGCGATCATCGATGGCTTTCTGGTCGGCGTCGGGGCGTCGAAGTTCGTCTTTCCACTCGACGCCGTGGTCGAGGTGATCGAGCGTGGGCAGGCCGCCATGGGCTGCGCGCAAGGCGGGGACGATGGTCCCGAGCGGTGCGGCCGCGGCGTCGTCGAACTGCGCGGCCAGGTGTTGCCGGTGCTGGACCTGCGCCGTCTCTATGGGCTGGATTCGCCAGAGCCCGAACGCAGCAGCGTGGTCGTGATCCGCGCGGGCAGCAGCCGCTACGGCGTCATCGTTGACCAGTTGCTGGGCCAGCACCAGACCGTGATCAAACCATTGGGCCGGATGCTCAGCAGCCTGCGAGGCATGTCAGGCTCATCGATCCTGGGCAATGGCGAGGTCGCGTTGATCTTCGACGTGGCCTCGCTGAGCCAACTCGCTGCTCAACAGCCCGCCACGCCAAACGAATCAAGCACGTCCCCAAAGCGCCAAGCCACGATCCACCCACCGTCCCTGGAAGGACAAGCCTGATGAACCACACCCCACCCTCCTGGATCGCCCGTCTGTTGGCAGGCACCGAACTCCAGCAATCGAGCCTGGCGCTGGCGCGAGCGCTAGACCAAGCACAGCAGCAAGCCGCAGCACTGACAGCCGCCAAGTCAGCGCAGGCCGACACCGAGGCCACGCTGGCCCAGGTGAAGGCCAGGCTCGACACCGTCGAGGCCGAATTGCAGGTTCGCACCGACATCATGAATGTCACCAGCATCGTCTCCGAGGCGGACAAGAAGGGCGACATCCTCAGCATCAACGACAGGTTCGTCGAAATCTCCAAATACAGCCGCAGCGAGCTGATCGGTGCGCCGCACAACACCACGCGCCACCCCGACATGCCCAAGGAGGTGTTCAAGCAGTTGTGGGGGACGATCGGCCGCGGCGACATCTTCCGCGGTGTGATCAAGAACCGCGCCAAAGATGGCAGCCCTTATTACGTCGATGCGGTGATCGCGCCCATCCTCGGCGAAAACGGCAAACCGATGAAGTACTTGGGCGTGCGTTATGACATCACCGCAGCCGAAATCGAGCGCCAAAACGCGCGCGGCATCCTCGCGGCGATTGACAGCAGCTATGCCTATATCGAGTTCGACTTGGGCGGCCATGTGCTCAACGCCAACAAAAACTTCCTGCAAGTGCTGGGTTACCAGCTCGACGAGATCATCGGCAAACATCACCGCATGTTTGTCGACACGGCCAACTCGATGGGGCCGGCCTATGCCCAGTTCTGGCGCGACTTGAACGACGGTCGCGCGCAAAGCGATATCTTCAAGCGCCTCAGCAAGGTCGGCAAAGAGGTCTGGATCCAGGCCGTCTACGCGCCGGTGAAAGACGAGATGGGCCGCGTTGTCAAGGTCGTGAAGATCGCCACCGACGTCACCGCACAGGTCATTGCAAACAACATGCTGGCGCAAGCCGTTGAGCAGGCCCAGCAAGTCACGACCGCCGCACGCAAAGGCGACCTGAGCCAGCGCATCCCGCTTGAGGGCAAGAGCGGACCGATTCAACTGCTGTGCGATGGTGTCAACACGCTGCTTGAGACCACCTCGGTGATCTTTACCGACGTCGGACGAGTCTTCGGCGCGCTGTCGGCCGGCGACCTGAGCCAGCGCATCAACGCCGACTACGCTGGCGTCTTCGGCCGCGTGAAGGACGACGCCAACGCGACCAGCGAGAAGCTCTCGGCGATCATTGAAGACGTTGGACGCGTTTTATCAGGATTAGCAGAAGGCGACCTGACCCAGCGCATCACACGCCACGCTGAGGGCCATTTCGATCAGGTCAAAAACGACGCGAACGCCACCTGCGAGAAGCTCGGCGCGATCATCGAGGAAGTGCGCGCGGCGGCCGACGCACTGACCGGCGCAGCCAACCAGGTCAGCGCCACCGCACAAAGCCTGTCGCAGTCGGCGAGCGAGCAGGCCAGCTCAGTCGAGCAGACCACCGCGTCGATCGACCTGATGTCAGCGTCGATCTCGCAGAACAGCGACAACGCCCGTGTCACCGACGGCATGGCGACCAAGGCCAGCAAGGAAGCTGGCGAAGGTGGGTCGGCGGTGACACAGACGGTGACAGCGATGAAACAAATCGCCGCCAAGATCTCGATCGTCGACGACATCGCCTACCAGACCAACCTGCTGGCGCTCAATGCGGCGATCGAAGCCGCGCGCGCCGGCGAGCACGGCAAGGGCTTTGCGGTGGTCGCGGCCGAGGTGCGCAAGCTTGCCGAGCGAAGCCAAGAGGCGGCACAGGAGATTGGTGCGCTGGCTGGCAACAGCGTGTCGACGGCCGAGCGTGCAGGCAAGCTGCTCGACGAGATCGTGCCGTCGATCCAGAAGACGTCTGAGCTGGTGCAAGAGATTGCCGCCGCGTCGGCCGAGCAGAGCCAATCGGTGACGCAGATCGGCGGTGCGATGGGCCAACTCAGCAAAGCAACCCAGCAAAACGCATCGGCTTCCGAAGAGCTCGCTGCGACCTCCGAGGAACTCTCAGGCCAGGCTGAACAACTACAACAGGCGGTGGCGTTCTTCCAACTCGGCAGCGAGCCGTCGGCAGCGCGCAAGAACAAAACAGCACCCGCCGAGATCGTCGTCAGGCGCAGGCCAGCGCCCGCATTGCGCGTGGCAGCAGCAGGACCCAACCCGGCGCGAGCGGCCGGCGGCGGCAACTTCAGACCCTACTGACACCAAGCGCAGGCCCCTCGCAACGCATCAACCGCCAGGATCGACGATGACCCATCCACCCCATCACCAGCCCAGCGACGAACCCAGCGGCCAGTACCTCACCTTCGCGATTGGCAGTGAGGTCTTCGCCACCGACATCCGCACCGTGCGCGAAATCATCCAACACAGCGCGATGACCAGCGTGCCCCTGATGCCGTCTTTCGTGCGCGGCGTGATCAACCTGCGCGGTACGGTGGTGCCGGTGATCGACCTGCACGCCAGGTTCGGCCGCGCGCCAGCGCGGATCGGCAAGAAGAGCTGCATCGTGATCTTCGACGCACTGCGCGATGGTGATCACACCGAGCTCGGCTTGCTGGTCGACTCGGTCAGCGCAGTGATCGAAATTGCCGCCTCATCGATCGAGCCGCCGCCTCAATTTGGCGCCGCGGTGCGACGCGACTTCATCTGCGGCATGGGCAAGGTCGGCCCGCGCTTCGTGATCATCCTGGCGCCCGACAAGGCGTTCGATATCGACGAAATGGCCCAGCTCTGCGCAACCGCGCAGGACGCGGTTGCGGCATGACCCGCTCAATTTGATCAATTTCTTTGCACCCACTTTCTTTGCACCCACTTTCGGAGCCAGTATGCAAACCCTCAGGGACGACACCTTCCAGACCATCACCTCGCTGATGCGCGAACAAGCCGGGCTGCACTTCACAGACAGCAAGAAACCACTCGTCTCCTCGAGGCTGGGCCCCAGGCTGCAGCACCTGGGCGTGGCGAGCTTCGAAGACTATGTCGGCATGATCATGGCGCCGGCCGAAGGCGGCGACGGCGACAACGGCAGCGAACTGCAGGTCGCCATCGACCTGCTGACGACCAATGAGACTTATTTCTTCCGCGAGCCCGCACATTACGAGCTGATCGAAAACGAGGTCAAGCGCGACAAGCCAAAGACGCTGTCGGTGTGGAGCGCAGCAGCATCCTACGGCGACGAGGCCTACAGCCTGGCGATGTTGTTCGCTGACTTGCAGAAGCAAGGCCGACTCGGTGACCAATGGTCGCTGCTGGGCACCGATATCAGCGACCGGGTGTTGCGCGGCGCGGTCCAAGGGGTCTACCCGCAGGATCGGCTGCGCGCGGTCACACCAGAGCGGCTGCACCGCTACTGCTGGCACGGCGAAGGCGCGGCCGAGGGTTTGGTGCAAATCACGCCAAAGCTGCGCGAACGGGTGCGTTTCGGTCGACTCAACCTATGCCATCCGATCGAAGACCTGGGGCCGTTCGACATCGTGTTGCTGCGCAACGTGCTGATCTATTTCGACGCTGCCACCAAACGCGAGGTGGTCGATCGGGTGCTGACACAGCTCAAGCCCGGCGGGCTGTTCTTCATCGGCACCGCTGAAGGCCGGGTGGCTTGCAACACGCCACTGCAACCGTTGGCGCCTGGCGCTTTCCGCAAGCTCGCGACGTGAGCCAGCGCGCAGTGTCCGGACCCGTCGCATCGTCCGGGAAGGCCACGCTGCGCGCCGAATCGCCAGCCCAGGTGCTGCACCCCGGCGACGTGGTCTATGCGGCCTGCGGTGAGCGGCTGCAAACCTTGCTGGGCTCTTGCGTCGCGATCATCCTGACCGACCCACGGCGCACGATGGCGACGATGTGCCATGTCGTGCACGCTGGCGAGCCGAGCCCACACAACGCGCAGGACAGTGCTTATGGCGAGGTGGCGCTGCGAGCGATGGCCCGGTTGCTGCTGTCGCGCGGCATCACGCCTGGCCTGTGCGAAGCCTATGTGATGGGCGGCGGCAATATGTTTCCGCGACAGTTCAATCTGGCCCATGTGGGTCTGCAAAACGCACACTGGGCGCTGGCCGCGTTGGCACGTGACGGCCTGCGGGTGGTGCTGGCGGACCTGGGCGGCGCAGCCTACCGACGCGTCGGCTGGTCCGTCGGGCCAAGCGAGCCCGAGGTCACCTCGGTGCCGGTGTAAGTCGCGCCGTCAGGGATTGAAACCTTGGCGTGCGAAATTTCAGGAGCCAGCATGGCCATCAAGGTGTATTTGGTCGACGATTCAGCCGTGATGCGGCAAACGCTGATGCACCTGCTCGCTGGCGACCCCGAGATCGAATGGGTCGGCAGCGCGCCAAACCCGCTGATCGCCGGCCCAGCGATCCGCAAGTGCCGACCCGACGTGCTGCTGCTCGACATTGAGATGCCTGGCATGGATGGGCTGACGTTTTTGCGTCAATTGATGCAGGAGCAGCCGATCGCCACCGTGATCTGCTCGACGCTGAGCACCCATGGCAGCAAGGTCGCGCTCGAGGCACTGGCAGCAGGCGCGGTGGCGGTGCTGGCCAAGCCGCGGCTCGGGCTCAAACAGCATTTGGAAGACTCGCGGCGCGAGTTGGTGACCGCGCTCAAGGCGGCTGCCAGGGCCAAGCCGCGCGCTACTGCGCCATCGACTGCGCCACGCTTGGACCACTCTCGATCGGCGCTGGCCGGCGTTCACGCGTTGGCGGTCAACAAGCCGGTGGTGATCGGCAGCTCGACCGGCGGCACCCAGGCGCTAGAGCTGGTGTTGACCGCGCTGCCGGTTGACGCGCCCGGCATCGCCATCACCCAGCACATGCCGGAGAAGTTCACCGCGATGTATGCCCAGCGATTGGACGGCCTGTGCGCGATCAACGTCCGCGAGGCCCGTGACGGTGACCGGCTTGAGCGCGGTGTCGCGCTGATCGCGCCGGGCGGGCGCCACTTGCAACTGCGCAAGGCCGGCGGCCAGTACTTCGCGCAGGTGGTCGACGGCCCGCCGGTCAACCGCCACAAGCCTTCGGTCGATGTGTTATTCCGATCAGCAGCCGATTGCGCAGGTCGTGACCTGCTGGCGATCTTGCTGACCGGCATGGGCGACGATGGTGCCCGCGGCATGAAGCAGTTGCACGACCTGGGCGCGCGGACGATCGCACAAGACGAGGCCAGTTGCGTGGTCTTCGGCATGCCCAAAGAAGCGATCGCGCTGGGCGCGGTCGACGAGGTGATGCCGATCGGTCAAGTGTCCAGAGCCATCCTGGCTTTCGACGCGCGCGGCTAAGCTGGGCTAGGCAATAGTCTCAGCTAGGCGATCGTCTCAGCTAGGCAATAGTCTCAGCCACCTTCTGCGGCTGGGCCGAGGACTGGCCGTGAATGCACTTGTCGAGCATTCGCTGCGCCACCGGGTCGGCGGGGAAGCGCGCCAAAATGGACCGGTACGCAGCCTGGGCCTCGGCAAGATCGTGGCGTGAGTAACGCGAGAAAGCCGCTGTGCTCATCTCGCAGAGCAACCTCTCGTCGGCCGTCGCAGCCACCTCGTCATCGCCGTCGCGGATGCCCATCAACTCGTAGACCAGCAACTCGCCTTTGCGGCCCTTGACAGTGACCAGGTCGATGGGACGCAGCCAGAGCCGCTCGCCGGCTTCACGATACACCGAGTGGCTGATGCAAACCCAGGTGCCCAGCTCCTTGTTGAGGCCCTCCAGCCGTGCTGCGACGTTCACCCCGTCCCCCATCACCGTGTAGCTCATCCTCTCGGACGACCCGATGTTGCCGACCAGAACGGCGTCGCTGTGGATGCCGATGCGAACTTTCAGCGACGAAAGCCCCTGAGCGGCCCAATCCCTGTTGCGAATCGTCATGCGGCGCTGTGCCCGCACTGCCGCGACACAGGCTAGGTAGGCGTGGTTGTCGACCCGACTGGGCGCGCCCCAGAAAGCCATCACCGCGTCACCAATGTACTTGTCCACCGTGCCGTGTTCGCTCTCGACCGCGCTGGTAACGCTGGAAAAGTATTCCGACACCCGTCCCAGCAGCTGCTGGGAGGGCTCAGACTCCGAAAGCGTCGAGAAGCCCTCCAGATCAGTGAAGAACAGGGTCAGGTAGCGACTCTCGACGCCAAGCTTGGTGCCTTGACCTGAATCCATCAGCTGCTGCACCAGCCCTCTGGGAACGTAGGAAGTGAAGGACTCCAGCGCACGGGTCAGCAAGTACACCGCGCGGGCCAGATGGCTGATTTCGACCACAGGGGATTCGACCATCTGAACCTTGTCGAAACGGAACGCCCGGATATTGGAGACCACCTCGGCGAGTTGCTCCATCGGTCTGGACAGGGTCTTCGACAAACGGTAAATCAGGACCAGTTGCAAGAACAGCACCAACGCGCCGAACAACGGGAGTTTGCGGTTGGTGCTCTTGATCACACCGGCAAAGTCGTCGGTCGGCGTGATGATCAACAACTCCCAAGGCTTGTTGAAGTCTTTCGGAAAAGGCGTGAAAGTACCGATGTACTCGGTGCCATCTGGCCCGGCAGTGAACTGGAAACGCTCTTTGCCGCCACGCAAACGCTCGCCCAGAGCGGTCAGCACACGGACATCTCCCAGCTTGTCGAGTCGGTTCTGAACCAACTCTGCACCCTTGCGCGCCAGACCACGTTCGTGCTCGGGGTGGGCGATCACACCGCCGTTCTCGTCAGCCACGATGGTGATGCTGTTGGCCGTCACCCG
>CANFPU010000126.1 GCA_947448955.1 Burkholderiales bacterium
AATTCCAACCCCTCGACAGCCCGTTTCAGGCTGATCGTGGACGATTGAGCTACATTCCAACCTGGTGCTTGCGCACCACCCCAGCGCTTCCGCGCCGACGCAGTTTCGCCGTGCACGATCAGACTGAAAAAGCCGTCCACGATCGCTGAAATACGCAATTCAAATCTCGCCCACGCGCGCGGTGAGTACCTTGTAGGCGTTTCGTTTGGGTCTTCACCACCCTCGAATTTTTCGCGCCGGCAAAAAAAGAGGCCTCTCCCCCAAGTCACTTCGGCATCGGGGAAACGGATGCTTGGCGCAGAGAGCGTGCTCTCTGCACTTCCGAAAGCGCGCACCCCGCGTGATGAGGTCGTGCAGAGAGCACGCTCTCTGCGAGAAGCGTGCGAAGCCGGAGCCAACACGCCATCCTGGCGATACGCCAGGTGATCCTGATCTTTGGGAGAGAGGCCAAAAAAATCACCCCGGCAATCGTCAACGGGCGCCAAAGGCGCGCCGCAGCGATGCCGGTTGTGGCCGTCTGAAAACGGTTCACAAGCTCATCGTCGCTGGCCAAAGGCTCATGGGGTGCGCCTGCTGGGCCGGAGACCACAACAATTTCAGACAATTCAGCGCATCGAACGCCTGAGTGTAAAAACCATGAACATCAACATGGGACCAAAGGTCCATCAATTGGACGCCGCAGCCCTCGAAGTCGCCGGTGTTGCGGGTGGCCACGCTGGCGCCATGAGCGCGGGCGATCACGGCGATCTGGCAATCGAACTGGCTGATGGGGCGGCCAGCCGTACGCCGCACGGCGGCGATGGCGGCATAGGTGCTGGCAGCTTGGCGGTCGAAGGGCAGGATGCGGTCGCGAAAGTCTTCCTCAAGAATGCCCTCGATCGCCTTGGTGTGTTGGCCCGCAGTTCGGTGTGGGCCGGTCATCAAGCCCAGGCGGCGGCACTGGCCACCGCGCCGGCAAAAGCCTGAAAGCTCCGCGACGCATTGCGCGCCGGCTCCATGTGCTGGGCCACCTGCTTGGCGCATTCCATCTTGCGCAGGCCGGTCTTGAAGTAGCCGGCTTTCTTCAGAACCCGCTCCAAGGCTTCCCAGGTACCGCCCAGCACCGCGTCCGGGTCCCGAAAGCCCTGCTTGCTCACCTGCGATGCCGACACTCGCGGATAGGCCGCCTGAACCGCCGTCCAGTCACCAAAGAACCAGGCTTCCAACTCTTCGACAGCAATGCGGTTGACCACCTGGAACGGCTGACCATGGCCGGCCAGGGTCTTGCTCAGCAGACGGGCATCGGCGGCCATTTCTTCCATCTCCTGTTTCAGCACCCGGCAGTCATCGTCGTCCCGGTCGACCAAGACCAGGATGGCCCAGTTGGCGGGCAGCCACTGGCTGTAGCCGCGCAGACGGTCGGGCAAGTTCTTCAGCAAGTCATCCTTGCATTGGAAGCGGATGATCTGGAAATCCGCCCCGGCCAGCATCCTGGGCAAGAGCTGCTCCAACGCCATCTCCATCGACGGCTCTTCCACCAGCACGATCAGCTTGTCCAGCATCAGCCGCCCCCCTGCGCTTTGGCGCCGGCCCTGGCGCGCGGTGCGCCGTGGTTGATCAACGGGTCGCCCAGGCCGAAATGCCCTTCCATCCACAAATGCCCCAGTGAAGCGCCCGCCTCAATGAATTCAGGAATGCCCTGGATGTCGCAGGCGCGCACCGCCTGAGTGAAGCCCTGCGCATCGCGGTACAGCACCCTCACCTCATCTGCCCGCATCGCGTTCAGCAGGAACGGTGAATGGCTGGTGATGAACAGCTGCGAGCGCTCAGACGCGGCGCGGCATTCCTCGGCCAACTCGGGCAACAGCCGGGGGTGCAAGAAGTTCTCGGGCTCCTCGATGCCGATGAAGCGCGGCGGCTCCGGGTCGTAGAGCACCGTCAGGTAGGCCAGCATTTTCATCGTGCCGTCGGAGACATATTTGGACAGCACCGGCTGGTCGAATGGCGCGTCCTTGATCTGCAGCAGCAAGCGGCCATCAGCCATGGGCTCGGCCTCCACCCGCTCCAGCCGCGGAATGCGCTCGCGCAGCACCGCGAAGATTTTCTCCAGCCGCTCGGGGTGCCGCTCTTTCAGGTACTGAATGACATTGGCCAGGTTTTCACCGCCCTTGCTCAAACGCTCTTGCGGTCCGGCCTCGGGCTGGTTGCGGGTCTGGTCTATCGCCAGGCAGGACACATACCAATCGGTGATGAAATCGCGCAGCGCGGCCACCCGTGGGTGTTCGGTGAACTGCCCCAGCGTGTTCACCGCGATCAGATCGGGCGTGCGCAGGTTAGTGTCCACCCGCACGTCATCAGAATCCGGTGCGTCACCACTCGCGGCCTTGCCGATGCCGCGCCGGAACTCCAGGAACCGAAACGGTTGGCCCCGGGTGCCGCGCCGCCACTGCAGCCACTCTTCAACCACCTCGGGGCCCTTGGTGCCTTCGTCTATGGCGAGGTGGTAGTTGATCACTGGCGTGCCAGGGCGCTCACGGTACTTCAGCTCGAACACGATAGGGCCGGTCGAACCACGCGTCTTCAGCTCTTTGCCGCGGCCGCGCCGGTCCCAGGCATGGCGCAGGCCAAACTGGAAGCATTCCGACAGAAAGTTGAATACGTCGAAGACGGTGGACTTGCCGCTGCCGTTGGGCCCCAGCAGAACCGTCATCGGCGTCAGCTTGTCGAGATCCACCCGGCGCAAGGCACGGTAGTTCTCGACATGCAGTGACTCGATGCGTGGGATGCCTTCGGGTTTGACCCGGCGGGTTGCTTTCATTTCATGCTCCGTCATTCTTGGTGTCGCGGACTTTTTCGACTTGGGTCGCTGTGGCGCACGACTATTCGGCTCACGAATTTGTGGCTCAAGAGTGAGCAACAACGCCGTTTGCGGCTCACTTGTCGCAATTATTGGTCCACAAATAAGTTTGCAGTGCAGCGCTGCACCTCCTGAGAAACAAATCAGACTGACGCCGCCTGAGCAGGGGTGGCGGCCGGCGTGAGGCTGAAGCCGAGTGAAGCTGCGCGGCGTTTGAGGGCCGCCACGGAGCGCTCGCGCTGCTGTTGTTCATAGTGCTGCTGGCCCTGATCGACGAAGGCTTCGCCGCAGGTGAGCATGAAGTAGACCATTCGGGCGAGCTTGTGGGCGGTGGCGGTGTTGGCCTTGGCAGTGTCCATTCGGGCCTGCAGCCGCCGGTAGAACGCGCCGAGTGCAGACTGGCTGTGCCACAGGCTCTGCGCCGCCAGCTTCAGGGCTTGACGCGCCCGGTTCGCGGCGCGCTTGGTGCCTGAGGACAGCACAGCCCAGTTGGCCAGCAGTTGGCGCTGATTGAACTCGACGCGTGCTTTGGAGCCGGGGCGGGGAGCCCGCCCGATCTCGACGTTGGTCGGCCCTAGCGCTGCCATCAGGTCGTGCGGCTTGGTGTCGCACTCGCCCAGGTGGCGCTGAATGTCGTCGCACATCGCCAGGGACTGCGCCAGGACGAATAAGTGCTCCTGGCGCCAGTTGCCTTGCAGTGCACGGCGATCTCATCCTTGCTGGCCTTGACGCGGGCGTTGCGGTAGCTGGCTGAGTGTGATCACCCAATTCGATGTACCGCTGATCGAGTTTGGTGATGGACAGCAAACCCATGCGCTGACCCTCTTCTGAAAAAGCCTGTTGACCTTGTCGCCTGAGCGGCTCATCGCACGCCAGGCCAGCAAGCACTCAAGATTGCCCTTGCCGCTCGATTTCAGACCAGACATAGGGGTGGTAGCGGCGCATCAATGGCCCTGGCCTAGTGCCCGCCTTGTATTCAGCAAACAAGCGCGACCTCATCTCACGTTTCACCGCACTGTCCAACTGCAAGCGGGCCACCGTCCTGCGGGCCGCGTCGGTCAGGACCGGGTCGGTCAGCGCTGGGTTGAGATACATCTCGCCGGTGGTCAGCACCAGCAAGAACACCCTGGGCGGCAGGGTGAACGGGTCCAGCAGGTCGGTGAAGTGGTTCTTGCGCGCATTCATGTCAAGACAGGCCAAGCGGTAGTTTTCCCACTCGTAAGCAGCGCCCGATGCGCGGGACTTGGGCGCGAAATGGTCAACCGACGCGGCACCTGTTGCCAGCTCGATGTGGGTCCCGAGATAGGCGCAAATGCCCCCATAAGCGGCATGGAACTCGGGCAGGCATTTGGTCCAGTGGGGCGGGAACTTCGTGCCCGAGGGCACGGGCAGGTTCAATGCCCGGGTCGGGTACAGCGTCTTGAACAACCATCGCTGCCCCGGCGCGCGCACCTTCGCCTGGAACGACGCCGGCTCGGGCTGGGGCGCTACAGGCATCATTTCGCGGTCTCCGCCGGCGCAAGTGCGTAGCGCCACAGGGCCCAGAACGGATCGATGTCTGCCAGTGAGGCGTGCAATGCCTGCTCGATCTTCGCAAGCCGGTCCGCAGCCACGGCCTGCCCGCGGCCGAGACAGCCCATGGCCTCTCGTGCGTCATGCAGCGCCTGTTCAGCTTGCAGCGAGGTCGGCGCGCCCAGGTCGAAGGCCTCACTGACCAGCCAACGCGACACATCGCCCAGGCGCACATAGTGCCTGCGCTGGAACAGCACCTGCTCGGCCGTGCCCTCCTCGTTCTTGACCATGTCCAAGTCGAACCAGGCGTCTAGGTCGCCATTGAACTGCGGTTCCACAGCGGCCAGCACCAGCGGCGAATGAGTGGCGACGATGAGTTGCACCTGGGCATAGGTTTGGGCCAGGGCCTGCGTCACGTCCAGCAGCGCCGACACGATCGAGCGCTGCCAGCGCGGATGAAGATGGGCTTCGATCTCGTCGATCAGGAAAACCACTTGCGGCGTGATGGCCTGCTCCAGCAAGGCACTGGCTTCCTGGTGTTCCTGCCAAGCCCAGACCAGCAGGTAGGCCAGCGCCACCACGCGGCGCACGCCCGACGAGGCATGCAGCACGGGCACGGGCTTGCCATAAGGCGTCACCAAGGTCGGGATGTCGCGAACGTCGTCCAGGCTGATCCTGGCAAACGGGCCAGGCTTTAGCTCGGCCTGCCCGGGCGGTGACAGCCGACGCAGCACATCGCACAGCATCTGGAAGGCAGGCCCGTTCTCCTTTTGCCAGCCCGCCCAGTCGTTGACCAAACCGTTGCACAGTTGGCCGCGCTCCGGGTCATACAAGCCGTCCCACACCTCGTGCGGACCGAAAACATAGGCCGGTATTCGCTCCTGAACGTCGGTATTGCCCTTCTGCTTCCAATAATTGCGCGCCGGGTCCCAAAGTGCAAAACCACCGTCGGCCATCGCGTACAGCACCAGGCCGGGGTTGTACGGCCGCCCAGCCTTGCCGGTCCAGGCCTCGTCAGAGGGGGAGAAAGTGCTGCGGTAGCGCACATCCTTGTTGGCCTTGCCTTCCACCGAGAACTCGATGCTGCCCTCCTTGGCCGAGGTGGGGCGTGCGCCATAGCCGCTGACCAGCGCTTTGTTCAGGTCGCGAGGCCAACGACGCGTCAAAGCCCACCAAGCGATGTCGAGCAAGAAACTCTTGCCCAGCCCGTTGTCCCCGGTGATCAGGTTCAGCCGCGGCGCGAAATGCGCTTCCAGCGCCTCGCAGGGCCCGACCTTGTTCAGCTTCAACTCCTTCAGCATCTCAACTCCTTTTGACCGCGACGATTTTCTCAGCCCGGGTCAGGTGGTGGTCATTGATGCGGTCACCCCCGAACACCTTGAACCTCGACATGCAGCGACTCGATGCGCGGGATGCCTTCGGGTTTGACCCGGCGGGCTACTTTCATTTCATGCTCCGTCATTCTTGGTGTCGCGGACTTTTTTCGACTTGGGTCGCTGTGGCGCACGACTATTCGGCTCACGAACTTGTGGCTCAAGAGTGAGCAACAACGCCGTTTACGGCTCACTTGTCGCCATTATTGGTCCACAAATAAGTTTGCAATGCAGCGCTGCACCTCTCAAGCAAATGTGGCTTTGCCACTTTGCTTGATCCCCACGGGGGGCGGCCGGCTTCGGCCGGCCTTGGGGCGCTCCAGGCTTGGCAAGCTCAAAACACCTCCAGGCCTGCGGTGATGGCCAGCAGCGCAGGGAACCCCAGCACCGCCGCCCGGCGCCCGCCACCAGGCACGAGGGTGCGCAACAACTCGGCCGCCTGCAGCACACCGGAGGATGCATTTGGCCGTGGGCGCGGGGATGCCCGCACTCGCCACGAAGTCAGAGCTCTTGAAGATCGGCTTGGCAAAGATCCAGTCCAGCGCGTGGATGGCGAACTGCGAACGCGTCAGCCCGGCCACCTGGCGCTTCATCCGCTCATACAAGGCCAGGATGGCCGCGGCCTTGTCGTGGTTCCGCTCGGCCTGGGCCTTCACCCCGGTCAGGAAGAAACGGCACCAACCCGTCCAGTCGCCGTCGCGAGACACGGCCAGCAGCCGCTCGTAATACTCGTAGCGGTTGGCCGCCAAGGCTGGCGTGATCGCTTGAACTCGATCAGTTTCCGAAATTTCCTGGGTGCCCTACGAAGAAAAACTGAAGCCCAATTTCAGATCGACCAGGCGATCCTGATCTCCGGGAGTGATCCACTGCCACGGCAAGGCTAGCCCGCACAGGCCCTATGCTCCCAGCACCATGTCACCCACAACCTCCCCCGACACCAGCACCGTGCTTGCCTGGGCCTGGATCGCCATCGTGCTGGCGGCCGCACTTGCGCAGACGGCGCGCAACGTGGCGCAGCGCTCGCTGGTGGCGCAGGCGGGCACGCTGGGTGCCACGTTGGCGCGCTTTCTGTACGGGCTGCCGTTTGCTGCGGCCTGGGTGCTGACGCTGCATGCGCTGCCGGCCATGGCAGCGCCGGTGCCGGTGTGGCATGCGGGCTACTTTGCCTGGGTGCTGCTGGGCGCGGTGAGCCAGTTGGCGGCCACGGCATTCTTGCTGCTGGCGATGAAGCAGCGCAACTTCGTGGTGGGCGTGGCGTTCTCCAAGACCGACGCGCTGCAAGTGGCGGTGTTTGCGACCCTGTTTTTACATGAGCTGCCCGGATGGGTGACGCTGCTGGCGATCGGGGTGGCCACCACGGGCGTGGTGATGCTGTCGGTGCCGCGCAAGGCGGTGGCCGCATCGGCGGCGGGCGGCGTGCACGCGTGGGCCGGGTTGGCTGCACTGTACGGGCTGGCGTCGGGCGCAGGTTTTGCGCTGGCGGCCGTGGGCTACCGCGGTGCGTCGCTGCAATTACCGGGCGTGTCGCCCTGGCTGTCGGGCGGCTGGGGCGTGCTGTGGGCGCAGGCCATGCAGACACTGCTGCTGGGCGGCTGGCTGGTGTGGCGATCGCCGGCATCGCTGCGCGCCACAGCCACGGCCTGGCGCGTGTCGCTGGTGGCCGGCTCGGCAGGTGCGCTGGCATCGGTCGGCTGGTTCACCGCTTTCGCGCTCACATCGGCGGCCAACGTCCGCACGCTGGGCATGGTGGAGGTGGTATTCAGTTACCTGGTGTCGCATAAGCTGCTGCGTGAGCGTCTGGACCCGGCCGAGAAGGTTGGCCTGTTGCTGGTATTGCTGGGCGTGGGCGTGCTCGCGTTTTCATAGCGACTGGACGACGAACAATGACCACCAAACCACGTGACCCAGCGCTTAGCCTGCATTTCGGAACCAGCCAGGCCAAGTCCTTCATGGTTGTCTTCGTCGATGACCGACACCGCGCCATCGCCATCGAAGAGTTGTTCCTCAGCACGCTGATCCAGGCCTCTGCACCAGGCGGCAAACGTTCCAATTGCAAGAGCTGAAATACTGGCCGAAAAGTGACGGGATGATTCCCTGCGCGAATCACTGATTCACGCTCAGGTGGAGCGGGTCGATGATGGTCTTGAGGCGGGCCAAGGTCCGCATGTCGTCGGTGGCTGGCAGGTCCTCGTAGTCGGGGTTGTTGGCCTTGAGGATGTGCCGGCCGTCGAGCCCCTTGGTGACGACGCGCAGCAGGTATTCGTTGTCGCCACCAGACTTGTCCTGGCGCTCGATGGCCATCACGGTGCCGGTGATCGAACCTGCCTTAGTGGGGCTGACGAGTTCGAGGAGAAGGTAATCGCCGTTCCGGATGGGGTTCTTCCCGCCGTCCATCGACATTCCGGACGCACGCGCGATGAAGTGGCGTGTGGGATCGAGCGCCCCGTAACTGGCCGGGAGCGCCCGGTGCTGCTCGGCATCGGTGCGACCGGCGCGAAAGTGGCCGCAAGCGATCTTGAGGTTTGGAAAATATGGGATTTCGCGCTCGGTTCTGGCCCTCGGTGTGAAGGGGATGACGTTTGAAGGCGCGGTCTTTGCCGAGCGCCGGACTTCGTAGGTCGCCAGACGGTAGTCGACCAGCTCTTGAAGCATCCCTTCGAGAGATTCCTTGTCGCCTTCAGGCGGGGCCGTTTTTAAGTGGAATCGGCCGTCTTCAACGCGGAACAGTGCGGAAGCTTTGTCGGCGCGATTGCCACCGACCCAAGCTTTAATCGGGTCTCCCGTCCAGTACCTATGCCACTTCGAGGCGCGCCCGTCCGGCAACTGACTGATGTGCTCGGGCAGGTCACTTAGCAAGCTCGGCCTGCGGTGAATCACCTGCCAAGATCGCTCCGACAGATCGGCGACCGTAGGTGCCTTCGCAAGTCCATCAAGTTCGAGCAGGGCCTCCAGCAGAATCATCTTGAAACTCTTCTGCATCGACGCTACTTCGACCTCCTTCAGCAGGCCGCCGACGGCGCTCAGGTTGCGAGCTTCGCTCGCGTCGAGGCCGCCCATGGCCGCGACCAGCGCGAACCAGCTGCCGTGTCGCTGGCGCATGGCCTGGACACTCGCACCCGATCGATAGAACTCTGCCAGCGTCGGCCTGCGCCCGAGGCTGGCCTGCAAAGCCTCGTAATCCCTTTGGGCGCCCGCGCCGTCCAACGACTTCAGGAAGTCGATGATCGTCAAATCGTAGTTGACATAGCACCCGTCCGGAAGCTCCAGCCGCCCCGCCTCGAACTTTCGTGCGAAGTCTGCGAGGGCCTCGTAGGTGGCGCCAACGCTAAACAGCGCCTGTGGCTTTTGCAGAAAGCCCTGGTGGTTGCCGATGAAGTCCAGCACGACCAGGTGCTGCTTTTCCTCGCTCAGGCGCAGACCGCGACCAAGTTGCTGCAGGAACAGGATCTTCGACTCGGTGGGCCGCAGCATCATCACGGTGTCGATGCTGGGCAGGTCGACACCCTCGTTGAACAGGTCAACGGAGAAGATGACGCTCAGTCGACCGCAGCGCAGGCGCTCAAGCGCCTCGCTTCGGCCGAGTGCCGATCCGGAATACACAGCGGCCGAGGTGATGCCGGCCTTCTCGAATTGCGCCGCCATGTACTCAGCGTGGATCACCGAGACGCAAAACGCCAGGGTCCGCTTCTGCGCCCGGGATCGCCATTCCCTGATGGCGTGGCGCGCCCGCGCCAGCGTCGCCAGCTTGTTCGATAGTTGTTCGGGGTCGAAGCGACCATTGCGCCAGGGTACTTCGCGGTAGTCGACCGACTCGTCGAGGATACCGTGGTAGTGGAACGGCGCCAGCAGCCTCGCCTGGATGCCCTCGAAGAGCTTACGGGTGAAGACCAGGTTGTCGTCGCACAGCGAAAGGATGTCGGACTGGTCGGTGCGGTTTGGCGTGGCGGTGAGCCCAAGCAGGAACGCCGGCGCGAAATGTCCAAGCAGCCGGCGGTAGGTCGCTGCGGCGGCATGGTGAAACTCGTCGATCACGACGTAGTCGAAGTGATGAGGCGCAAAGCGCTCCAGATGTGCGGACCTCGCCAGCTTCTGCACGGACGCGCAGAGCACATCAACCTCGGCATCGTGGCTGTCCCCCCTGTAGAGGCTGACCTGCGCTTTGGGCCGGATGCGGATGAAGGTCTGGGCCGCCTGGCTCAGGATCTCTTCGCGGTGCGCCACGAAGAGGACCCGGCGGGCACCCATGCGCATTGCGTCGAAGGCTGCGAGCCATGTCTTGCCCAATCCGGTAGCGAGCACGACCAGCCCGCGGCGGAATCCTGCCTGCCTGGTTTCAGCCAGCGCGGCGAGGGCTTCCACTTGAACGGATGTGGGCTCCGGCGGCGGTTCTTGTTCCTGGCTGCCCGCTGCGATCGAACGCGGTGGTGGCACGCGTCGAAGCTCGTAGCTCTCGATCCAGCGGTCGCTCAGCGCGACCGTGCGCGGGTGTGCGAAGAGCTCGCCGAACCGCTGTCGGGCTTCGAGAAAGCCCGGGTCGCCAGGATAGGCAACCCGGTAGTTCCACTCTAGGCCGTCCTGCAAGGCCTGCCTGCTGATATTGCTTGAGCCAACGAATGCCGTTCCTTCGACCAGTTGGTTTGCCGACGACTTTGCGAAAATATAGGCCTTGAGGTGAAAGCTGGTGCCCTGTGTCGCGTAGACCCGGATTTCACCGCCTTGGTCCTGCAACAGCAGAAGCAGGCGCAGGGCCTCCGGATCCGTCACATCCAGGTAGTCGCTGGTAAGCAAGCGAACGCGGCGGATCGGACCGCCGGTTTCGCTAGGTGGCAGCAGCGCAGCCAACAGGTCGGGCATCAACAGCCGGATACCGGTGGTCTTGATGAACGCGACTGCGATGTCGATCTCGGTCGCGCGGGCCATCGCTTGCGATAGGTGCGGAAGGAACGGATCGTCGCCGCCGGTGACCAGCTTGCGGGCGGGAGCCGGGGAGCGCACCACCAAGGCGTTGATCCACTGCAGGGCGCGATCTGACCGCCGGTCTTCGGTAATCCAGGTCTCGATCGAAGCGACATGCGGCAGGGTATCTAGCCAACCTCGCAGCGTGACATCGTCGGCATCGGTGAAGTGGCGATCGCCGTCGGTGCGCTCGCCGGCACCCAGCTTGAAGCTTAGGTAGACACAGCCGCCAGCGCGCAAGGCCCTCCAGAGAATTCCCAGGGCCGACGCCATCTCGGCCAAGGGGACATGGAGCAGGCTCGCGCAGCACCAGATGCCGTCGTATGTATCGACTTCGGTGACCTCAGCGAAGGTGCGCGCCGCGACTTCAAAACCGCAGTGCGCGCTGGCCAGCCGGGCCAGATCGGCGGACGCATCAAACGCGCTGACGACGTGGCCTCGGTCGGCAAACACCTTCGCATCGCGACCGGAGCCGCATCCTGCATCCAGGACATCGGCACGGATCGGAAGTTTGGCCAGGAAGGCTTCGTAGAGCGGCGACATATCGACATTGACTGTCGCTTCGAAGAAACTCGCTGCGTTCCGGCGGTAATACTCGGCGTTCTTGTTCATCCTGGGATCCTGCGCATCCTGTCGACAGGAGCAACATCGGCACGCGCCAGACTAGCAGTTGGCACGTTGGTGAAGCCGCCGCCGAACTAGCACGGTGAGAACTGACATGGTCGAACTCGACAGGCCCATCCGCCGTCCAGGCTGCGACTCGGTACCGCCGCGTAATCTCCAACCCTGCGGAAGGGTCGGCCGCGATCCCATTGCCGCCAAGACTGCCGACGCGAAAGCGCCTTGTACAAACGCACTTCGTGCAGCAGCGCTTCGCTTCATTGGTGCCGACCATTCGCATCCAGCCCAGCCCGAAGCTGCGCAGTCACCGCCGCCCTCAATGCATCCGGCCCCACCACCCTGACCTGCCCACCGTGCCGCAGCACATCCATCACCAGTTCGGTCTCGTTGACGAACGGTAGCTGCATCTCGTAGCCGCCATCGTCAAGCCAACGGGTCTTCTGCGCCGGGTGCCAGACTTCCCGGCTGACCCACTGCGCTGCGCTGGCCGAGAACACCAGTGTCGCCCACTGCGGTTGGCTGCCCGCAAAGATGCCGTAGCCTGCGTCCAGCGCCGCTTCAACCTTCTTGAGCGGCACCTCCTTGGCCTTGTGCTTGAGCACGCTGG
>CANFPU010000127.1 GCA_947448955.1 Burkholderiales bacterium
AGCCCGCTGAGTTTTTCGCGCCGCTCGATGATCAGCTTGTGTTCATCTTGCGAGACGGTTTCGGGCGCAGCAATGTCGGGGCTCATGGGCAGCTTCAGGGGAAAACCGCAAATTGTAGGCAGTGGCATCAAGCGGCTTGGCCGCCCCCGATCTCGGGGATCGCTGCGGGATAATCGGGGCGTCGCCTGTCAATGTCTGTACAGCCTAGATGCACCTGAACCACTCCGTCATCACCGATCGAAAGCTCAGGTTCGCGCTGGCCGGCTGCGGACGCATCGCGGCCAACCACATGGATTCGCTCGCGCGCCATGCCGATCGTGCCGAGCTGGTGGCCGTCTGCGACAGCGATCCTGACGCGCTGGCGGCGGCGGTCTCGCGCACCGGGGCGCAGGGCTTTGCCCACTACGCGCAGATGCTGGCCCAGGCGGCGTCGTTGGGTGTCGACTGCGTCGTGTTGGCCACACCCAGCGGGCTGCATGCGCGCCAAGTGACCGAGGCCGCGCAGGCCGGCCTGCATGTGATGACCGAAAAGCCGATGGCCACGCGCTGGGCCGATGGTCTGGCGATGGTCCGTGCCTGCGACGAGGCCCGGGTGCGGCTGTTCGTCGTCAAGCAAAACCGCCGCAACCGCACCTTGCTGCTGCTGCGCCAAGCGATTCAGGCCGGCCGCTTCGGCCGCATTTACATGGTCACGGTCAACGTGTTCTGGTCCCGGCCGCAGAGCTATTACGACTCGGCCGCCTGGCGTGGCACCTGGGAGTTCGACGGCGGCGCATTCATGAACCAAGCCAGCCACTACATCGACCTGCTCGACTGGATGGTCGGTCCGGTCGAGAGCGTGATGGCTTACACCGGCACGCTGGCACGCGATATCGAGGTCGAGGACACTGGCGTAGCCGCACTGCGCTGGCGCAGCGGCGCGATGGGCTCGGTCAATGTGACGATGCTCACGCACCCGAAGAACCTCGAAGGCTCGATCACCATCCTGGGCGAGAACGGCAGCGTGCGCGTCGGTGGGGTTGCGGTCAACAAGATTGAGCACTGGGCGTTTTCGCAGCCGCACGAGATGGACGCTGGGCTGGACGATGCCAGTTACCAGACCACCTCGGTCTACGGCTTCGGCCACCCGCTGTACTACGACAACGTGATCCGCACGCTGCGCGGTGAGTGTGAGCCCGAGACCGACGGTCGCGAGGGTCTGAAGACGCTGGAGCTGTTGATCGCGATGTACCTGTCCGCACGTGATGGCAAGCGCATCAACCTGCCCCTCGAATACTGACGCCACATGTTGACTGCCGGCACATCCATCCACCCTACCGCCATCGTCGATGACGGGGCCACCCTGGGCCCCGGTTGTCGAGTCTGGCATTGGGTGCACATCAGTGCTGGCGCGCGCATCGGCGCTGGCTGCTCTTTTGGCCAGGGCGTGTATGTGGGCAACGACGTGCGGATCGGCGACCAGGTCAAGATCCAGAACAACGTCTCGGTCTACGATGCGGTGACGCTGGAGGACGATGTGTTCTGCGGCCCAAGCATGGTCTTCACCAATGTCTACAACCCGCGCAGCGCGGTCGTCCGCAAGGGTGAGTACCGCCGCACCTTGGTCAAGCGCGGCGCTACCCTGGGTGCCAACTGCACCATCGTCTGCGGCAGCACCGTTGGTGAATACGCTTTCGTCGCCGCAGGCGCCGTTGTCAACCGTGACGTCAAAGCCTATGCGCTGATGGCCGGCGTGCCCGCCAGGCAGATCGGCTGGATGAGCCGGCACGGTGAACGCCTAGCTTTACCGATGCGCGGCAACGGCGAAGCCAGCTGCCCGGCCACCGGCGAGCGCTACCGGCTGGTCGGCGACACGCTGACGCGGCTGGACTGATGATGCAATTCACTGATCTCAAAGCGCAGTACGCGGTGCTGAAGACGGCTGTTGACGCCCGAATCCAGCGTGTGCTCGACCATGGCCAGTACATCATGGGCCCCGAGGTTGCGGAGATGGAGGCCGCGCTGGTCGCCTACACCGGCGCCCCTCACTGTGTGGCAGTGGCCAGTGGCACCGAGGCGCTGCTGATCGCGCTGATGGCCATCGGCCTGAAGTCTGGCGACGAGGTCATCACCACGCCCTTCACGTTTGCCGCCACGGCCGAGGTGATCGTGCTGCTCGGCGGGGTGCCGGTCTATGCTGACATTGAGCCCGACAGCTGCAACATCGACGCCAGCCTGATTGAGGCCAAGGTCACCTCGCGCACCCGCGCCATCCTGCCGGTCAGCCTGTACGGTCAGGTGGCCGACATGGACGCCATCAACGCCGTTGCGCTGCGCCACGGCCTGGTGGTGATCGAGGATGCGGCGCAGAGCTTTGGTGCCACGTATCGCGATCACAAAAGCTGCAACCTCAGCACCATCGCCTGCACCAGTTTTTTCCCCAGTAAGCCACTGGGCTGCTATGGCGATGGCGGTGCGCTGTTCACCAGCGACCCGGCGATCGCCCAGGCCGCGCGCGAGATCCGCGTCCACGGCCAGAGCGGCCGCTACCACCACACCCGTGTTGGCGTGGGCGGACGCATGGACACGCTGCAGTGCGCGGTGGTGCTGGCCAAGCTCGAGCGCTTCGACTGGGAGATCGAGCGCCGGCTCGCGCTGGGCGATCGCTATGGCCGGCTGATTCGCGACAGCGGTTCGCCTGTGCAACTGCTCGCGGTGCGGCCCGACCGCAACTGCGTCTGGGCCCAGTACACCGTGATGGTCGACGACCGACCCGCGGTGCAGGCCGCGCTGCAGGCCGCCGGTATCCCGACTGCCGTGCACTACCCCAAGCCGCTGCACCATCAGCCGGCTTATGCCGCGTATTGCTGCCCCGATTGCATGCCACACAGCATCCGCGCCGGCCAACGCGTGATGAGTCTGCCGATGAGTGCCGACCTCGCCGAGGCTGACCAGGACCGGGTGGTGGCAGCCCTGCTCGGCGCGTTGCGGTGAGCCACCGCGACTGCGTCGTCTGCGGCCAGGAGCATCCCGAGCCCTTGTTTCGCAAGGACGGTTACCAGATGGTCCGCTGTACCGGCTGCGGCCTGGTCTATGTCGGCGAGGATCCGTCGCAGATTGATTTCGATGCGCTCTACGGTCAAGCCTATTACACCGGCGGTAGCGACGCAGTGTTCGCTGACTACGTGGGCGAAGAAGCCGCACGCCGCCGGCATGCGCGGCGCAAACTGGCCTGGTTGCGCCACTTGCCGCCGCGCATTCCGCGTCACGGCCGGTTGCTGGACATCGGTTGCGCGGCTGGGTTTTTTCTGGCTGAGGCGCGGGCGCACTACGAGGTGCAGGGCGTCGAGCTGTCGGCCTGGAGTTCGGCCTATGCGCGAGACCGCCTGGGGCTACCGGTGTTCACCGGCACGCTGTCACAGGCCGGCTTGCCGACCGACCGCTTCGACGTCGTCACGCTGTGGGACGTGATCGAGCATGTGCCCGACCCGGTGCCGCTGCTGGCGGAGGCCGCTCGCGTGTTGCGGCCAGGCGGCCGGCTGGTGCTGAGCACGGGTGATATTGGCAGCGCTTATGCGCAAGCTCGGGGCGCTGACTGGCACCTGATGACGCCGCCTTGGCATTTGACGATGTTCAGCCGGACCACGCTCGCGCGCGCCGCCGCTTCGGCCGGACTGCGGGTTGTGGGCTGGCGCAGCGAAGGGGTGGCCGGCGACGGCTGGCGTTGGCGTAACCGCGCTTCGCTGTTGTGGTCGCGCTGGCTCGGCCTGGGCGACATCGTGCGCCTGACGCTGACCAAATGAGCACGGGCATGACCGCGACCATGACCGAGAGCCTGACCTCTAGCATTTGGCCGTCACCCCAGGCCACCCGACCGAACCGGCACAGCCGCGCCGGCTCGCGTTGAGATGGACAGCGTCGCCCGCGGCACGCTGATCAACCTGGCCACGCGCATGCTCGCGCTGGCCGGCGTGCTGCTGATCACCACGATCACCGCGCGCCTGGGGACATCGCAGCAAGGCGTGTTTGCGCTGTTCACCAGCATCGAAGGTGTGATGCTGGCGCTGCTCTCGGGTTTTGGCATCGCGCTGGCGCGGCGTGTCTCGCACCACGGCGAAGCGCCGCTGGCGCTGCTGTCGGCCATGGTGCTGTGCTGCATCGCGCTGGGCACGGCGGCAGGTGGCGTGCTGTGGGCTTTGTCGGTCTGGGGTCCACCCGCCTACGCGATGCTGTGGTTGCTGGGCATGGCCGCGCCGCTGCTGCTGCTGGCGCCCAACTTGGCCGGGTTGTGGCTGGGTGCAGGACAGATGGCGCCGATGGCACGACTGACGCTGGCCCCGCCTTTCATCGCGCTGGCGCTGCTGGGCGGGCTGTGGCTGGTGCAGCGCACCGGCCTCGTGCCGGTCCTGGCCGCCTGGGTCGGCGCCAAGATGCTGGTGGGCGTCGCCTTGCTGATGGTGCTGTGGCGGGGCGGCCGGCTGGCGGCGCCTGGCTTCGATGCGCTCCGTGCAGAACTGCCGTTCATCGCCACGATTGGGCTGACCAATCTGATCGGCTTGTTGAACTACCGCGTTGGCCTGTTCCTCATCGAGCGTCTGCTCGGCCTGTCGGCCACCGGCATTTACTCGATCGCGGTGGTGGTGGCCGAGCTGCTGTGGTTCGTCTCATCCTCGCTCACCCAGGCGGTCTATGGGCGGATCGGCACGCCCGACCGCGCGCAGGCCGCGGCCATTACCGTGCGTGTGGTGCAGCTCAGCGTGGCCGCGCTGCTGCTGGTCGCGCCGCTGTCTTGGGCGCTGGCGAGCTGGTTGGTGCCCTCCTTGCTCGGCCCCGACTACGCCGCCAGCCTGCCGTTGATGGCCTGGCTGCTGCCCGGTGTGCTGATGTTCGGCGGCGCGTCTGCGCTGTCGGCCTACTTCACCAACCATGCCGGCAAACCCCAGGTGCCAGCGAGAGTGGCCACGCTGTCGCTGCTGCTCAACGGCAGCTTGTGCCTGTTGCTGGTGCCCAGACTGGGCATGGCCGGTGCTGCGCTGTCGGCCTCGCTGTCGTATGCCGCCAGCGTGTTGTTACTGGCCGCGCTGTTCGCCCGCCATGCTGGGATGCCGCTGATGGCCGTGTTGCGGCCTGCGCCGCGGCTATGGCTCGACCTGCGGGCGCTAGCATCGCGGTCTGGACGGACCGGAGGCTAGCGACAAATGCGTGAACGTTTGCAACGCTGGTGGCGCAGTTTGACGGCGCCCCGCATGCTCTACGGCTGGCGCCGTGCCGATGGCATTTGGCTGGCGCACACGCGCATCAGCAACGCCACCCGGATCGAAAACCCGCAGCGGCTGGACATCGCCGACCATGTCTACATCGGCCCGTTCAACCTGGTCGACGCCTCCGGCGGGCTGCAGATCGGCGAAGGTGTCCAGATCACCACCCACTGCGTGTTATTGACGCATTCCAGCCATCGCGCGGTTCGTCTGGCCGGGCGCCGCTACTGGGGCGCCAGCCAGCCGGCCGGCTACGTGAGCGCGCCCACGGTCATCGGCGCTTACAGCTTCATCGGCGCCCACAGCGTGGTGGCGCCGGGCAGCCGCATCGGGCGCGGCGTGCTGGTGCGCGCTTTCAGCTATGTCAGCGGCGAGGTGCCCGATTTCGCGATCGTCGCCGGCCAACCGGCGACGGTGATCGGCGACACCCGGGAGGCCGACCAGGCCTGGCTGCTGTCCCACCCCGAATGCCGCGCCGATTACGAGACCTGGGCGGCGCCGCGCTGATGCGCTACGTGTTGTTGGGCGACGGGCAAAGCCCGCACCTGCTGAAATGGGCCAGGGCGCTGGCGCCGCAGGTCGAGTTGTGGGCAGCTTCGTCGCGCGGCTTTGCGACAGACTTTGACGCGCTGGTGCCGCCCGGGCACCGGCTGGCACTGGGCACCCGGCCCGATTTCGAGGGCAGCAATGCTGCGCTGCTGCGCCAACTACCGCGGCTGGCGGCCTGGCTGCGCGGCGTGCGCGCCGACTGGATCCATGCCCATTACCTGACCTCGCATGGCACGCTGGCCTGGGCGGCCACCCGTTTCCTGGGCGTGCCGGGCCGCGTCGTCGGATCGGCCTGGGGATCGGACATCCTCGTCACGCCGCAGCGTAGCGCGGTGCTGCGCTGGCTCACTGGCCGCGTACTCCGCGCCTGCGCGCTGGCCACCAGCGACTCGCAGGTGATGACCAACCGCATGCGAGAACTCGGCGCTGGCGAGGTGATGACCTTTCCGTTCGGCCTGGAGGACTTGCCGCCGCTGCCGGCCGCAGGCCAGCGTGGAGACCACTGTTTCTTCGCCAACCGCGGGCTGGAGCCGATCTACCGGCCGCAGGCGGTGCTGCGCCTGTTCTCGGCAATCGCCGCGGCCTGGCCCGATGCTGAGCTGGTGGTGGCCAACGACGGCTCGCTGCGCCAGGCGCTGCAAGCCCAGGCCGCCGCGCTGGGTCTGGCGTCGCGGGTGCGCTTCGTCGGCAGGCTCAGCGCCGCTGAACAGGCTTTGCAATACGCCCAGGCCCGCTGGTACCTGAGCCTGCCCGAGAGCGATTCGGTCTCGGTCTCGGTGCTGGAGGCGATGGCGCAGGGCTGCATCCCGGTGCTGTCGGACCTGCCCGCCAACCGCGAGTTGGTGCGCAACGGTGACAACGGGCTGGTGCTGGACGGCGTTGGCGCGCCGGCCAACAGTGTGCTGATGCCGGCATTGGACGCCTTGCTGGCACGCGGCGAGGCCATCGCCGTAGCCAACCACGCGTGGGTGGCGGCGCACGCGATGTTCGGCCAGGCGGTCACCGTGTTTCTGGCCCGGCTGCGCGAGATCCAGGCGGCGGGCCTTCGATGAACATCCTGCTGATCAACCACTACGCCGGCAGCCCGGCGCTGGGCATGGAATACCGGCCCTATTACCTGGCGCGGGAATGGGTTCGCGCCGGCCACCGCGTGCAGATCGTCGCGGCCGATTTCTCGCATGTGCGCTCGCGCCAACCCATCGCCGGCGACGAGACCATCGACGGCATCGCCTACCGTTGGCTCAAGACACCTGCCTACCAGGGCAATGGTGTAGGCCGGGTCTGGAACATCTGGTGCTTCCTGTCGCAGGTGTGGCGACAAACCGCGCGCCTGGTGCGCGCATTCAAGCCCGACGCGGTGATCGCGTCAAGCACTTACCCGATGGACATCTGGGTCGCGCGCCGCATCGCTCGCCAGGCCGGCGCCCGGCTGGTGTTCGAGGTGCATGACCTATGGCCGCTGAGTCCGATCGAACTGTCGGGCATGTCGCCAAAGCACCCCTTCATCCGTCTGTGTCAGGCCGCCGAGGACGCTGCTTACCGCGACGCTGATGTGGTGGTCTCGATGCTGCCCAAAGTGCAGGGCCACATGGCCGACCATGGGCTCGACCTGAGCAAGCTGCACCTCGTGCCCAACGGCATCACGCCTGAAGACTGGCAGCAGGAGGCGCCGCCGCTGCGTGATGACGTGGCGCGCGCCATCGCCGCGCAGCGTGCGGTCGGCCGCACCGTGGTCGGCTATGCCGGCTCGATGGGCTTGCCCAACGCGCTCGACGTGCTGCTCGACGCGGTCTCGCGGCTGCGCGATCAGCCGATGGCCATCGTGATGGTGGGCGACGGCCACGAGCGCACCCGACTGGCGCAGCGCGTCGCCGACCAAGGCCTGACCCAGGTCACCTTGCTGCCACCGATCCCGAAAGCGCAGATTCCGGCTTTTCTGGCGCAGATCGACATCGCCTACATCGGCTGGCAGCGGGTGCCCATCTACCGCTTCGGCATCGCGCCGAACAAGCTGATGGACTACATGATGGCCGGCTGCGCGGTGCTGCACAGCGTGGAGGCTGGCAACGACCCGGTGGCCGAGAGCGGCTGCGGCCTGACGGTGGCGCCCGAGAACCCGCAAGCCGTGGCTGACGGGCTACGCCAGCTGGCCGCTTTGCCTGCCGCCGAGCGGCTGGCGATGGGCGGGCGCGGCCGGGCTTTCGTGCTGACCCACCATAGCTACCCGGTGCTGGCGCAGCGCTTCATAGCGGCGATGCAGCGATGAGCGATCAGCGCCCTATCGATGAGACTGTTGCGGTGGTCGAGCGCTATGCCCGGCGTCGGGTCGGCGCTCTGGCCGACCGCTACAGCATCCTGCAACCCGATGTCTGGCAGTCGGTGCACGAACGCCAGCGCGCGATGATCAAGCTCTTCGTTCGGCTCGGCTTCTCAGACCTGGCCCGGTTGCGCGTGCTTGAAGTCGGTTGCGGCTCGGGCGGCAACCTGCTGGAGTTGCTGCGCATGGGTTTCGCACCCGAGAACCTCGCTGGCGCGGAACTGCTGCCTGAGCGTCTGTCCCAGGCCCGCCAGGTGCTGCCCGAGGCGCTGACGCTGTGGGGTGGCGACGCGAGTGCGCTGGCCATCGCCCCCGCCAGCCGCGACATCGTGCTGCAGTCCACCGTGTTCTCGTCCCTGCTCGACGACGCTTTCCAGCAGCACCTGGCCGACGCGATGTGGCGCTGGGTGGCGCCTGGCGGTGGCGTGCTGTGGTACGACTTCGTCTACAACAACCCGCGCAACCGCGATGTGCGAGGCGTGCCTCTGGCCCGTATCCGACAACTGTTCCCGCAGGCGCGGATTCGTTGCCAAAAGGTCACGCTGGCTCCGCCCATCGCTCGCGCCCTGTGCCGGCTGCATCCGGCGCTGTACCCGGTCTTCAACGCCTTGCCGTTGCTGCGCACCCATGTGCTGGTGTGGTTGGAAAAGCCGCGTAGCGCTGGCTGAGCGGCGCTGCTGGATTGAGCTTGAGCTGCTGTGTGATGGTTTTGGGCGCGCATGCACATTCCATTGCCTCGTCCTGGCTCATGTCGTGCAGCACCCAAAGGCCGTCCTCGCCGCGCCTAAAGCCTTCTACCCGGCGCGTGTCCGGGTCGACCAGGATGTACTCCTGCAGCGAGGCCAGCCTGCGGTACAACGCGAACTTCTGGCTTCGGTCGTAGGCCTGGGTGCTGGGCGACAGCACCTCGATCACCAGGCAGGGCGACTTGAAGATCATCTCGGTGGCGAGGTCGGCCTGGTCGCAGGTGACGAATACATCGGGATAAAGGATGGTGTCGGTCGCGACCTGGACCTTCATCGATTCGGCGAACACCTGGCAGGGCGAGCCTTCAAGGCGCTCGTCAAGCCTGCGGGCCAGATTGAGAACCACTCGCCCATGCGTTCGCCGCCCACCGACCATCGCAAACACTTCGCCCTGGTCGTACTCATGCCGGTCGGACTGTTCGTTTTCCCAAGCCAGGAATTCATCGAGGGACATTTTCCGCTGCCCCAAAGCCATGATGGCACCTCCATGCGTGCATTGTGAACCAGCCCGCGCAGCGGCGGCCAGGCTTGAGGCCGGGCCGTAAAATCACTTGTTCCTCCCTGGCTGATGATGTCAATGCTTGGCCCGCTGACCCAGACCCCGTCGAATGAACCCCACCGATCCGTCCGCCTCCTCAACGCTGCCGTTCCTGCCTTTCGCCTTGCCCGAGATCGGTGAGGACGACATCGCCGAGGTGGTCGACACGCTGCGCAGCGGCTGGATCACCACCGGCCCGAAGGCCAAGCGTTTCGAGGCCGATTTTCTGGCGTGGTTGGGCGACGCGGGCGACGACATCGAGGGCCTGCACTGCATCGCGGTGAACTCCGCCACTGCAGGCTTGCACCTGGCGCTCGAAGCCCTGGGCATCGGTCCGGGCGACGAGGTGATCACCACCACCCACACGTTCACCGCCACAGCCGAGGTGGTGCGCTACCTCGGCGCCGACGTCAAGCTGGTCGACATCGACCCAGCCACGCTCAACATCGACCCGGCACTGGTCGAGGCCGCCATCACGCCGGCCACCCGCGCGATCATCCCCGTCCATTACGCCGGCTTGGCCGCCGACATGCCGGCGATCCTGGCCATCGCGCAGCGTCACGGCTTGAAGGTGGTCGAGGACGCCGCCCATGCGTTGCCCAGCACCAGCGCTGGCGCGCGCGTGGGCACGCTGGGCAGCGCTGCCACGGTGTTCAGCTTCTACGCCAACAAGACGATCACGACGGGCGAGGGCGGCATGCTCGTGACCCGAGACGCCGAACTGGCCCGGCGCGCCCGGGTGATGCGACTGCACGGGATGAGCCGCGACGCCTTCGACCGCTTCACCGCCAAGGTGCCGAGCTGGTATTACGAGATCGTCGCGCCAGGCTTCAAGTACAACCTGACCGATATCGCTGCGGCGCTGGGCATCCACCAACTGAAGAAAGCCCATGCTTTCGCGCAGCGTCGCGCGGCAATCGCAGCGCTGTACCACCAGGCGCTGCAGGGCCTGCCGGTGATCCTGCCGCCGTCGGGGCCGGCTGGCGATCTGCATGCCTGGCACCTTTACGTGCTGCGGCTCGCGCCGCAATCGCCGCTGAGTCGCAATGCGTTGATCGAGCACCTGTTTGAGCAGCGCATCGGCTGCAGCGTGCACTACACCCCGCTGCATCTGCACCCCTATTGGCGCGACCGCTACAGCCTGCGCGCGGTGCAGTTTCCGCACAGCCAGCAGGCCTACGACGCGATGCTGAGCCTGCCGATTTACACCAGCATGACCGACGCAGACGTGCGGCGGGTGTGCGCGGCGCTGAGGGCCGTGCTGGGGTGATCGCGTGCCCGTGATCGACCGCCTGTGATCGACCGCCCGTGATCAAGCGCTTGTTCGACTTGGCCGCGGCCACTGTGGGGCTGCTGCTGCTGGCGCCCCTGTTCTTGCTGCTCGCCTTGCTGATCAAGTTGGATTCACCCGGTCCGGTGTTCTTCCGCCAAGTGCGGGTCGGCTGGCGAGGCAGGCCTTTCCGAATCTTCAAGTTCCGCACCATGGCGGCGGTCCAGACGCCCGGCGGGGCGCAGCTGACGGTTGCCGGCGACTCTCGCATCACCCGTACCGGCAACTGGTTGCGCCGCTACAAGCTCGATGAATTGCCGCAGCTCATCGACGTGCTGCGCGGCACGATGAGCCTGGTCGGGCCCCGACCGGAGGTGCCGCGCTATGTCGAGCGCTACCCCGCCGCTTGGCGCGACCGCGTGCTCAGCGTTCGGCCTGGCATCACCGACCTGGCCTCGATCCATTATCGAGATGAGAACGCGTTGCTGGCTCGCGCCGCCGATCCTGAGCGTGAGTACATCGAGGTCGTCCTGCCCTCCAAGCTGCGCTATGCGTTGCACTATGTCGACAACCTGACGATGGCCGACGATCTCAAGGTGTTGGGCCTCACACTCCGTACGGTCTTTGTCCCGTCATTCCCGGCTAACAGGAGCGCCATGCCCATGAACCAAAGCAAGCTCTGGGGCCGACTCGACCGGGCCATGTCCAGCCTGCATCCGCAACGCGGGCTGATCTCGACGCTGATCGACGGCGCCACGGTGCTGCTGTGCTGGCACCTGACGTACCTGTTCCGCCTGGGCTTCGAGCGTTACCAGCCCGGTCGCCCCTGGTACGACGACTACGTGTCCTTCGGCGTCGTGGCGGCCTACATGCTGTGCCTAGCTCTGCTGGGTGTGCCGCGTGGCATCTGGCGCTATTTCGGCTTCGACGACCTGAAGCGGATCACGATGGCCTGCCTGAGCGCAGGCGTTGTCAGTGCTGCGGTGGTGTCGACCGCGCAGTTGGTCGGCGTGGCGCGTGCCGTGCTGCTGCTGCACCCCTTGTTCTCGATTGCCGCGCTGTGCATGGTGCGAACGGTCTACCGCATGCTGTGGGAGCATGCACGGGCGCAGACCAACGGCCAGTCTGACGCGCCGCGCCGTGCCATCGTGCTGGGCGCCGGCGAGGCGGCCAGGCGCCTGGTCGCGGGCATCCACCTGCGCGACGGCTGGGTCGTGGTCGCCTTGCTCGACGACGACCCGGCCAAG
>CANFPU010000128.1 GCA_947448955.1 Burkholderiales bacterium
CCAACAAGGGCCTGAACAACGTCAAGTACAGCATCGCGATGGCGCGCACATCGGCTTCAGATTCAGCGACTTCGCAGTTCTTCGTCAATGCGGTCACCAACACCTTCTTGGATTACGCCAGTGCCGCATCACCTGGCTACGCGGTGTTCGGCAATGTCGTCAGCGGCCAGGCTGTGATCGACGCGATGAACGCGGTGCCGACGCGCACCGTCGGCGCCAACGCAGACGTCCCCGCCACCGACATCGTGCTGCAAAAGGCTGAGCAGACCCAGTGAGGGGCGCCGCCGGCGAGTTCGGCTCGCCGCGGTGGCCAAAATCTGGACTAGACAGCCGAGCGCTGTCCAGTCCGCTGCGCTGAACGACGCTTCAGCGCAGGTTGCCGACTTCCTGCCAGACGCCAGCAACCGCTTCCAGCGCGGCCTTGGCCATCAAGCCGCTGTCGTTGGCGATGGTCGTCAGCCGGAACCCCATCTTGATCATTCGGGCCGCGTACTCGGCGGTGCCGCAGTGGATGCCGGCGTAGATGCCGCGCTTGCTGCATTCAGCGATCAGCCGCTCGTAGATCTTGAGGATTTCCGGATCTTCATGGTCTAGCTTGGGCGTCTTGCCGATCGAAAACGCCAGGTCGCTGGGTCCCACATAGATCGCGTCAACACCCTTCACGTCGAGGATCGCTTCGAGGTTGTCCAACGCTTGCTTGGTCTCGATCATCGGGATCACCAAAATCTCGTCATTGGCGATCTTCTGGTAGTCGCTCGCCACGCCATAGGTGCCATGGCGGATCGGGCCGTTGCTGCGGGTGCCGAGCGGCGGATAGCGGCAGGAAGAGACCAGCGACTCGGCCTGCTCGCGGGTGTTGATCATCGGCGCGATCACGCCCCAAGCGCCACCGTCGAGCGCCTTGCCGATGATGCCGGGCTCGTTCCAAGGCACGCGCACCAGACGCGCCACCGGGTGCCGCTCCATCGCCTGAAAACACTGCACCATCGACTGGTAGTCCTGCACGCCATGCTGCATGTCGACCGTGACACTGTCGAAGCCACACTGCGCGATCACTTCAGCCGAAAATCCAGACGGGATGGCAAGCCATCCGTTGACGGCCGCCTTGCCAGCCTTCCAGCGTGCCTTGAGAGAGTTGGTGCTCATCGTCGTTGTTCCTTGCCTGAGGGTTTTGGAAATTGGGCCCGGGAAACCTTCGATCCGCGCCATCTTTCGCGGGCCGGCGCCTGGACACCCACTGGGTATACCGCAGCCGCCAGCATCACGCTGCGCTCAAGGCGACATGGTGGCGCGCTCAGCCAGCCGCATGCTCAAGCCCACCGGCGACATCGCAAAGGCCAGACGTTCGCGGGCCTCGGCGCCATCCGGGGTGTCAACCTCGGTGAGCTCAAAGCCCCCCAACAACACGGCCAGCGCCATCTTCATCTCCAGCAACGCCAGGTACCGCCCCGGGCAGATACGGGGACCGGCGCCAAACGGCATCGAGATTCGCTTGGCCGAACTCGCGATCTGGCCTGGCCCGCCCTCACCAGCAAGCCAGCGCTCGGGTTCGAAAGAGGCTGCCCGCGGCAGGTGCTCATCGCTGACGCTGTCGCGACGCAACAGGCTGATCACCACCGTGCCTGCTGGCACGTGCACATTGCCAACGTTCTGGTCGTGCAGCGCCTGCAGCGGCATGATCGGCGCCACGGGCTTGAGCCGCATGGTCTCGTGCACACAGGCCTCGACATAGTCGAGCTGGCCGAGTTGTTCCAGTGTCAACGCAGCCGGATCGCCGGCCACCTGCCGCACCTCCTCGATGGCACGCGCCAGCGCCGCCGGATGACGCCACAGCAGGTGAATGGTCCAGGCCAAGGTGTTCGCGGTGGTGTCTTCGCCGGCCAGCAGCATCGTGAGCACGTTGCCGGCCACCTGCACGTCGGTGATGCCGCTGTCGGGCGCGTCGGCAGCGACGATCATCGCCTCGAGCAGGTTGCGCGGGTGGACCCGCAACTCGGGCTCGGCCACCAGCCTGTCCCTGGCCTGGGCGATGAAGCCCGCCACCGCCGCCTTGACTTCGACCAGGCTTTGCTCGAGTTGGCGGTCGGCGGCCGAACGCCACCAGCGCCAGAGGGGCAGCGGTGCGAGCAAACGCCGGCCCAGCGCCGGAAAGATCTTGTCGAGGTGCTGCTGGATCACATCGTCATCCGACTCCAGCGTGTTGACCTCGGCGCCGAACGCCAGGCCAGCAATCGCGTCGACTGTGTAACGCATCAGATCGGCCTGCAGGTCGATTGACTGCTGTTCGCGCGCGGCTTTCTGCCAACGCCCGCGAAGGCGCTGCGCGACCTGTAACAGCGACGGAAAGTAGCCTTTGACATGCGCCGGATCGAAGCCCGCCATCACCATGCGGCGCTGCGCCCGCCAAGCGTCGCCGCTGGCGCCGAAAACGCCTGGCGGCAAGCCCATCTCGAGGCCGATCTTCTCGAGTTTGACGGTGCGGCGAAAGCCATCGGGTCGGTCGCGCAAGATCGCGGCCACCAGCGCATGGTCGGCGACCACCAGGATGCGATGGCTGCCCGTGCGCAGGTGGAACATCGCGCCAAAATCACGGCACCATTGCTCGAGCTGCAGGTGAAAACGCTTCGGTTCGATCTGAAACATATTGCCCAACCAGGGCAGGCCACGCGGGCCCGGCAACTCGTCGATACGACGCAGCGCGGCGGTGGCAGAGCGGTTGGCTTCAATCACGGTCATCGGGAGTCTCCAGTCGGCGGTACGCCGTCGGCAAGGGGTGAATGGGGGGCTCTGGCTGCCGCAGGTCTCAGGTAGATCACCCAATAGACTAGCGCAACCAACACGCTGCCGCCGACCAGGTTGCCAGCGATGACCGCTGCCAAGCACGCCAACAGCGCCAGCACGTCTAGCGGCGCGCCCAGCAGCAGCGCCAGCGGGAAAAAGTACAGGTTAGCGATCGAATGCTCGAAGCCTGCAGCCACAAAGGCCGTGACCGGGAACACGATCGCCAGCACCTTGTCGGTCAGGCTACGCCCGCCCAGCGCCATCCACACCGCCATGCATACCAGCAGGTTGCACAGCACGCCGCGCCAGAAGGCCTCCGCCAAGGGCATTGCCAGCTTGGCGCTGGCGATCCGTATCACCGCCTGGCCGACCGCACCCTGGTTGAGCCCGCCCTGGCCTGCCGCCCAAGCCAGCAAGGCCAGACCGGCCGCGCCCACCGCATTGGCTGCCAGCGCCACCGCCCAGTTGCGTAGCAACTCGGCGCTGCTCAAGCGCCGACTGGCCCAGGCCATCGCCAGCAGGTTGTTGCCGGTGAACAGTTCGGCGCCTGCCACGCTGACCAAGATCAGCCCGAGCGAGAACACCAGCCCCCCCAGCAAGCGAGAAGCTGCAAAACCCAGGCTGGCGTCGCTGGCCACCAGCGTGAACATCAGCGCACCCAGACCGATGAAAGCGCCGGCCAGCACGCCCAACAGCGCCAGGCTCAACAGCGGTAGCCTGGCCTTGACGACGCCAACCTCGGCCACACGGACCGCGATCTGCTGCGGCGAATAGGCATCAAGTCCAAAGATTTCAGCCATCGTGTCAAGCCCTGTTTGCCAGGGTCGTCGCAGTATCTCTGCGGGACCAGGCGCCGGATTGCCAATCGGTCAGTAGCTGCCGACGTAGTCCTTCTTGCCGACTGCGACGCCGTTGTGCCGAAGAATCGCATAAGCGGTCGTGACATGGAAGAAGAAGTGCGGCAGACCGTAGTTCAACAAATAGGACTGGCCGCTGAAGCGCTTTTCCTTGGGCGTGCCGGCCTGCGTGACGATCTCGCGGGTCTCGCAGCCCTCGAATCTCGCCGGTGCCAGGCTGTCGATGAAGGCCAGGGTCTTGGCGATGCGCGCTCGAAGGTCAGCAAAGCCCTGTTCGCTGTCGTCTGAAGCCGGCACCTCGGCGCCAGCAAGCCGCGCCGACACGCTCTTGGCAAAGTCGCAAGCGACCTGAACCTGACGCAACAGCGTGAACATATCCGGGTACAAGCGGGCTTGCAGCAACGCGCTGGGCTCAATCTTGCGCGCTGTGGCGTCGGCCTCTGCGATCGCGAGCACTTGGCTCAAACCCCCGAGCATCTGCTTGAAGACGGTGCTGGCGGTGGTGTAGGTCGGTGAGGTCATGGTTGGGCCCAGAGGCAGAGAGTGAGGGGATTCGCGAGGCCGCATTGGAACATCTGGGGCCATCACCCTAGCCAGGCATCAAACCGCTGGATGGCGTTGATGCCAATCGGTTGCAACTTGGAATGCATGGCCGGCGCGGACCAGCAAGCCTTCGTCAAGGTGGCGGCCAACCAGCTGGAAACCTATCGGCAGGCCAGCAAGCGTGAACCCGCCGGGCAGCGTGATCGTCGGGCTGCCGGACATGTCGAAGGGCGCGGTATAGCGCAAAAAATCGCTGCGCATTGCCGGCTTGTTGAGCATCTCGGCCCGTTGGACCAGCGACAGGTTGCCAAAAGGATGCACTGGCACCAGCAACAGATCGACCGTCTCGAACAGCTTACGCAACCCGCCTTTGAAGACCAGGCGCGCGTGCTCGATTTTCATCAGCTCGACGCCGCCAAGCCGCAGCCCAGCGTCGATCAGCGTGGCCAGCACCGGCCCGTACTCGGCGGCGCGCGACGGGTAGGTGGCCGCGTGCGCAATGGCCGTCTCGACGCCGCACAGTTTGGCCCAGTCGGTGTACATCGCCTTGGTGCTGGCAGGCATCGTCACCGGCAGCACCACGGCGCCAAGTTCCTTCAGCACCTGACGCGCTTGATCGATCACCCGCGCCGTGTCAGCGTCGCAAACGCTGTAGATGTAGTCCGCATCAAAGCCCACCTTCAGACCCGAGACGCCCGCCGCCAAACCCGCCAAATAGTCGGGCACCGGCGCGTCGAGCGAGGTCGGGTCGAGCGAATCGGTGCCAGCCATCGCGCCGAGCATCGCCCCCGCGTCGGCCGCGGATCGCGTCATCGGCCCGACATGGTCCAGGCTGTCGGCCAACGGCAGCACCCCGTGACGGCTGACCCGTCCCCAGGTCGGTTTCAGACCCGTGATGCCGTTGGCCCCAGACGGGAAGCGGATCGACCCACCGGTGTCGGTGCCAATCGCGCCGTAGCACAGGCCGGCCGCGGTGGCCACGCCAGAACCGCTTGAGGACACGCCGGTCCACTGCTCCGCATGCCAAGGGTTGATCGGCGGCGCCAGCGCCGGGTGGTGCGCGGAATAAGCCCCCTCGGTCATGTGCAGCTTGCCGAGCATCACCGCGCCGGCGGCGAACAGCTTGCGCACCACCGTGGCATCGGTTTTGGGCACATGCTCGTCGCGCAGCGTGGTTCCACCAGTGGTGCGAACGCCGGCGGTGTCGCACAAGTCCTTGAAACCAATCGGCACGCCGTGCATCGGCCCGCGCCATTGGCCGCGCCCGATCTCATCCTCGGCTTGGCGCGCCTGCGCCAGTGCGATCTCTGGTGTGGGCGTGAGGTAGCTGCGCAGCGCCGGGTCGAGCCTGGCGATGCGCGACAGCATCGCCTGGGTCACCTCCACCGGCGAGAGCGTTCGCGCACGGTAGGCGGCGCCGAGCTCGGTGATGGTGGCAAAGGGCATCGGTTCGGGCTGCATCACAAAACTCCTGTTCAGGGTGAGGTCGGGCAGACCTTTCGGACTGACCCGCAGGCAAACTCAATCGACGATCGCACCGTAGAGCAGGTTTTTGAGCTGGCCCCGGAAATTGAACGTGCTCGAGGGCATCAACTGGGTCATGAAGACCATGCTGAGTTGCTCCTTCGGGTCGATTGCGAAGATCGTCGATGCGGCGCCGCCCCAATAGTAGTCACCGCCGCCGAGCACGCCCGCGGCCACCTGGTCCATCGTCGACGCAAACCCCAGGCCGAAGCCGACGCCCGCGTTGGAGGTTTCCGAGAAAGCGCCGATCGCCGCGGTGGTCAAGTCCTGGCCGTCCTTGAGATGGTTCATGTGCATCATCGCCAGCGTGCGCGGGCCAATGATTCGAGCGCCGTCCAACTCGCCGCCGCGGCGCAACATCTCGCAAAAACGCAGGTAATCGGCGGTGGTCCCGGTCAAACCGCCACCGCCCGAGCAAAAGCCAGGCGCTTTCAGGTAAGCGCTGGTGGCGGGGTCGTCGATCAGCGCGAGTTGCTTGTCGGCCCCGCGTTGGTAATTCGCGGCAAGGCGCGGCTGCTTGTCGGCACTGACCTGAAAGGCGGTGTCGGTCATGCCGAGCGGATCGAAGATGGTTTGCTGCAGGTATTGGGCAAACGGCATGCCGGAGATGATCTCCACCAGCGCACCGCAGGCGTCGGTCGCGAGCGAGTACATCCAGCGCTCGCCTGGCTGGTAGGCCAGCGGTATCTGGCCGAGTTTGTCCATGAAGGTGGCCATGCTGTCGCTGCCACCGACGCTGCGAATTTTCAGCGACCGGTAGACCGGGTCGACCGGGTGCTGGATCCCCACACCAGGCAGGCCGCCGCCATAAGTCAGGCCCGCGGTGTGGCGCAGCAGGTCGCGGATGCTGACCGGGCGCAGCGGCGCTTCCGTGCGCATCGCCTCGCCCTCCCCGCTGACGTAGACCTGTTGCCGATCCCAGGACGGCACCCAGCGCGAGACCGGGTCGTCGAGTTGGAACAAGCCCTGCTCGTACAGACTCATCAAGGCCACCGAGGTGATCGGCTTGGTCATCGAGTAGATCCGAAAAATCGTGTCATCGGCCATCGGCTTGGCCGCTGCCAAGTCCATCAGCCCAAAACTGCGGAAATAAGCCGCATGGCCGCGCCGGGTGATCGCCATCTGGCAGCCCGCAATCCTGCCTTTGTCGATGTACTGGCGCTGCAGGTGTTCGGTGATGCGATCCAGCCGTTTGATGTCCAGGCCGCTGGGGTGGGTCATGGCGTGTTCCTAGAAAGAGAGTGACAAGCAGAGCGCCGGTTCGGTCGCGGCCGGACGAGCGATGCACCAAGAAAAAGCGGCCCGAAGGCCGCCGCAAACATCACCACAAGCCGTGAAAGATCAGGGCGCGGGACAAGCCGCAGAGCTGGCCTTGATCCCAGCGCGCAGGGCACCGACCACGTTGGGATTGTCGTCAGCGCCCAGCGTGTTGTTGGTGTAGGTGCAGCCATAGGTCGACGCCGCCACCGTGGCAGCGGTCACCACATCGTCGCCGCCCGGCTTGGCGCCACCGCTCTCCCACTTGACCATGTCGTCGAACGCGGTGGCCTGTTCGGCGACCGTGAAGTCGCAATGGCTGACGCCCCGGATCGCACGCTGGACCAACCAGCCGCTGTTGCCCTTGGCGGCAACCCGCTTCTGGTAGGTCTGCTGCATGCTGAAAGGCACGTAGAGGTCACCCAGCGTGTGGATGGACACCACCGGAATCTTGAACTCGCCATTGACCTTCGGAATCCAACGCAGCCCGTCGGTGCGCAGCCGATTGGCATCGGGGGCAGCGGTCATCTTGATCACCGACGCATTCAGCGCTGTGGACCCTGCCGCATCGCCAGCGATGGTGTAGGTGTAGGCGTTGGTGTCGAGCACGTTTTTGTTGAGGATGCCGCTGACCGTGCCATCCGAGCCGAAGACGCCCCAGGCGTAGCCGAAGGTGCCTCCGAAGGCAATGCCCATGTCAAACATCGGACGTTCGCCGCCGGTGATGTTCTTCAGCACCGACAAGTACTTGACCCCTTTGGCAGTGGGCACCGACGGGAAGGTGGTGAACAGCGTGCTGGTCACCAGCGCGTTGATGTCTGCAAATTTGTCGGTCGGGTAGTTGGGCACGCCGGCTAGGGCCTGGGCCGTGACCTGCATCGCCGCGAACTGGTTGAACAGTTCGGTATCGCCCATCACACCGCACATCGGCACCGCGCCGTTGTACTTGACCTTGTTGATCGCGGTGGCTTGGGTCTCGTCCTCGATCGCCGCTGCCGTGATGTGGCCACCCATCGAGACGCCGGTGATGTAGATCTTGGTCGGAGCAGCCAAGGTGCGGCCATTCTTGGCGGCGATCTTGGTGAATTCCAGCGCCAGCGCATTGGTGTCTTCGACCCCGGCGCGGACGTCGTAGTAGTTCTTGCTGTAGCTGGAAGCGGCCCAGGCGTAGCCATTTTGAATCAGGTAGCGACGGATCGGCGGGTTGTCAACGCCCACTGCCGCGCCCGTGCCGGCATAGCCATGCGCGTACATCACCAGCTTGCCATTCCAGTTCGCCGGCACTTCCACACGGTAGCCCGCGCCACCCAGCACGCCCGCCCAACGGCTGGTACCGGCCAAGGCGGTGGCAGCAGCAGCCGAATCTGCGCTACTCGCAGCAGTGGCGGTGAAGGTCGTCTGTGTGGCGTCGGCGGTGAAAACGCGGCTGTCCTGAAGCCTGGTCTCCTCCGGTGCGGGTGCCACATCGCCACCGCCGCAAGATGCGAGCAGCGTCGCAAAGCCCAGACCTGACAGCTTGAAGCTTAGATTTTTCATGAATCACCTGATGGGGTTGATAAAAGTACGACCGTGCTTTTTTTACAAGACCAAATCTTACGGCGCCTTTCCGGCCATCGGCCAGAGGGTAAACCTCAGTCAGCCCAGCAAAATTCATACGGGTGTCATCAACCGATGCGTCAACTGTTGGCGAATGCATCGCCAAAAATCAACCCCAGACGACCATTGGAAGCCGTCGCTCAGCGCGCCGTTGGCCATCCTCTGCCGCCGTCCCAGTCGCCCGCTACGGTCTGCAGACTTCAAGCCTCATCGGCCTCGATCAGCAGGCGTTGTCGGCTCACGCCGCGGCAGGCGCAGCGCAGCACCAGACGCAGCGATTCGCCGACCGCCAAGGTGCGGGCAAAGCGGTAATCCAGACCATCAAATGTGCCGGGGTTGTGGCTGGCGATTCGGCGCTGCCACTGCAGCGCACCATTGGCCAGCACAGTCATCTCATGCCAAGCGCCCGCCAGATCGTCACCGCAGCGCACTGTCATCGCGCAGGCGATCTCGAACCTGCGCTCGCGCTGCAGGTCGGCGGGGATCAGCAGCAGCGCCTGCGCGGCGTCGCCGGCATCGACAGCCCATCGCTCCGGCACCATCGGCCGGGTCGCCTCAACCGGCAAGGGCTTGCGCGCCATCGCGTCAGCCTTGGTGATGCAGATCGCGCCGGTCTAACAAGGGATTGATCGATTCGGCATGGTCGGGGCTGGTGGGGTCGGACATCGCAAAGCCTTCTGGAGCAGGACAGGAACGCGACGGCGATGGTAGTCGCCGCGAAGCCTTGATGCCGGTTGCTGGCCTATCAGATGACCGCACCGATGACGGCTGCTCAGGGTGAGGCATCCGGAAGATCTAAACGGCAGGGGATCGCCATCGCTCCCCTGAGTTGAGTGCTGGGCCAGAACTCGGCCCGTCAGGCCTTGATGTGCCACAACGGCGTCGGCCGACACGACCGCACCATCGACCGCTTCTCATTGACGATCTGGAAAGTGCCCCATGAAACCCTTCACGCGAGCCCTATGCTCAGTCGCGACTTTGACGGCGTTGGTGACAGGCCCGGCAAGCGCAGGGGTGTTCGGCAGCTTGGCCAACTTTGACGCCATCAACGACACCGGCGTGGTCGCCAGAGGCTTCGAGATCGAGCTTGAAGGCATCACCAAAGGCCAGATCAGCGATGTTTTCGGATTGAATCGAAATTTCGGCACCCCCTCTCCAGGCGACGTCGAACGCTACGGTCTACCGACCATCGGCGACCTGTACAACGGCGCCGGCACTGTGATCGGCGCGAAGGTCACCTACCTGGCCAAGTATGCGGGTGGTGCCTGGAGCACCGGGACAGCCTTTAGAAGCGCCGCCAACCCCTTCAACACCCCCGGCGAAAGTTGCTGGACTTTCGGCAATATCGGCTACCCCAACGTCCCATGCGACCACTTCGGTGTCAGCACCTTGGGTTCGCCAAGCCGCACCACCTACAGCTGGCTGATCGAGTCGGGGCCTGGTTCGGTGATACCAGCCGCCGTGGCGATACCGCCGGTGATCTTCGCGCCGCCGCCAGCGCCAGCACCCGGCTTGCCACAGCTACCGATTGTTGTGGTGATACAGGCGCAGCAGGTCGCGCTAAAGCGGGAAGACAACGCTTTCTGGGTCAAGATCGTCCAGACAACCTTGCCCGACAACGTGGACCTGAACGAACTGATGGGCGGCCATCACGCGTTCGAGAACAAGGCCATCGCCGACCTCCACGACAAGCCCGAGGTCGAGATCGAATGGCAGGTTTTGCAACCCGGCAAGGTCGACGAAGTTTCCAAAGCTGTCGACATCAAAGGCAATCCGTCGCTGGCGGTCCGCTACGAGTTCTTCAAATACACCGGCAGCTACGATGACGATGGCTATGTCGACCCGAAAGCCAATGAATGGCCTACCGGCAACAACGTGGCGGGACTGGTTTATGTCGGCGAGCAAATTGCCGGGTTCAATGCGGTCCAAGGCGCCGCGCCCATTCCAGAACCCGCTGCCGTGGCGATGATGCTCGGCGGATTGGCTGCGCTGGGCTTCTACCGACGCCGTCGCACCTCGGCAAGCATGAACTGACCAACGGGTGGGCTGGTCGGCGCAACCTAGTGCGAGGCGAGGCGTTGCGACGCGTTGCGACGGATTGCGACGGGTTGCGAACCGTGGCGACGCTTTGTAGCGGCCACTGCACCGACGTCGGCCTGCGTGTTTGGAGGCGTTTTCAAACGGCGTTTGCAAACGCGCCGGTACCACAAAATTCCGTCAGCCTATTTACGTGTTTTACGCAATTGCGCCGTGAAAGCTTGGGGGAGCAAAATCTGTACAACGGTAAAAAACCGTCCAAATCGCTGCTGGTACAAAGCCTTCAATCTCGCAGGACCGGATCAAACACAGGAGAAAAAATGAAAAGTATTTATCCATCCCACAAAACCGCCACCACACTGATGCTGGCCGCACTGAGCCTGCAGTTGGCGGGCTGCGGCAGCGACGCGGTCACCACCACTTGGGTCGCGCCGACGATGCCGGCAGCGCAAAGCGCGATCGTGCCGCCGCCCTTGACCGCAGCTTGCCCGATCGCGGCATCGGGCATTGACACGCTGGTCACGAAAGGCACCGGGCTGGCCTTCAGCGGCGCCACTTTCGGTGCAGTAGGCACCTACACCTACATCCTGGCCGAGGCAAGCGCGCTGGTGTCGGCCAAAGACCCCTGCGCGGCGACGATCGTCGACCTGAAGAATGCCGCCGCCGCTGACGGCCGGGTGAGCTATAAATTCGACGTCGTGATCCTGACGCCAACCGACGCCTCCAAGGCCAATGGAACCTTGCTCTACGAGGTAAACAACCGCACCACCAATCCCGTCTTCACCGCGCTGCATGACGGCAGCTCGACTGACATCTTCAGCGCCGTCAAACCGGTGATTCCGGCCGCCGCCACCGGCGTGGTGCTGGGCACGGGTTCGGGCAACGGCTTCCTGATGAATCAAGGCACAACCGTCGTGTGGAGTGGCTGGCAAGGCGACCGCCCGCAAACGCTGAACGTGCCGACCGCGGCCATCACAGCGACCACCAAGTGGTACGCCGCCGGCATGACACTGCCCATCGCATTGGACGCTGCGAACAAGAACGCACAGATCACCGGCGTGGTGCAAGACGAATTCATCGCCGACAACGCCACGCTGACCAATAACTTGCTGGGCACCTACTACAAGCGTGCGCCGGGCACTGCGGCGACCTTGACGGTGCGAAAGACCGCGACATCGCCAGCGATCACGGTCGATCCGTCGCTGTGGACCTACACC
>CANFPU010000129.1 GCA_947448955.1 Burkholderiales bacterium
ACGTCGGTACCGTGTGGCGCGTTCACCTATCTGGTGCGCGACATCCCGGGCGTCGAATCTTTCAAGGTCGTTCAGGAGTCAATCTCGCACACACGGATTTCTCTGGTCACAGGGGTCGGCTTTGAAATGGAATCCCTTCCAAGCTTGTTGAAGAGTTTTCAACATCGGCTGGGTGACGATGTGCGGGTCGAGGTGGAACTTGTGGATGCCATTCCGACCGAGAAAACTGGGAAATTTCGCTATATCAGCAGCAGAGTTTCTTTGAACGCGATGCCTGAGCACGCGAGCGCCCATGCGTGATCTGCTGCTCGCAGCCTTGCTGCTCGTTGCGTGTGTGCGCGCTCTGCGCGCACCATGGATTGGGATTTTGGCGTGGACGGTGGTCAGCATCATGAATCCGCACAAGCTGAGCTGGGTTTTGGACCAGATGCCGGTGGCGGCCATGGTGGGCGGAGCGACCCTGGTCGGCATCCTTTTTTCAAAGGATAGGAAGTCATTTCCATGGGGTCCGGAAACCCTGACCCTGCTGATGATGATGCTGTGGTTCACGCTGACGTCTCGGCTGGCGCCGATTCCGGACGATGCCTTGGACCTTTGGAAGAAAGTCATCAAGATTGACTTCATGATCCTGGTGGCGATCTGGGTTTTGTACTCGCGCCGACACATCATGGCTTTGGCGGCAGCGTTGGCCATTTCGATCGGCTTTTACGGTTTCAAGGGCGGCATTTTTACGATCACCACCGGAGGATCGTTCCGGGTTTGGGGCCCCGAAGGCTCTTACATCGAAGGCAACAACGAGATTGCACTGGCATTGGTGGTGACGATACCCTTGCTGAGATTTCTTCAACTTCATGTTGCAAACCAATGGGTCAAGGTTCTTCTGGTGGCCACGCAGTTGCTCAGCGCCGTCGCCGCGATTGGGACGCAGTCGCGGGGTGCTTTGTTGGCGCTCGGCTCAATGTCGGTGATGCTGTGGTGGCGAGGAAATAAAAAGATCAAGACCGGCATGGGGATGCTATTGGTCGGTATCTTCTTGATTGCCTTCATGCCTGCAGAGTGGGGCGAGCGAATGAACACGATCAACAGCTATGAAGAAGATGGCTCTGCGATGGGTCGAATCAACGCCTGGTGGATGGCCTGGAATCTGGCCAGTGACCATTTCTTCGGTGGGGGGTTCGACGTCACCACAGAGGAAAACTTTTTGCGCTATGCACCAGTCGCCCACGATCTGCATGCTGCGCACAGCATCTATTTTCAGATCTTGGGTGAGCACGGCTTCATGGGTTTGATGCTGTTCATCATGCTGTGGCTATTCACTTGGATATCGGCCGGCCGGCTGCACCGACTGGGGACAGACCGTCCCGAGACAGGCTGGTTGTCCGATCTCGGTGGCATGTGCCAAGTCAGCCTGGTCGGCTACGCCGTCGGCGGGGCGTTCCTCAGCCTGGCGTATTTCGATCTGCCCTACAACATCATGGTGCTGGTCGTGTTGGGAAAAGCCTGGCACGCCCGAGAAGCGGGTGCAGCAGAGGCCGTGTCGACGACTTCGCTCGTCAGGCGACATGACCCGACGTCGACCGAGAGATGGTCAACCCGCATCGGATGATGGCGATGCTGATGATGCGATTGGCCATCCAACTTTCTGGTGTCGAGACGTTTGCCTTGCTTGGCAGCTTTCTCCGCTTCGTGCTGAGAGTCCATGCGCAATGGATGGCCGCCAGGTCATCAGTCAGCGTCGTGCAGACACATTTTGAAGGCAGCGCATTCCGATATCGGACCGTTTGATCTCATTGAAGGTTTGTCCAACCCATGGATTTGTATACCTATCTGGTCTCCGAACTGCTGTTCCCGCTCCAAGAATTCATCAAGCGTCATGACACGCTCAGGGTTCGGCGTCGATTGGATGCGACCCAATGGTGGGATCCGGAGCGACTGGAGACGCTGCGGATCGAGCGCCTGCGGGGGCTTTTGGTCGAAGCTGGCAGGCATGTTCCCTACTACCAGCGTTGTTTCGACAAGATAGGGTTCAAGCCAGACTCCTTGCAGTCTGTCACCGACCTGTGTCGGTTGCCGACCTTGTCGAAAGCGGATATTCGCACCAATTCGGAAGCGCTGCGGCACACCCATGCCCAGCGTCTAAGCCGATCGTCGACTGGTGGCTCATCTGGTGAGCCGCTGTCATTTCTGATCGGGTCCGAACGCGTCAGTCACGATGTGGCTGCCAAATGGCGGGCTACTCGATGGTTCGGCGTCGACGTCGGGGATCCGGAGATCGTCCTGTGGGGTTCGCCGATCGAGTTGGCGATCCAGGACCGTTTGCGCCTGCTGCGCGATAAGCTCATGCGCAGCACCTTGCTCTCGGCGTTTGATATGTCCGACGCCAATTTGGATCGCTATATCGAGACCATACGTCGGCGGCGTCCTCGCATGCTGTTCGGTTACCCGTATTCGATGACGCACTTAGCGCAGCATGCGGAGCGCCGAGGCGTGTCGCTGGATGATCTGGGTATCAAGGTGGCTTTCGTGACCTCGGAGGTCCTCTACCCATCCCAGCGTGAGACCATCCAACGCGTCTTCGGCTGCGTCGTTGCCAATGGCTACGGCGGACGTGACGCCGGCTTCATTGCCCATGAATGTCCGGCCGGTGGACTGCACATCACGGCTGAGGACATCATTGTCGAGACGTTGGACGTCAACGGTGATCCTGCGGCGAAGGGTCAAGCCGGCGAGGTGACGATCACGCACCTGGCCACCCGGGACTATCCATTCATCCGTTACAAAACGGGCGACATGGCGGTGCTCGATGATCGGCAGTGCCGTTGCGGTCGCGGGCTGCCGATGTTGCGCGAGGTTCAAGGCCGTACCAATGACTTTCTGATCGCTGCTGACGGAACGGCCTTGCCTTGCAAGGCGTTCACGTTCCTGTTGCGGGAAGTTCCAGGCATTGACTCGTTCAAGGTGATTCAGGAGTCTGTCGCGCGGACTCGGATTGTGCTTGTGACTTCTGCTGACTATCACCCAGATTCTGAGCCCAGCCTGGTGGAGGGGTTTCGTCGTCGGCTAGGGCGCAATGTCTGCATCGACATCGAATACGCTGCTGGGCTGGCGGTTGAAAAGACGGGCAAGTTTCGCTACGTTCTCAGCAAGGTCGATCGAGCGACTTTGGGAGGACCGGCGTGGGATGCCGGGCCGTCGCTGGCGGCGTCTTCTGCGCGGCCGCCGGTTTGGTCCACATGAGGCCGCTGTTGTCGATGCTCTCGCCCGGCGGGTTGGACGGACGGCTGTCAATACTTATTTTTCACCGCGTGCTGGCACGACGCGACCCGCTGTTCCCCGGCGAAGTAGATGTTGTGCGCTTCGATGCGATTTGTGCCTGGCTGAAAGCCTGGTTCAACGTGCTGCCGCTGGGCGATGCGGTCAAGCGATGGCGTGACCGCAGGCTACCGTCACGTGCGGCGGCGATCACCTTCGACGATGGCTATGCTGACAACCATGACGTGGCGTTGCCCGTTCTGAGACGCCATGGCTTGACTGCCACCTTCTTCATTGCGACCGGGTTTCTTGATGGCGGCGTGATGTGGAATGACGAGGTGATCGATGCTGTCCGCAACACCCGCCGAACTTGCCTAGACCTGCGCGACATCGATGGTGTGCACCTTGGGATCTTGGCGTTGGGCAGCGACGAAGCCCGCCGCAGTGCCATTGCCAAGGTGCTGCAAGCCGTCAAGCATTTGACGGTGGACGGACGCAGGGCTGCGGTGGCGGAAGTCTGCGAGCGCGCCGATGCGACGGCCTATCGCGGTGAAATGATGTCGTCGCAGCAGGTCTTGGCGCTTCATCGTGCAGGCATGCAAGTTGGGGCGCACACGGTCACCCATCCCATACTCGCCGGTCTGGAGGCGGCGTCGGCGCGCGCCGAGATGCAGCAGGGCCGCCGACAGCTCGAGTCTTTGCTGCAGGACCGCGTTGGCTTGTTTGCTTATCCCAACGGTCGGCCTGGTCTCGACTATTCTGTCGAGACCGTGGCCCTGGCGCGTGCGGTCGGATTTGATGCTGCGCTCACCACATCCTGGGGCGCGACGGGCCCCGCGACCGATCCGTTTCAAATGCCACGGTTCACGCCTTGGAACCCAGGTCGCTGGGGCTTTGGACTGAGGTTGGCCCGAAACCTCTGGCAGTCACGCTGAGCTGATGGCGTGGCCCATCAGCATCTGGCCCTTGGGACCCTCGCGGCGGTTGCCGCCCTCGCGGGTCTACCGTCCGTTTCGTCTGTTTCATCCGTTTCGACCATTTCGGTAGGCTCGGTGAGGCGGCGTTCAGTCGGCAAGTCGGTAGTCTGGCGCGTGAGCGCGGAGCCATTGCTCAAGCATCATGAGTATCCACACCATTTCGCCGTAGTAGCCCGGATGACTGGGGAGATGGTCCCGAACCAGTGTCTGGGTGAATTCCGGTCTGACGATGCCACGCGTGGACAGCGATCGCAGCGAATCCACCGCCAGCGCGTTGAGTGCGCCATGCCTCGTGGCCCAGAGTCCAAAGGGCAAGCCAAATCCCTGCTTCTTCTTCGTGAGGATCTGCGGCGGGAGGAAGCCGCGGAGGGCTTGTTTGAAGAACCAACGGAGCTTGAGGCCGCGCAGCTTGTAATTCGGCGGTAGGCTCAGTGACATCGCAAGAAGTCTGGCATCCAGCAGTGGGAAGCCGACCGAGACGCCTGCCAGCGCCGTGCTGTTGCGAACCTTGGGCAGATCGCTTTCCGCCAGCGTGTAGCGCCAGTCGAAGGCCAGCATGCGGTCGATCTCACTCGAAGTCGCCGCGCTGGCGTAGACCTTGACTTGTTGTCGGGCAGGGGCACCCGTGTCGACGCGTGCCAGCAAGCCAGGGCTCAGGACCTGCGGCATGCCCATGCGCAGCAGCAAGTTGTACATCTGCAACCGATCAGGCATGGGCACGCGTGCCTGCTCGATGTAGCTGGCGCCCTTCTTGAGCAGCGGTGCACGCGCTACCGCTCCCAGACTGAAGAAGGGCTCGACGACTCGGCTTCGCAGGTCTGCCGGCAGCAGACCGTACAGGCCGAACAAGCGTTGCTTGGCATAGCGCGTGTTGCCGCCGAACAGCTCGTCGCCGCCGTCGCCGGCCAGCAGCCGTGAAACACCGGCCTCACGTGCTTTGAGCGCGCAGTAGTAGGCGGGCAGCGCGGAGGAGTTACCAAAGGGCTGGTCATGGTGCGCCGCCACCGCAGGAATACTGCGCACCAGATCATCAGGTGTGACGTAGTACTCGTGATGCTCGGTCTTAAAATGCTTCGCAGCCAGGCGCGCATAGGCCATTTCGTCGTAGCCGTCGGCCTCGAATCCGATCGAGAACGAGGCAGCGCCTTGGCCGGTGGCTTGGCCAATCAGGCCGGCCACCGTCGAACTGTCCGTGCCGCCGCTGAGGAAACAGGCCGGCCTGGTGCCGTCCAACTGGTCCTTGACCGCTTGCAACGCGTCGGCGAGAAATTCTTCACGCAGCGAATTAAACGACGCTGAGCGAAGGGGCTCGAAGCGCGGCGTCCAGTAGGGCAGCACGGTCATTCGACCGGCAGCAAAGGTGGCGACGTGGCCCGGTGGCAATCGCATCACACCCTTGAAGATGGTGCGCGGCGACGGGATCGCGTGAAAGTACAGGTAGTCGAAGATCGCCTGGGGGTCGATCGATGTCCGCTCGTCAGCGAGTGTGTCCGCGCGCTCAGCGACCCGGAGTTGGCCGTCCACCACCCGGTAGCACAGGGTCTGGATCGCAAAGCGGTCAACAGCGAGTACGGTGCTGCCATCCGCCAAGGTCTGCGCAAAGGCGAAGTCACCCTGGGCGCGCGACAGCACTTGGTTCGCCGGACCTTGCGCCAACAGCGCTTGCCAAGCGGCACCGGCACCTTCAGTCGCCTGGCGCTTTTGGATCCAGGCGTCGTCGAACACAGGATGGCCGCGGGCGAAACTTGCGCTGTGCGCCGGTGCCGGCTGTGTATTTCGAGGCCGTCGCGACCCGGTCTGCGGCTCGGGCGAATCGTTCAATGGTTGTAGCGTGTGGTTTATACGGAAATCTCCGCAACGTCTTCGAGCAGCACAGGCCCACGGTGGAGATATTGGGTCGTCCGGCGCTTGTTGCGGATGTCTTGGTAGATCCGCTCCGCGTGCTCAGCACTGATGTCCAGCAGCCCGGCGAGCTCAGCCGCGGCGACCTGATGGTTCAGCGCCCACAAGGCCAGATCCATCTCTCGGTAAGGCAGCGCGAAATAGAACTCATCCTGACCTTGCGGCAGGCTGTAGGTATCGGTCGTCGGGGTGGCTTCGCAGATGGCGGATGGCAAGCCGAGGTGTGATGCCATGGCATAGACCTGGGTCTTGTAAAGATGAGCGATGGGTTTGACGTCGGCTGCGCCGTCGCCATTCTTGACGAAAAACCCCTGGTCATACTCGAGTCGATTCGGCGTGCCGACCACGGCATAGTTCAAACGATCGGCGTGAAAGTATTCAACGGTCTTGCGTACTCTCTGCTTGAAATTGGTGGCCGCCACCACCTCCAGATACTCTCGCAAGCCCAACGCCTCGTCCCGCATAGCGCCATCAGGCGCTCGGGCAATCACCCGAAACCGGTTGACCTGACCTTGTAGGCCGCCGGCGATGGCAATTTTCATCTGCCAGCTGTTGTCATAGTCCGGAATGACCCGACGCACTGCCGCATCGCGCCAGGCGTAGCAACCGATTTCCCTGAGGGTCGGCGCGATGTCGAGTACGGCGTGTGCGACGCCAAGATGCTCGGCCAGTTCGAGGCCACGCGCCGCGCTGTCGTCGCTGGAGTCTGTCTCGGGCAGGATAAGTGCAAATACACGCCCCGGCCCCACGGCACGCGTCGCAAGCGCTGCACACACGGAGCTGTCGATGCCGCCGGAGATGGCCACCACCAAGCCACGTCGGTGCAACACTTGGGCGGTGGTGCGCCGCAGCCGATCGACGATCGCATCGGTGGCCGACACCAGGTCCAGGTCCAGCGCTTGCCAGCTCAAGTTTTCATGCTTCATGCTTGGGAGCTCCCATGTTGATCAGTTCGCTGCGCCGAACCTTGCCTGACGACGTCTTCGGCAGTGACGCCACCAGTTCAAGATACTTGGGTACCTTGTGGCTCGAGAGCTGACGACGCGCATGCGCGCGAATTCCCATCAAATCAAGCGTGACACCCGGCGAGGCGACCAAGAAGGCCTTGACGGCTTGACCGAGGATCTCGTCATCGACGCCGACAACCACAACCTCTTCGACCCCTGGGACTTCAGCGATGACGCGCTCGATATCGGCTGGATGGATGCGGTGAGCGCCTGCCTTGATGATGTCGCTGCGCCGACCCACGAGGTAGAGATAGCCCTCCGGGTCTTGGTAGCCGCTGTCACCGGTTTTGAGCCATTCGCCTTGCAGCGTTGCAGCAGTGGCGACCGGATCGCGCCAGTAGCCGGCCATCACGTTGGGACCGCGAGCCCAGACCTCGCCAATCTCGCCGTCATTGGCTTCGCTGCCGTTTTCGCGTCTGACTTCTATTCGGACATACTGGACTGCGATACCGACCGAGCCCATCTTTTCGTGCAGGCGATCGGGCGGCAGATAGCACAGGCGCGCACTGGCTTCCGTTTGTCCATACATCACGAAGATCTTGCATTGCGGCAGTGCGGTCATCAATTGCTGGGTCAGCGTGGGTGACATCGAACCGCCCGCTTGGGTGATGTAGCGAAGTGAAGACAGGTCATGGTCGGCAAGACTGACGCGCGACAGCAGTAGCGAAAAAGTGGCTGCGACGCCTGCAAAACCCGTTGCCCGCTCATCGACCAGTCGTTGAACCAGCAGGTGTGGATAGACCAGGTTGTCTGCCAATGAAATCCGTGCACCAGCGGTCAGATGGGTGTTCAACACCGAGTTGCCGTAGGAGTAGTGAAAAGGCAGCACGGCGACGCTGCTGTCGTTGCAGCCAAGACCCAGGAAACCGACGATGGCGTTGGTATTGCTGACAAGATTGGCATGACGCAACAACACGCCCTTGGGTTGCCCTGTGGTACCCGAGGTGTAGAGAATGCTGGCGAGATCCCGACCGAGTGGCGCCGGGCGCACTGGCATCTCTGCCGCCGACAGGATGGCATCAAAGTCAGGCCATACATCGCTTGGCGTCGATGCTGAAGCACCGACCCAGACTGTGTACGGCCTCGGGTTTAGGCCATCCAGCAAGACCTGTGACTGATCGTTGTCGCGATCGATAAAGAGCCAAGTTGCGCCTGAATGCTGCAGCCACCGCGCGAGCTCAGGAGACTTGGCCGAAGCGTTGAGCGGGACGACGATGCCACCAGCGGCCAGGATCCCGTAATAAGCGGCCACATAGGCTGTCGAATTCTTGAGTACCAGTGCCACACGATCACCACAGGCCAGACCTTGACGTTGCAGATGACCTGCTACGCCCATCACCTGAGCCCAGAGCTCGGAATAGCTCAGATCCCATCCGACCTGCGAAACAGCGCAGTTCTCAGGATGTCGTTCGACGCTTCGTCTCAGGCTGTCGACTATCGTCGAACTGGAGTTCATGTTGAACCTCAGACCAGCACCTGCTGCTTGCGTGCAATGAATTCCACCACGCGATCCACCGAGTCGAAATTTTCAGGCACCATCTCCTCTGGCAAAACCTGGATACCCCAGGCTTCCTCAACATGGATGATGAGCTCCAAAATGCCGGTTGAGTCCACGATGCCAGCGTGTACCAGCGACGCCGTGTCGGACAGTGCCGAATCATCGTCGGTGAAGAGATAGTTTTTTAAAATAAATGACTTGACACTTTTTCGAATAGACATAATTTTCCAATCAGATTTGATTGATGTCACATGACGGTTTTCGTCGTCATGACTGGATTGACCGGATGGCAACATCGTTGATCACGCTGCCATCGCTGCCAATGACTCGATGCCGCCCAGGCTACGACCGCGAACGATCAGCTCGTCGACCAGCATCGTCGAAAGAATGCCGACAAACGCCATGTTGTCGCCAAAGCCAATTGCCTTGCGCTCTGCGCATTTACGCATCAATTTTTCGACAGCGCCAGCTTCGAAATAGCCGCTCTCGCGAATTCGCTGTGGACTCAGCAGATAGTCGACAAACGCCAGTGGCCGTCCTTGGTAAAAGAAGCTCTCGCTGTCGGGCGATCGATAAGGCTGCTTGACACGGCGCAGAACGGCTTCGGGTAGCAACCCAACCAGCGCTTTTCGAAGCACAGCCTTTTCGCGCAATCCGCGCAGCTTGTAATTCGCTGGCAGTCGATTTGCGAATTCGATCACGCGATGATCCAGGAACGGGAAGCGACCCTCGACCGAACTCGCCATCGCGACCCTGTCACCCTGTGACGAGAGCAGGTAGCCCGACATCAAGGTTTGCACCTCGACGTACTGATCCCGACCCAAGCCGTGCCAACTGGAAAATTCGGCTGGCAGTTGTGCCGACAGATCAGCGAGCGGATCCCAGCCGTTGAGTGCAGCGCGCATGTCCTTGGAGAAAAAATTCCACAGTCGACGGGTCGTGGCCCAGCGCGGCGTGTGGGCGTAGAAGGGGTTGTCGATGTCCTGCAGGCCTTGTCCAAAGAACGACTGCGAATACGCTCTGTTTCCCACGGGCGAATGTTTCAGGTAGGGGTAGAGCTTGCCGAGTAACGCGGCGCGCCCTTCGGAATCAGGTTGTCGGGCCCAGAAGCGACGTATCCGCGCCTCCTTGAAGATGTCGTAGCCGCCAAACACTTCGTCAGCGCCCTCGCCGGTCAGCACGACTTTGTAGCCAGAACTGCGAACCCGTTCAGAAAGGATTAGCAAAGGCGCAGGCCCGGTGCGAAGGATCGGAGACTCGGTGTGCAGCACCAGTCGTGCAAAGATGTTGCCGATGTCGCTACGGTGGCAGCGCACGGTTGTGTGCTCGCTGCCTAGGTAGTTAACCATCGCTTGTTGGTGAGCGTGTTCGTCGAACTCCGGGTCGTCAAAAGTCACCGAAAAAGTGCGCATCGGCGTGTCGGTGAATGAGCGTATCAAGCTGACGATGGCCGACGAATCCAAGCCGCCGCTGAGATAGGCTGCCACTGGCACATCTGACCTCAGTTGCATCCTGATAGCGTCGATCAGAAGGTCACGCAACTGCTCGGCTGACTCCTCGAAGCTGGGCACGCAGAGACCAACCTCAGGGTAGGTCCAGTCCCAGTAACGACTCAATACCTCGCGGCCCTGCTCGATGGCCAGGATGTGGCCAGGTGGCAGGCTCGAAATCTGCTCGAACACGGTGCGGCCGCCGACAGTGCTCCAGACGGTAAAGATTTGGGCCAGGCCACGATGGTCAAGACTGAGTGAGCGCGATAGCACCGGCGATAGCGCCTTGACCTCGGACGCAAATAGCAAGCGTCCCTGATCTCGGGTGTAGAAAAGCGGCCGGATGCCGACGCGGTCCCGTCCGAGCAGCAGGCGGTTTCTGAGCTGATCCCAAAGCGCAAATGCGAACTGGCCATTGAGTCTCTGGACAAACAAGTCGCCGTATTCCTCGTAGGCGTGAACCAAGGTTTCGGTGTCGGATCGCGTCCGGAAGGTATGCCCCAGCGCTTCAAGCTCAGCGCGTAGTTCGATGTAGTTGAAGATCTCACCATTGAAGACGACCCAGACGCTGCCGTCTTCGTTGCAAAGTGGCTGATCGCCCGTGGCAAGGTCGATGACGCTGAGTCTGGCATGGCTGAGTGCCACGCCATGGCCTTCGTGATAGCCGAAGCCATCCGGGCCGCGATGTTTCAATTGACCAATCATGGCCTCGAGGTCGCCTCGTGTCAGAGCCGATCCGCCGTCAGTCCAGACACCACCCGCTATGCCGCACATGTGCCGCAATAGAAGTGCATCTCTCGAGGTTCTTGCCATCTAGAGTTCATTGATCGAAATGTCCGGTTTTTCTTTTTGGTGGCAATGCAGTCGCCTTGGCGATGGCGCCAGGAATATGATCTTGATTGATCTTCATTTTTTCGATTGGCTAGCGATGCTGTACGACCGAATCGGTGAAGACTCAATGAGACTAGACCAGATCATCGTCGAATTTGAATTCATCGCCCGCAATGAAAATCACGGACTGATCGGATTAAATGCCAAATTTGGCCATGAATCGATCATCAGAAAAAATCGTGTCTTTTAAAAAAAATATTCACATGGCGAGAGTGTGAAAAATGACGCAGACGCCAGAGAATTTGATGATGAAATACACAATGAATTGACATTGCCGTGCAGTCAGGCCTATGGAGCTAATCAGTAGATCCAGCATCCATGACCCTGTCAACTGCTGCACAGGAGCGTCATCCCAAAGGCTCGAGTCCATAGCTTCGCCTTGTACCATCGTCTGATCAAGTTGGCGTCACGAAGTGAGACCACTCTCTTCGGCCCTGTGATGACTCAAGGAAATCGATATGCCCAAGTCGCAGCAGGAATCACATCGAGACTTATACGAAGCCAGATTCCTCGGCTGGATCAAGAAGGCTTATCGGTCTACCCGTCGTCGTCTCAAGGGCTTGGTCAGAAGATGCAAATTCTTCTATCTCAGGACCTTCAGGTCATTTGGACAGGAAGATCTACTCGCTCATTTGAAGGGGCTCGGCCTGAAGCCCGGTGATCGGGTGCTGGTTCACGGCTCGTTCGACAGCTTTGGAGGATTTCGAGGAACACCAAGCGATGTACTCGCGGCACTGCGCAGCGCCGTGGGTTCCACCGGCCTGGTGATGATGCCCACAACGCCGTTCAGCGG
>CANFPU010000130.1 GCA_947448955.1 Burkholderiales bacterium
CACGACCTATGACAAGGCGAGCGACCTGACCCACCTGATGGTCCAGTACGACACCAATGCCGCCAAGGGCACGACCAGCTTGAGCAGCGTCGTCGCGATGGATTTTGGCGGTGACGTGACGAACCTGATTCCGGCCTCGCTGATCTTCACCGGCCCCTGAACTGATGTCTCTGTTCAAACGCCCCCGCCAGGGGGCTTTTTTGACGCCGCCGAAACGCCCCCTCCGGGGGGCTTTTTTTATCGCGTTGAGCGTCTGCGGCTGGCAGGGGCAGGCGATCGCCGCGGATGTGGCGACAAAGGCCAATGTCGAGCAACTGCGCGTGCACGGCGTGGCAGACCAGCTGATCGGCTTCTTGAACCAAGCCATCGGCTGGACCGGGTCAACCCCTGACCGCCCTCCACTGATCAGCATTCGGCCGCAGATCCAGGCGGCGGTGTTAGCACACCCCGAGGTCAGGCTCAGCAGCGAGCAAAAACTGACGGCCGGATTTGCGACCCGTGAAGCCTTTGCCGGCTACCTGCCGCAAGTCTCGGCCAATGTCGACGCCGGGCAGCGCCACAACGACCCCGTCAACAAACCTTGGATCGCGTTACCGGCGCACCAGGACAACTCTAAATCCTTCGGGGTCACTGCGCGGCAGATGCTGTACGACTTCGGCGCGGTCGGTGGTCGCGTCGATGCCCAGCGCGCGCGCGAGACCGCCGCCGACGCCAGGTCCGAGGCCAAGCGAAGCGAGTTGGTGCTGCGTGCGGTCAGCGCCTGGCACGAGGTGTTCCGCACCCGCCAACTGCTCAAACTGGCCGAGGTGAACCGGCTGTCGAGACAACAAATCCTGAGCTTCATCGAGGAGCGTGAGCAACTCGGTGGCAGCTCCAGGAGCGACGTGCTGCGCGCCCAGGCACGCCTGTCGGACGCGCAGGCCGCACTGGTGGCGGCGCAGAGTCGGCTCAAGACCACGGAAGCGAGCTACCGCGAAACCTTTGGCAACTCGCCTGCGCCTGCGCTGGTGTTGCCAGAATCCGTGGCGCTGGACCTGAACCGCTTCGACGACGCCCAAGCGCTGATCCTGCGCAACGCAAGCTACGCCGAGGCGCTGGCTCAAAGTCTGGCAGCCAGCCACGACGCCAAGTCCGCCGCGGCGTCGATGCTGCCCAGCCTGAACCTCGAGGCCAGCGCCACCCGACGCGACATTGGCGGTGGCGCCCAGCCCGGCATGGACCGGACATTCGGGCTGGTGATGCGGCAGAACTTCTACACCGGCGGTGCCGAGACCGCGCGCAAGAACCAAGCCGAACAGCGCGCGGTGGAGTCGCGCCTGGAACTCGACAACCTCAAGCGACAGCTCGAACGCGCGATCGGCCAGACCCTCGCCGATGCGCGCTACACCGACGCATTGATCATCGCCCGGCGCGACGCGGTGCAGGTGGCGGCATCGGCTTTTGAGGCGGTGCGCGAGCAGTTCGCGTTCCGCCGAGGCACCTTGCTAGACCTGCTGCGCGCACAGGAGGAGCTCTACATCGCCGGCCATGACCTGATCGACGGTGTGGTTGACCATGCGCTGGCGCGTCACCGGCTGCTGCACCTGGCGATGGAACTGACACCGCTGTTTGACATCGGGGCCACGGCCCGCAAGGAATAGCTTGATGACCGAGAACGCGGCAAGTCCGCAGCGCAGCGCCGCCAGCAACCCGCCATACGACCCGCCATACGACCCGCCCTACGACCCGCTGGAGGCTGGTCTGCGGGCGGTGCTGGCTTTCCACGACCAGGCCATGTCGTCCGCCTCGCTGCGGTCGCGTGTCGCACATGGCCAAGGGCTGTGGACGCAGGACACCTTGCTCGAAGCCGCTGACAACTTGGGTTATGACACGGAGACGGGCCGCATCGACCCGGCACAAAGTGAGCTGCCGGCGCTGCCGGCGCTGTGCCAGACCCATGCCGGATCGGCGCTGGCGGTGCTGGCGCAGCAAGACAATGCCACGGTATTGGTGGTCGACCCCGAGTTGTCGGACCGGCCCCAAACGATGGCGCTGGACGCGCTGCTGGCACGGCTCAATGGGGCGACGATCAGCCTGCTGCGCCGCGAGTTGTCGCGCGCGCTGAATGACACCGGGGAAGGCACTGGCGCCACCCATGCCAGCGGCCGCCACGGCCACTGGTTCTGGGGCCCGATCCTGCGCAGCCGCTGGGTCTATGTGCAGGTCGCTTTGGCGGCACTGCTGGTCAATGTGTTTGCGATCGCGAGCTCGGTGTTCTCGATGATCGTCTACGACAAGGTGATCCCGAACAACGCGATCGACACGCTGATCGCGCTGTTGATCGGGGTATCGATCATCTTCGTCAGCGACTTCCTGATCCGCACACTGCGTGGCTATTTCCTGGACCTGGCCAGTGCCAAGGCCGATTCGGCGATTGCTGACGCGCTGTTCGAGCAGATCCTGGACGCGCGGATGCAGTCTCGCCGCGGCAGCACCGGCGCGCTGGCGAGCACGCTCAAGGAGTTCGAGTCGATTCGCGACTTCCTGACCTCGGCAACGCTGACGACCTTCATCGACGTGCCCTTCGCAGTGCTGTTCCTGTTCATCATCTACCTGATTGGCGGGCCGATCGTCTATGTGCCTTTGGTCGCGATCCCGGTGATGGTGCTGGCTGGGCTGGCGGTACAACCGCAGCTCAAACGACTGACCAAGGAATCCCAGGAAGACGGCCACCACAAGCAAGCGATTCTGGTCGAGACCTTGAGCGGTTTGGAGACGATCAAGTCGCTGGGCGCCGGCGCTCAGATGCGCAGGCGCTGGCAGGATGCAGTGACACACCAGTCGCACATCGGCCTGAAGTCGCGCATGTTGGCGCAGTTGGCGGCCAATGTGGCGAGCATGGCCCAGCAGTTCGTCCAGGTGGCGGTGGTCACGGTCGGCGCGCTGCTGGTACAGCGAGGCCAACTCGGCTTTGGCGCGATCATCGCCTGCACCATCCTGGCCGGCCGCGCAATCGCGCCGATGGCCCAGATCACCCAGTTGCTGACGCGGATGAACCAGACCTTCGTCAGCTACCGCTCGCTGTCCAAAGTGATGGCGCAGGAGCGCGAGCACCAGCCCGGCGCGGTGTTCATGGCCAGGCCCGAGTTCAAGGGCGCGATCGAATTCCGCAACGTCACCTTCACCTACCCCGGCGCATCGAGGCCGACGCTGCAGGACGTGTCGTTTCAGATCCAGCCTGGCGAGCGGGTCGCGATCATCGGCAAAGTCGGTTCGGGCAAGACGACGGTGTCCAAGCTGGTGCTGGGGCTGTTTCGGCCCGATTCGGGTGCGGTGCTGATCGACGGCGTCGATGTTCGCCAGATCGACCCGGCCGACCTGCGCAGCGCGCTCGGTGTGGTGCTGCAAGACGTCTGGCTGCTCGGCGGCACGATCAAGCAGAACATCGCGCTGGGCGGGCATTTCCCAAGCGACGCCGAGATCCTGCACGCGGCGCAGTTGGCCGGGGTTGAAGACTTTGTGCGTCAGCACCCCGAGGGCTATGGCCTGCGACTGGGCGAGCGGGGTGAAGGCCTGTCGGGCGGTCAACGCCAGGCCGTGGCGATCGCCCGCGCGCTGCTGGGCAAGCCGGCGGTGCTGCTGTTCGACGAGGCCACCAGCGCGATGGACATGGCCGCCGAAGCCCAGCTGCTGCAACGACTAAAACAGGAACTGCAGGGCCGCACCTTCGTGACCATCACCCACAAGAGCACGATGCTGCAACTGGTCAACAAGATCATCGTGATCGAGCAAGGCCGGGTCGCGATGCAGGGAACGCCCGAGGAACTGGTGCGCGCGCAGGCTGCGGCCCAGGCCCAGGCGGCAGCCACCCACGCGATGACCGTGGCCTGAGAAGCGGACAAGATGCCCAAGACGATGCAAGACAAGCCCGCCCGCTGGACCGACCGCAGCGACAGCGATGCCACCGTGGCGGCCAGCGGCAACAAGCGTGGCCAGTTGCGCCTGGCGTCGCTCTGGCTGCTGTGGTTCATCGCCATCCTGTTTGCGGCGCTGTTCACCTGGGCCGCGCTGGCAGAGATCGACACGGTCACGCGCGCCGATGGCCGCGTGATCCCGTCAGCCAAACTGCAGGTGATCCAGAACCTCGAAGGCGGCATCGTGGCCGAAATCCTGGCCAAACCGGGCCAACTGGTCAATGCCGGCGACAAGCTGGTCGCGCTGTCAACGGTGCAACACGACGCCGAGAAACAGTCCAGATTTCAGCAGCTGCTGGCGCTGGATGCGAGAGCCTCCCGGCTGAATGCCCAGGCCAACGGCCACAAACCCAGGTTCAGCCAGGATGTCAGCCGACACGCGCCCGAGGTGATGGCGGCCGAGACGGCGGCCTATCTCGGCAAACAGGCCGAGCAGGCTTCGCAGATCGGCGTGCTCGACGCCCAGATCGAGCAGAAGCAGCGTGAACTGCAAGAGGCCCAAATCGCGCTGAAATCGGCGCGCCAGAGCCTCACATTGGGCCGCGAGGAACGCGAGACGGTGGCCAAGATGGTCGAGCGCGGCTTGGAACCCAAGCTCGAACTGGTGCGCATCGACCGCAGCGTGTCAGAGCTCGAAGCCCGCGCCGAATTGGCGCCGGTGACGATCGAGCGGGTGCGCTCAGCGATCGTCGAAATGCGGGCGCGCCGCGAGGCCGCGCTCGGCCAGTTCCGCTCAGAGGCGCTGGCCGACCTGAACCGAACGATGGGCGACCTCAACGCGATGCAGCAGGCGATGCCGGCGCTGGCCGACCGGGTGGCACGAACAGAGATCAAGGCGCCGATGAAAGGCATCGTCAACCGGGTGTTCGTCTCGACGATCGGCGGCATCGTCAAGCCCGGCGACGCGATCCTCGAGATCGTCCCTGGCGACGACAAACTGGTGGTCGAGGCGCTGGTCCAGCCCAAGGACATCGGCTTCACCAAGATCGGTCAGCACGCCAACGTCAAGATCACCGCTTTCGACTACGCGATCTTCGGCTCGATGGAGGGCCAGGTCGTCAACATCAGTGCCGACGCGGTGCCCAATGAGCGGGGCGAGGCTTTCTACCAGGTACGGATCGAAACCAGGACGCCGGTGATCGAGGCGATCGACAAGAAGCTGGCGATCATCCCCGGCATGCAGGCGCAGATCGATATCGTCACCGGCAAACGCACCATCCTGCAGTTCCTGTCCAAGCCGCTGATCGCGCTGAAAGAAAACGCTTTCAGGGAACGTTGATCGATGGAGGACCGCGCCGCGGTCTAAGCCAGCGCGGCGATGACCTCGGGCGGCGCCTGGACCAACTCGATCAGCACACCCTCACCGCTGAGCGGAAACTGGTCGTTGCCCTTCGGATGGATGAAAGTGATGTCGTGGCCGGCAGCACCTTTGCGGATGCCGCCTGGCGCGAATCGCACGCCATGGGTGGTCATCCAGTCGACCGCGACGACGAGGTCATCCACCCACAGGCCAACATGGTTGAGCGGCGTGGTGTGCACTGCCGGCTTCTTGTCGGGGTCGATCGGCTGCATCAGGTCGACCTCGACCGCGGTCGGGCCAGCGCCCAGCGCGCAGATGTCTTCGTCAACGTTCTCGCGTTCAGAGACAAAGGTGCTCTTGACCGTCAAGCCCAGCATGTCGACCCACAGGCTGCGCAGCTTTTGCTTGTCGGGGCCACCGATGGCGATCTGTTGAATGCCGAGGATGCGGAAGGGTTTTTGGTTCATGGTGGGCTGAGGTTCAGGCGAAAGAGATGATGGGCTGGTCGACCGACAGGCTCTCGCCTTGGTTCGCCAACACTTCGGCGACGGTACCGTCGTGCAGTGCGGTGAGGATGTTCTCCATCTTCATCGCTTCGATCACCGCCAAACGCTCGCCGGCCTGCACCGCCTGGCCTGGCTTGACCGCCACTTGCACCAGCAGGCCAGGCATCGGCGAGAGCAGGAACTTGCTCATGTCGGCCGGCGCCTTGAAAGGCATCATGCGCAGCAGTTCGGCCGCGCGCGCACCCATCACCTGCGCCTCAATGGCCAGACCGTTGTGCGAGACCCGGTACCACAGGCCCTGGCGCTCAACCTGGGCGGTGAAGTCATGGCCATTGCATTGGCCGGCAACCCGGATGCCGCCGAAGCTCCAGTCGGCGCTGATCACATACGGCTTGGCGCCATCGACCGTCACGGTCATCGGCGAGCCGGCGTTGACCCGCACCGGCACATGGCGGTGCGCGCCGGCCAGGCCCTTGACGACCACGACGAACTGATCGCCGATCTGCACGCCATGCCCGGGCATCTGGCCGCTGATGCCCGCCGCGCGCTCGCGGTAGAGCCGGTAGGCGGCGGCGGCCAGCACGGCCAGAAAATCAGGGTCGGCGTGCGGCACGTCTTCGGCGCGGAAGCCCTGTGGGTAATGCTCGGCGATGAAACCGGTGTTGAAGTCACCCGAGACGAACTGCGGATGCGCCAGCAATGCGCTTTGGAACGGGATGTTGCTCGCGACGCCTCGGATCACGAAGCCGTTGAGTGCCTCGCGCATCTTGGCGATCGCATCGAGCCGGTCCGCGCCGTGAACGATCAACTTGGCGATCATCGAGTCATAGTGCATCGGGATCTCGCCACCCTCGTCGACGCCGGTGTCAACCCGAACGCCGCCGCCCTCGGGCACCGGGCTCGACGCCTCCATCGTGGTGGTCGGTGGCTGGTAGCGCACCAGACGGCCGGTCGACGGCAGGAAGCCGCGGAATGGGTCTTCGGCGTTGATGCGGCACTCCATGGCCCAGCCACGGCGCGGGATCTGGTCCTGCGTGAAGCCGAGTTTCTCGCCAGCAGCGACACGGATCATCTGCTCGACCAAGTCGATGCCGGTGATCGCTTCGGTCACCGGATGCTCGACCTGCAGTCGGGTGTTCATCTCGAGAAAGTAGAAGCTCTGGTCGCGACCGACCACGAACTCCACCGTGCCTGCGCTCTGATAGCTCACAGCCCGAGCCAGTGCGACGGCCTGCTCACCCATCGCCTTGCGGGTGGCTTCGCTGATAAAGGGCGACGGTGCCTCTTCGATCACCTTCTGGTGGCGACGCTGGATCGAACACTCGCGCTCGTGCAGGTAGACGATGTTGCCGAAGGCGTCTCCCAGCACCTGGATTTCGATGTGGCGCGGGCTCTCAACGAACTTCTCGATGAACACGCGGTCGTCACCAAAGCTGTTACGAGCTTCGTTGCGGCAGGCGCTGAAACCCTCGAACGCCTCTTTGTCGTTGAACGCCACGCGCAGGCCTTTGCCGCCGCCGCCGGCGCTGGCCTTGATCATCACCGGATAGCCGATGTCGCGGGCGATCTCGACGGCACGTTCCGGCAGCTCGATGGCTTCGTTCCAACCCGGGATTGTGTTGACCCGAGCCGCGTCGGCGAGTTTCTTGGACGCGATCTTGTCGCCCATCGCCGCGATGCTGTGGTGCTTGGGCCCGATGAAGACGATGCCCTCTTCCTCGACCCGACGCGCGAAGGCCTCGTTCTCGGACAAGAAGCCATAGCCCGGATGCACGGCTTGCGCGCCGGTGGCTTGGCAAGCGGCGATGATCTTGTCGACCACCAGATAACTCTCGCGGCTGGGCGCTGCGCCGATGAAAACCGCCTCGTCAGCCAGCGCCACATGGCGGGCATCCCGGTCGGCTTCGGAATACACCGCCACCGTGGCGATGCCCATCTTCCTCGCGGCTTTGATGACGCGGCAGGCGATCTCACCCCGATTGGCGATCAATATCTTGTCAAACATGGCTTGTCTCCATCGGGGTGAGATCGCCTGCGTGCGCTGTGTGCACCAGGCGATTTGGCTGCGCCGCAACGGCCTGCGGGCCGTTGTCACCGCGATTGGCAATCAGAATCTTGGTAAACATGGTTCTCTCCAAAGTCGTGACTTCTCTGAGCGATTTGGCGCGTGGAGAGCTAGGCGGCGAGGAATCGGCGACGAGACAGTGCGCACGCACGGCGAGGAGCCGATGACGATGCCAACGACGCTATCCACGATGCCAAACTCGTTCAGAGGGGGATGTTGCCGTGCTTGCGCCAGGGGTTTTCCAGCTTCTTGTCGCGCAGCATCACCAGACTGCGACAGATCCGCTTGCGCGTCTCGTGCGGCTGGATCACGTCATCGATGAAGCCGCGGCTGCCGGCAACAAACGGATTCGCGAAGCGGGACTTGTACTCTGCCTCGCGGGCGGCGAGCTTGACCGGATCGCCCTTGTCCTCGCGGAAGATGATCTCGACCGCGCCTTTGGCGCCCATCACCGCGATCTCGGCATTCGGCCAAGCGAAGTTGACATCGCCGCGCAAATGTTTGGAGCTCATCACGTCATAAGCGCCGCCATAGGCCTTGCGGGTGATCACCGTGACCTTCGGCACGGTGCACTCGGCGTAGGCATAGAGCAGCTTGGCACCGTGTTTGATGATGCCGCCGTATTCCTGGCTGGTACCTGGCATGAAGCCAGGCACGTCAACAAAGGTGACGACCGGGATGTTGAAGGCATCGCAGAAACGCACAAAGCGCGCAGCCTTGATACTGCTCTTGATGTCCAGGCAGCCGGCCAGCACCTGCGGGTTGTTGGCGACCAGCCCCACCGTCTGGCCTTCCATACGGCCCAGCCCAATGACGATGTTCTTGGCGTAATCGCTCTGCAGCTCGAAGAAGTCACCGTCGTCGACCACCTTGAAGATCAACTCCTTGATGTCGTAGGGCTTGTTCGGGTTGTCGGGGACGAGCGTGTCGAGCGAGTAGTCGAGCCGGTCGGCCCGGTCGCCGCTCGATCGATGCGGCGGCTTCTCGCGATTGTTCAGCGGCAGGTAGTTGTAGAACCGACGCAGCATCAGGATCGCTTCGACGTCGTTTTCGAACGCCAGGTCGGCAACGCCACTCTTGGTGGTGTGGGTGCCGGCGCCGCCAAGTTCTTCAGCAGTGACCTCCTCATGCGTCACCGTCTTGACGACGTCGGGACCGGTGACGAACATGTAGCTCGAGTCCTTGACCATGAAGATGAAGTCGGTCATCGCCGGTGAATACACCGCACCGCCCGCGCAAGGCCCCATGATCAGACTGATCTGCGGGATCACGCCGCTGGCCATCACGTTGCGCTGGAAGACATCGGCATAACCGCCAAGAGAAGCGACACCTTCTTGAATCCGGGCGCCGCCGGAGTCGTTGATGCCAATCACCGGCGCGCCGACCTTCATCGCCTGGTCCATCACCTTGCAGATCTTCTCGGCATGAGCCTCGGACAGCGCGCCGCCAAAGACAGTGAAATCCTGGCTGAAGACGAACACCAGCCGACCATTGATCATGCCGTAGCCGGTGACCACGCCGTCGCCGCGAATCTTGTTGTCTTCCATGCCGAAGTCGGTGCAGCGGTGCTCGACGAACATGTCCCACTCTTCGAAAGTGCCTTCGTCGAGCAACAGTTCAAGTCGCTCGCGCGCCGTGAGCTTGCCCTTGGCGTGCTGCGCGGCGATGCGCTTGTCGCCACCGCCGAGGCGGGCCTGGGCGCGCATGGCTTCTAGCTTTTGTTGGTTGTCATGCATGGTGGTCCTTGGTCGTGATGTTTCGTAGAGTGGAATGGAATGGAATGACAGATCAATGGAACAGGTCGAGCAATCGGCGTGCGGCCACCGAGGCTGCGACGCGGCCGGCATGCACCTCGTTGCGGATCAACGGCAGCGCCGATTGCACGGCGGGATGGGTCTGGAATCGGCGCTTCAGGCCGGTTTCTATCAACGCCCACATCCATGCCTGGTCCTGCACATGGCGGCGCTCGGCCAAGCGGCCGCTGGCCGTCTGCAGCGCTCGGAAATGGCTGACAGCAGACCAGAAATCCGACAGGCCGGAGCCTTTGAGCGCGCTGAGCTGCAGCACCTGAGGCTGCCAGATCTCCGCAGCTTGGTGATCGTGATGCGCGGCGTGAGCTTGCGCCCCGGTGCTGGCGATCAGTCGCAGCGACGAGGTGATCTGGGCTCGCGCGCGGGTGGCCGCAGCCTCGTCGAGGTCGGCCTTGTTGATCACCACCAGGTCGGCCAACTCCATCACGCCTTTCTTGATGGCTTGCAGGTCGTCACCGGCATTGGGCAACTGCATCAGCACAAACATGTCGGCCATGCCGGCCACCGCAATCTCGCTCTGGCCAACACCGACGGTCTCGACAATCACGATGTCGTAGCCTGCAGCCTCGCAGACCAGCATCGCCTCGCGCGTCTTCTCGGCCACGCCGCCCAGCGTGCCACTGGCGGGGCTGGGGCGGATGTAGGCCTGGTCGTGCACCGATAGCTGTTCCATCCGGGTCTTGTCGCCCAGGATCGAGCCACCGCTCAACGACGACGAGGGGTCGACCGCCAGCACCGCGACACGGTGGCCCTGGGCGATCAGGTACAGGCCCAAGGCCTCGATGAAAGTGCTCTTGCCCACGCCTGGCACGCCGCTGAGCCCCAGCCGGAACGAGCCCCCGCTGGCCGGCAGCAGCGCGTTGAGCAGCGCATCGGCGCGCAAGCGGTGGTCGGCCCGGGTCGATTCGAGCAGCGTGATGGTCTTGGCCACCGCGCGGCGCTGGCGCGGGCCAGGCGCGCCAACCACGGCGTCGAACAGCGCCTGTTCAGTCTCCGGCAGCGCAGGTTCAGCCATCGACGTTCGCCTTGGCAGGTCTCAGGTAGTGCATATCCCACTCGCTGGCCAGTTGCAGCACGAAGCCGTGCCGCTGGTAAAAGCGGTTGGCGTCGCTGAGTTTGAGCGCGGTCACCCGCACCGGCAACGGCAAGCGATCGGCCTCGACCAGCACCTGGGCCATCACCCAACTGCCAATGCCCCGACCTTGCGCCTGCGGCGCGATGTAGAGGTGATCCAGCAGCAGATGGTCGCCCATCGGCAAGACCACGACGAAGCCCACCGATTCACCGGCCAGCAGAATGTGGCGGCTGTGCGCGGGCTCAAAGGCCCGGCTCAAGCGCTCGCGCGCGCGCTGCGGGTCGAAACGGCCCACCCGTTGCAGGCTCTCACGCATCGCCGCAAGACGCAGCGAGAGCAGGCTCTCGAAGTCGTCCTCGCTGGCCGGCGCCAGCGCCAGGTCCTGCATCGCACAGGCGTTGTGCATCATGGGCTACAGCATCTCAGCGGAGCAGCCATGGGTCAGCGACGGCAGTCTATGGCGTGAGAAGTCCATGCGCACCGAGATCGCCATCGCAGCTTCCAGGATGAAATGCCGTGTGAGCACCACACCAAAACGGGCGATCACTCAAGCACTCTGCGCCGCCCGAATCTGCTCGAGTACGTCCTTGGCGCTGACAGGAATCGGCGTGCCAGGGCCGTAAATGCCTTTGACGCCGGCGTCATAGAGAAAGCCGTAGTCCTGACGTGGAATCACGCCGCCGACAAACACGATGATGTCGTCAGCGCCTTGGGCCTTGAGCGAAGCGATGATTGCCGGCACCAGCGTCTTGTGGCCTGCAGCCAGCGTCGAGATGCCGACCGCATGGACATCGTTCTCGATCGCCTGGCGCGCGCATTCCTCGGGGGTCTGGAACAGCGGGCCCATGTCAACGTCGTAGCCCAGGTCGGCGAAAGCCGTCGCGACGACCTTGGCGCCGCGGTCATGACCGTCCTGGCCGAGCTTGGCGATCATCACCCGCGGACGCCGGCCCTCGACGTCGGCGAATTGGGCGATCTCGGCCTTCAACTTGTCCCAACCCTCGGCGCTGTCGTAAGCCGCTGCGTAAACGCCGGTGACCTTCTGAATGTCGGCAC